>JADGQR010000220.1 GCA_017881685.1 Gemmatimonadaceae bacterium
AGTCGCCTTACCACGATGGTTCTGATGTGACGGATGTCTCAGACGGAGCCGCGTCCGCTACGATTTCTCCCCGTTCCCCGCAGGGAGTAGCGCGCGCAGCCGCGAAAGATCGGGCACGAGCAGGTGATCGCGATCGATCCGCAGAACGAGTCCTTTCCGCCGGACCGCGGCACTCGGCAGAAGCTGAGGGCATTCTTCGAAAGTAATCCGGCGTGAGCCCCGCGATCTACCCCGGCCGCTGGCCGGTGTGACATGAGTCACGCCGGCGCTTGCCCCGCGAAGCCAGCCTTCAGCATGGCATCAAGTCCACGATCTTCCAGTCTCAACTTCACCTCGAGCGAGTCCGTCCGATGATCGAACCCGATTCTCGTGAGCCTGCTGTGTGGTCGGCACTTCGGACCGTGATCGACCCCGAACTCTGGCTTGACGTGGTCACGCTCGGTCTCATCCGCGACGCTTTGATGCAGGTTGATGGCATCGCCCACGTCGACCGCAAGCTTGTGTGGGACCCTGCATGGCACGCAGGCATGATCGCGCGTGATGCGTGGACGTGATGCTCGCGTCGACAGGCAAAACACCAGAAAGAACAGGAGTCAGAATGCAGAGCACGACCAATATCGACATCGTTGCGACTGTCAACGAGATCGTCGCACAGTATCCCGACACGATCGCCGTGTTCAACCGATTTGGTATCGATAGTTGTTGCGGTGGCGGAGTGCCAGTGGCGGACGCCGCGCGCCGCGACGGCGTCGACCTGGACGCGCTGCTCGCGGCGCTTCAGGAAGCGATCGAGCGTCGATGAACGTTTATCACGCGCCCGAACTGGCTGCCGCTGCCGTATCGGCGAACGCGGCTCGGCCAGCCACTGCGCTCATCCACGACTCGGCCGATGCGCGCGTCGTGTTGTTTCGGATCGAGCCGGGGCAACAGGTTGCCGAGCACAAGAGCTCGTCCACGGTACTGTTGACCGTGATCTCGGGCGCGGGCGTCGTGTCTGGCGCAACAGGAGATTGTGATGTGCGCAGCGGTGACATCATCGCATACGGTGTCGATGAGCCGCATGGCATGCGGGCGAGCGAGCAGGCGCTCGTCCTCGCGGCTGTGATCGCCCCGCGCCCGGCCGCGCACTAGTCGGGTCGGGGGGCGCGGCAGCTAAGCTTTGTTGAGATCGACGTCAAGCGCATCCTCGAGAAACGCGACGCCCATCGCCCACGATTGCTTCGTCGCCTTCTCGTTGTAGCGCTCCGTCTGCTCATTGAAGAAACCGTGTTCGCAGTCCGAGAACTCGACGTCCACGAATTTCTTTCCAGCTTCGCGCAGCGCGTCGGCAACAGCGCGATGTTGTTCGGGAGGAATTCCCTTGTCACGACCGCCCCAGAAAAAGAGATGCCGTCCGTGCAGTGACGAAGCGCGGTCAAGCAGTGCCGGAGCGACACCGCCGGCGTAATACGAAATGGCCGCAGCAAGCGGCAGCTCGCTGTTGGCGATGAACGTCGCGCGGCCGCCCATGCAGAAGCCCATTGCGGCGGTCTTCTCTGGCGAAACGCCGCCTTCCGAAATGAGCCACCGATGAGCAGCGATGGCATCGGCAGCAAATCCCTCCGCCGTCATCGCGCGAATGAGCGGCATCAGCTCGTCCATGTTGAGCACGCTCGTTTCGAATCCGGGCCGTACGCGATGGAAGAGATCTGGTGCAATTGCCACTAATCCGAGCTTCGCGTAACGATCGGCAACTCCGCGGATCTGTGAGTTGACGCCAAGTGCCTCCTGAAAAACAATGATTCCGGGATGCCGTCCGTCGCCAGACGGCCTGCTGACATAAGCCCGCATGTCTTCGTTCGCAGCGTTCTTCAAACTCACATAAAAGCCATCGACGCTCATCGGGTGCTCTCCTTCCGGATTGTGGTCGGAACAAATGGGACGCCAGATTCGCGCCTTCTCAGCCGGTCGGCCCCGTCCTTGCAAACGATCACTTCAGGTCAGCCGGGCTCCCCGGCAACGCTACCCCACAGCAAATAAGGTCATATATGACAAACACCACCAGAAAATGGGCGATTCCAGTCCTTTTGGGAGCCATTTCGCTTTCGGCATGCGGAGTTCGCACTCACACGACGGATATCAACCCTAGCCTCACCCGCGCCCCCACGTGCGACGAGGCCGTCGACACATACACCAGCCGCGCGCAGGTGCCGCACGACTACCAGGAGCTGGCGTGGATAAGCGCGGAAGGAAATTCGGTTTACACGAGCGACGGAAAGATTGTCGAGCAGATACGGAAGAAGGCGGCAGATGTAGGCGCGAACGCGATCATCGTCAATGACTTCAAGGAATCAGGGGCCACAGCGAAGGTGATCGGCGCTGCGCTCGGGGCGAACACTGCAGACACGAAAGTCTCAGCACTGGCTATCTACATGCCGGCTGAAGCGGGTCGTGTAAAGCTTAAGTGCGGCAAGTAACGCGAAGCACTAGTCAGATAATTCGGACGGAGAAGAACAAATCGCCGCGGGGTTTTCCCGCGGCGATTTCATTTGATAAGTTCGCGCCGGACGTCTACCAGATCGTGGGCACGACCTCGGCTGGACGCACCATCGGATCTCCTTCCTTGCATCCGAACGCCTTTGCAAACTGCGGCATGTTCGAAAGCGGGCCATTCGTTCGCCATTCGGACGGTGAGTGTGGATCTGTCTTCACTCGCGAGCGAAGCTGTTCCGGCCGCGAGTGTGTGCGCCAGGACTGCGCGTATGCGACGAAGAAGCGCTGCTCCGGTGTGTAGCCGTCGATGATCTCGCGCTTGCCGCTGCGATCCAGAGCGCGCTCGAGCGCGTCGTAGCCGATCACCAGTCCGCCGTAGTCAGCGAGATTCTCGCCGAGTGTCAGGGCGCCGTTCACGTGGACAGTGTCGACCTGGATGTAGTTGTCGAATTGCTGAACGATGCGATTTGCCTGCTCGGTGAAGCGCGCCGAATCCTGGGCCGTCCACCAATCGAGAAGATTCCCCGCGGCATCGTAACGGCGACCTTCGTCGTCGAACCCGTGCGTGAGCTCGTGTCCCGCCCAGCTTGCGCCGAGCGATCCGAAGTTCGACGCGAGGTCACCGCTTGCGTCGAACGTCTGGGGCGCAAGAGCGCCGGCAGGGAATACCATTTCATTGATCGACGGATCGTAGTACGCGTTCACCGTCGGGACAGTCATTCCCCATTCAGTCTTGTCGACCGGTTTGCCCGGGCGGTTTACGACACGGTCCCACTCGAACGCATTCGCACGGAACACGTTTGGTGCGAAGGCGCCATCGACAACCTGAAGCTTCGTATAGTCGCGCCACACGTCAGGGTACCCGACTTTTTCGTTCATCGCGGCGAGTTTCTTCAACGCGAACTGTCGCGTGGAATCCGACATCCAGGCGAGCTTGAGCAGGCGATCGTGGAATGAAGAGCGAATGTCGTCGATGATCTGTTTTGCCTGCATTTTCGCCTGGGGCGAAAATGTTCTAGACACGTAGGCCTGGCCGAGTGCCTCTCCGAGCTGGCGATCTGTGACGCGGAGACAGCGCTTCCACCGCGGAAGCATCTGCTTCGCACCGCTGTAGAGCGAGTTATACGCGAAGTCTTCGTTCGCGAATGAGCTGCTCAGCCATGGCGATGCCGAGCTGATCAGGTGATAGCGGAGATAAGCGCGCCAGTCTGCCATCGCGGTGTTCTGAACGAGGCTGCTCACCTCGCGCATGAACTCGGGCTGGCCGACGTTCAGAAACGGGACGCTCGACGTCAGGCCGATGCCGCGGAAGTACGCAGGCCAGTCGATCGAGGGCGCCATCTTCTGCAGCTCGGGCACTGTTGTCTTGTGATAGCTCGCGTTCGGATCGCGGAGTGCGACGCGAGTCATCGATGCCTTTGCGAGCTCTGTCTCGAGAGCCATGACGCGATTCGCGTCGGACTCTGCCTGCGCGGGTGTCTCGCCGGCGAGCGTCAGAGAGCGAGCGACGTGTGCCACGTATTTCTTGCGAAGTGAATCCGACGCCGCATCTGATTTGGTGTAGTAGTCGCGATCGGGCATTCCCAGACCGCCCTGCGTCGCCCATGCGATGTAATGAGCCGCGTCTTTCGGATCTGCGTCAGGGCGGAACCTGAACGCCGCATTCACTCCCATCTTGTGCAGCGATGCGATTTCCCTGACGAGAGCATCGCGTGTCTGCACGGCGTCGATCTTTGTCAGCTCACCCTGGATCGGAGAGATTCCATCCCGCTCCTCGCGTGCCGAATCCATGCAGCTCGCGTAGAACGTGCCGAGCTTGGCGCGCGTGCTTCCTGCCGGCGCGGTCTTGCGTGCCTTCATCGCATCATCGAGAACCGATCGCACGACGAGCTCGTTGCGATCGGACATGTCCTTCGACACTCCTGTCGAAGAGAATGCAGCCGGGATCGTGTCGTTCTTCAGCCACGCTCCGTTTGCGAACTGAAAAAAGTCGGTGCACGCATTGGCCGACTTGTCGATGAACGTCGGGTCGAAAACCTTGAGCGTCGGGGGAATCGGGACCGCCGATGCCGGTGCCGGCGGGTTGACCTGCGCGGCAAGAGGTGCTGCAATCAGGAGCGCGAGCGTAAGAGATGTCAGACGTGATTTTTTCATTTTATCTGCTGGCAGGGGCCGGAGACGAAATCGGTACAAACTTGTGCCTATATCGTAACGGCCGGTTCCGATGTCGGCCAGTTGGTGGCGGCGCGGGCGTCTAAACTGCAATTATTCGCCGCGAGGGTCTTCCCGGTTCACTGGCCGTGGTCGGAACTTGGCATCACTTGCCTCGACCTGCATGCTCAGAGGTTAGAGAGAACTACGGGAACGAAAAATGGGGTTAACTGCTCGCGGGTTCAGCAACTTTGCGTTGTCGATGCTTCTTGCTGCCGGAAGCTGTTAACCCATAAATCCGTTTCCGCAGTTCTCTGCGACTCTTAGCATGCCCGTCGAGGCAAATTATCCGAGGGCCCGACCACGGCCGGTGAGCCGGGGCGACCCTCGCGGCGAATAATTGCAGTTGAGACCTATGCGGAAACGGAAAGTTGTTTCCGGATAGCAGGAGCAACGACGTCACCGAACAGCTCGATCGAGCGCATGAGCTTCGCGTGAGGCATCGTCCCGACCGACATCTGCGCGAGGAAACGCTGATGTCCGGAGCATGACCAACAGGTCGAGTTTCTCAGCGAACAGCTCGTCATAGTCATCGAGGTCGTAACCGAAGAGCGGAAACGATTCGATGAACGAGCCTCTGCCGGCCATTATCTCCGCGCGTCCGCCGGAGAGAAGGTCGAGAGTCGCGAAGTCCTGAAAGACGCGAACGGGATCGTCTGAGCTCAGCACCGTTACAGCTGAAGTCAGTCTGATGCGTTTCGTGCGCTCGGCCGCTGCGGCGAGCACGACGGCAGGACTCGAGACTGCAAAGTCGGGACGATGGTGTTCACCGACTCCGAACACGTCAAGGCCAAGCTGGTCTGCGAGCTCGATTTCCTCGATGAGATTTCGCAGGCGTTGCCGTGACGAGACAGTGACCCCCGTCTCCGGATCGGGAGTCGTCTCGGCGAACGTGTAGATGCCAAGTTCCATGGCCTAACCTTAATCCTGCCCGTGGGTTTGGACGAGCCGCCACGCTCCGCTTCCCGCATCGGAAGTTGAGACTACCTTTCCGAAATGAGTGAATCGACCGTGCTGGGCGACATCTGGGCGGCGCTTGGCGCCGACGTTGCGATCAAACGCGAGATGCCTTCGCTCGGCGGGATTTCCGCGTTTGTTGGGACCTCGAGCAGCGATGGCAATCCGGTGGAGATCAGGGGAGTTTCGCTCGCGAATTTGAGCGGAGGGGCCCCCCCCCTTTCAGAAGCTGCGCTCGCTGCGCGTCGCGTCCGTCACCCCAATATTCTGCCAATCATCGAATCGGGGCGAAGCGGGGAGACATTCTACTGGATCTCGCCGTCGATCGACGCCCGGACTCTTCGCGCGCGACTCGGACGAGGCGGACGCATCGAGCTCAAGGATTCGATGACAGTCCTCCGTGACGTCTCGGCCGCACTCACACACGCGCACCTTCACGGCGTTGTGCACGGAGGTCTGACCCCGGACAGCATTCTCATCAGCGGTGGGTCTGCCCTCATTACCGATCTGGGAGTTCCCGAGGTCTTCACTGCGCTCAGAAGACGCAGTCTTACCGAAATGAAGACGCTGGATGGATCAGATCCGGTTAGATACGCAACTCCGGAGCAGGCAAGGGGAGGCGAGCCGGATGCGCGCTCAGATGTCTATGCGTGGGGAATAATCGCCTACGAGCTTTTAAGCGGCCGTCACCCTTTCGCCGGTCGTACAACGCCAAGCCAGATGACGGCGGCACATCTCGATGAAGAACCCGCTCAGATCACCGTAGGAAAGTCGGAGATTCCATCAGCCGTGACCCGGCTGATCATGCGTTGCCTGTCGAAGGATCCGTCAAAGCGTCCGGAATCGGCCCGTGAGATTCTCGCCGTCATGACACGAGAGATGCTCGTCCCGCCGCCGGCGCCGAAGGCGGGTAGCGGACAGAAGCTCGTCATCGCTCTCGTTGTCGGATTTGTTTTTCTCGTTGGAATCATTGCTTATCTGGGAATGCAAAGGTGAAAGACTTTCTTCTTCGCCGTGCGCGTACGACCGATCTCGATGCGGTCTGCGCGCTTCTGACGGCGAGCAAGCTTCCTGTTGAAGGCGTAGCCGAAGCGCTCGGCAACTTCGTCGTGGCGGAGGGCAACTTCTCGATCGTCGGCGCGGTCGGTCTCGAGCTGTATGGCCGTTACGCGTTGCTCAGATCTGCTGTTGTTGCGCCGAGCTGGCAGGGTTACGGGGTTGGAAGAGCTCTTGTTGGCGAGGCGCTTTCAAAGGCGAGATCGACCGAAATCAGAACTGTCTTTCTTCTCACTACGACCGCCGAAAACTATTTCCCGTCTTTCGGCTTCATCCGTATCGAGCGCGATGACGTGCCGGCGGAGCTCCAGGAATCGCCGGAGCTCAAGGGCGCGTGTCCTTCGACGGCGACTGTCATGAGGCTCGAGTTGTAGGCTCGTTCCACAACTTGTTCGCGGTCGAGAGATCGGGCGTCATATGAAGCGACCTTATGCGCCAACCTACGTGCATCATTAGAGTCGGTTTCACGTGCCGCGGGTGCAGGAGCGAGGTTTTCGGGGCAAATGGCGGTTCGCTTCCCTCATTTTCTGCTTGCGCTGAGAGTGTCCCGGCATTTGCTTTTACCGGGCACCAATACGCCTGATTTGGTCGGCTTTTCAGCCCGCCATACCAGTCTGCCCAACCGCACGGTTGGGTTTTTTTTTGATTACCTCCTGCACTTCGCAATTTCCGGTATCCAAATGCGCCGATCGGTTACAACGTCGCTGATTCTGTTTTCGTCTGTGTGCCTTGCTGTGAGCGCGCGTGCCCAATCCGGCACACCCGGCACCGGGTCTGCTCGCGAAATCGGTGTTCTTGCCACCGCACGCATTCTGTCCACCGAATACAGTGTTTCTGACGCTCGAACGGCATTCGGCGGAGCGGCGACATTCGGGACGTTTCTGAACGACATGTTCGCGGTGCAGGGAGGAGTGGCGGTGAACTACAGCCGCCAGGAAATGACGTACTACAAACCTCCGCTCCTCACCTACACGCCGACTGTCTCGCTTCTCGTCGGGCCGACGTCGGGTGACTTTCAACCCTACGCGTTGCTTGGTGCCGGGTACGAGTTCGTCAAATACACGCACCCGCGATGCGATTGCGCTCAGACACGGAGTCTGGGTATTGCCAACGTTGGAGCGGGCATGCGCAAAATGATCGGCAACAGCCGCGCGTTTCGCGCTGAGGTGACGAGCCAGATCGGAACCGGCGGGCCGGCGTTCACGATGATGGCTGGAATGTCATTCCTCATCGGCCGGCAGCCGACAACGACTGTGACGCCGATGATGCGTCCCCCGACGAGGGTACGTCCCGAGCCGCCGGTGCAGATCATCCCGAAAACCACGACAACAGTGACGCCTGCAGCACGGCCCGCTGCACCGACCGCACCGCCGAAGGCCCCGAAGACCGCGCCGTCGCCCCTGCCGACCGGCGTTGGCACGACGCTGCTGGCGATCGATGGGACGCAGGTCGATTTCACGAAGCCCACGTGGCGTGACGACATCGAGACTCTTCTCGATGGACTTGTCGTCGATCTCACGTCCGACGCCGGAATGCCGGTGAAGATCAGCATCGAAGCGCACACGGACAACATCGGCTCCAACGCTGCCAACATCATGCTTGGTCTCGATCGCGCGCGTGCAGTTCGCGAGTACCTGGTGACACAGGGCATAACTGCCGACCGAATCAGAATATCGAGCGCGGGCGAAGACGCGCCGATCGCTCCGAACAACACTGCACTGGGCAGACAGCAGAACCGGCGCATCATCATCAAGCGGGACAATTAAGATGCGCGCGATCAGAGAATTTTCGATGAACAGACTGAGAATCCGCGGCTTCTATTCGCCGCTTCTGGCTTTTGTGTTGGTGGCGCTCGCTGCGTCCGGATGCGGTGATCTCACCGGTCCCACGTCGCCGAGTACACCGACAAACGTCACGGCGACTCTGCTTGCTGGAGGCACGTCCGTCAAAGTCACGTGGACACCAAGCCCGCAGAATGATGGTGTCATCAGCTACAGCGTCTACAGAAACGGAACGAAGGTCGGTGAGTCCACGTCAACCACGTTCACAGATACGGGTCTCGCTCAGCAGCAGACATATAAGTACACGGTTGCAGCGAACTGCACGTCCGGCGTGATCTCGGATCAGTCGCCTGTAACTGCCGCATCGACTATTACGACGCTTGACATCACGCCGCCGACAGTTGCGTCGCATCAACCTCCGACGGGATTCCAGGGCGTGTCGCCAGCGGCGACCGCAACGGTCGTATTCAGCGAGCCGATGGACACCGCGTCGGTCAATGCGACGACGTTCAATCTGAAGATCACGAGCACCGGTGCGGCGATTCCGGGAACTGTGACGTTCACCGCCGCCACGAGAACGGCGGAGTTCAAGCCAAGTGGTCCGCTGCCGAATCCGGCGAACATCACGGCGACCGTTACGACAGGAGTGAAGGATCTCGCTGGCAATCACCTCGCAGCGGATTTCGCGTGGGGCTTCACGACGCGCGACGATACTCCGCCGACCGTTCTTTCAACGACACCAGTTAGCGGCGCGACCGCCCCTCCGTCCGTCATTTTCTTTGTGTCGTTCAGCGAAGCGATGGATACATCGACGATCAACGCAACCAACATCACGTTGAAGGTGACATCGTCAGGGGCAGCAGTTGCCGGGAACGTCAACTACAACACAACGACTCACATTGCGTCGTTCACTTCGAACCAGACGCTTGCCCAGAATACCGGCTACACGCTGACGATCAGCGGAGCAGTGAAGGACGCTGCCGGGAATCAGATGGGCACAGCCGTCACGGTGGCCATCACCACGCTGGACGTAACTCCGCCGACGGTGGTTTCCACAGTTCCTGCCGACGGTGCGACGGGCATATCGGTTAGCGCACCCATCACGGCGAAGTTCAGCGAGCCGATGGATATCAGCTCGATAAGTGGGACGACCTTTACCTTGAAAACGACGTCAGGATCGACGCCAGTGGCCGGGACGGTCACGTTCGACAATGCCACCTCTACGGCGACATTCACGCCGACGCCGGCGCTCTCCGAAGTCACTGGCTACACTGCCACCATCACGACCGGGGCAAAGGACGTTTCGTCGAATGCGCTCGCTGCTAACAAGGTGTGGACGTTCACAACAGGTGACGTCACCGCGCCGACCGTTCTTTCCGTCTCACCGGTCAACGGAGCGACTGGCGTCAGTGCGACGACAACCGTTCAGGTGACATTCAGCGAGCCGATGGCGGCCGCGACGATCAATACGACGAACATTTTCCTGAAGAATACCGCCACCAGCGCGACGATTCCGGCCAGTGTTTCCTACTCCGGGAACGTTGCGACGCTCACACCCGCTTCACCACTGTCAGGCGGAACACAATACACGATTACAGTCACGACAGGCGCGACTGACGCGGCGGGCAACCCACTCGCGAGTCCCTTCACGTCGAATTTCACAATCGAATCGACGCCGCCGACAGTATTGAGCGTCTCTCCGCCAGACGGCGCGACGAACGTTGCGACGAACACCGCGGTCCAGGTTGCCTTCAGTGAGCCGATGGGCCAGGCGACGATCAACGGCACGACCATCTCGCTCAAGAACACATCTACGAGCGCGGTAGTAGCGGCTACTGTCGTGTACAATGCTGGAACAAACAGCGCGACACTCACGCTATCGGGCCCACTGTCGAACTCCACTCAGTACACGGTGACTGTCACGACCGGAGTGAAGGACGTTGCCGGCAACGCCATGACCACCCAGTTCACGTCTAAGTTCACGACAATTCCGATACCCGATACAACGCCGCCAACGATTATCGCGCGCAACCCGGGCCCCGGAGCGACGGGTGCAGCAACGACCGTCGCGCCGACCGTCTCGTTCAGCGAAGCGATGGATCAGACGACCATCAACACGACGAACATCAAGCTGCTGGACTCGCTCAGTGCCGTCGTCCCGGGAGCGGTGACGTATAGCGCCGGTACCAACACGGCGACGTTCACTCCGACGTTTGCCCTCAACAACAACGCGGTTTACTCACTGGTCGTGACGACTGGCGTGAAGGATGTCGCAGGCAACGCGCTCGTTACTCAGTCGTCGGCGAGCTTCACGACGGTAGCTGATACGACAGCGCCGACAATTCTTACGTTCGGCCCGTCGAATGGCGCGACCAACGTTACGCTGAGCGCGGTCGTGAATATCACGTTCAGCGAAGCCATGGACCAAACGACGATTAACGGC
>JADGQR010000221.1 GCA_017881685.1 Gemmatimonadaceae bacterium
CCGAGCAGATCCCAGCGCTGTTCAGCTGCTGCCTTCGTGTTCATGTCGACCAGATTCTGGCCGAGCGACCAGTACACATCGCGCCACTGCTCGGCACCGTTGTCGCTCGATGGATCGTAACCCATCCTGTCCCATGTGCTGAGACTGGTTCCTGGCAGCGTCCACTGCTGCGTGTAGCGTCCGACGAAGCGACCGTCGTAGATCGGCGACGTCACCATCCAGTGAATCATCGGCGGCAGGTACAGATTCGCCGTCACCGTCTGTGGCGCGTTCGGATTCGTATTTACGTCGAGGAAGTTCTGGCAGCCGGTCGGCACGATGAGAGCGCCAACGAACAGTGCCGTATATAGTTTTTTCATCGTTTTGATTTCCTTGATCATCGCGTCAGCCTCAGTCCGAAGTTGAGTCCGCGCGGGATTGGGAAGTTTCCGTAATCGATGCCTGCGGCGCCCGACCCACCGACTGCCGCCGTGTTGCCGTTGACGATCGGATCGAGTCCCGTGTAGTTGGTGAAGAGGAAGAGGTCCGTGCCAGTGATGAAGATGCTTGCGTTTTTCATCAGATGTTGCGGAAGAACGTACTGCAGAGTGATGTCCTGCAGCCGCAGCCAGTTGATGTTCTTCTCGATGAACAGCTCTTCGCTGATGTTGGTGTAGTAGGACGTCTGAGTTGCCGGTATCACGACGATTCTGTTCTTCGTCGGAGTGGCGCTATTCTCCTTTCCGTCTCTCAGTACGCCGTCAATGACACGCGGAGTATTTCTGTCCAGCGTGCTCATCGCCAGACCGCGTGCCGTCAGCCACTGCTCGGTCGCGTTGAAGACGTCGCCGCCTCTCCGGATATCCCAGAGCATGCTGAGCGACAGCTTCTTCACTTTGAAGTTGTTCGTGACGCCGACGGTGAAGTTCGGCGTACGATCGTAGCCATGATCGATGAAAGCGGACGATCTGACGGGAAGACCAGTCGTCGGATCGATCAGGAGCTGACCGGCGTTGTTTCTCAGGTAGAAAAGACCCGTCAACGATTCAGTCGAGAGTCCCGGCGCTGTGCCGTTGCGTACGTTCCCGAAGAGCCACGTGTCAGACACGTAGGATTCCGGCAATGCATGCGGAAGCGCCAGCGTCTTTCCATGCGCCTTGTTGAAGTTGGCGAGGAAATCCCACGAGAAGTTGTTGCCGACGATCGGCTGCCCCCTGAGCGAGAGCTCGAGTCCCTGATTTCGCGTCGCGGCTCCATTCAGATTGAACAGAATGAATCCGGTGCCATAGCTGCCGCGAATGTCGTTCACGATCTGATCCTGCGTCTGCTTGCGATAGAACGTCGCATCGAGACCGAGTCTGTCCTGGAGGAAGCTCAGCTCTGTACCGATCTCATACGACTTGGCGAACTCGGGCTTGAGGTCGAGGTTCGGGCCGTAAAATCCGTATCCGTATCCGCCGAACGACGTCGTCTTGAACTCGAGCGACGGACGGTACGCATATGGATGCGCATCCTTGCCGACTTCGGCGTAAGCAGCTCTCAGCTTGCCCGTCATATGGCGGCCGATCGCCGGGATCGCGTCCGAGAAGACAAAGCTTCCCGAGATTGAAGGATAGAAGAACGAGTTTCTTTCCTGCGGAATCGTCGATGTCCAGTCGTTTCGGCCAGTTGCGGTTATGTACAGAAGCTCCTTGTACGAGAGCGTCGCGCTTCCGAAAGCGCTGACCAGACGACGCTGCGAGATCGTCGTTCTGTTCTGGCGAAGATTCGTGTTGTTGACCGACACGAAGTTCGGATCGAGGAAGTCCTGACCTTTCAGTGCGTCGGTGTTCGACTTCTGGTCCTCGATCGCGTGACCAACAAGACCATTGATCGAAAAGTTCTTTCCGAGCGAATGACCGTTGAAGTTCAGAATCGTCTGGGCGCTGAGATTGCGCGTGATGTCGTTCGCAACGTCGATGATGCCGTTGTTCGAATTGCCCAGAGCGCTCTCGGGATTGCGAAGAATCAGGTTCTGGTTCGTGTAGCTGTCGTTTCCGATATTCGTCTTGAGACTTCCCCAGGCGAACGGCGTGAACTTGAGCCCGAGGTTCGCGATGATGCGGCTGTTCTTCGACGTGATCTGATTCTTGTTGACGTTGAAGTACGGATTGTCGACTTCAGAAGCGGCCGCAAGATTCGTCAGTCTCCGGCGAGTGCCGGCGGGAGAGAGGTAATCTTTCGCATTGTCGGTCGCCGGCCATACGAGGAGACCGAGGAGCGGGCCACCGTCTCCCTTGAACGACTGCCGGTTGTCCGCGTAGGTGTAGCCCATCGAAAGGTCGCTATTCAACCATGGAGTTACCTGCGCCGACGAAGCTCCGGTGACGTTGTATCTGTCGTACTTGTTGTTCGGAACGACGCCTTCCTGATTCGTCATCGAGGAAGCGACCCGGTAGTTGATCCTGTTATCGGGCGCTGCTCCGCTGAACGAGAGGTTGTGCTTCTGGGTCAGGGCCGTCTGGAAAAAGCCTTTGACGTTGTCGTAGAGCGTTGTTGTATCCGAATACGGGGCACCGAAGTAGAGGAACGTGGTGAGTCCTGGGACTGCGCTCGGTCCGTACACACGCTGCACTTGCGGCACGTCTCGCGTGCTCTCCATGCGGAAGCTGTTGCTGTACTCGATTCCGCCAGTGCCCGCCTTGCCGCGCTTCGTCGTGATGACGATCGCGCCGTTGGCTGCGTCAATACCATATAGAGCCGAAGCCTCCGGTCCTTTCAATACCACCAGGCTTTCGATGTCCTCAGGATTGAGGTCGGCAGCTCTATTGGTGAAGTCGACGCCGCGATTCGAGAAAGCGGTCAGCGAGCCCGGTGCGTCAGAGGCAAGCACGCCCGTATTGAGCGTCTTGTTATCCATCGGCAGGCCGTCGATGATCATCAGAGGCTGATTGCTTCCGCTGATCGAGCTGACGCCGCGGATCGTGATCGACGTGGAAGCGCCGGGAACGCCGGAGCTGCTGACGACCTGCACGCCGGCGACACGTCCCTGCAATCCGTTGATGAAATTTTCTCTCTGCGTCTGGGCGATGTCCGCGCCCTTGACCGTCTGCTGAGCCGTGCCCAGTGACCGTTGCGCGGTTGTCTCACCCAGGGCGGTGACCACCACTTCATTTAGAGTGGAGGCAGTTGCACGAAGCGCAAAGTTTTGCGTTGCCGCGGCAGAAGCAGAAACAGTGAACTGTCTCCGTTCCGGCGAGTAACCGACTCTTCGTGCGTTGATGAACTGCGGGCCTGCCGGAACGCCGGTAAGAGTGTATGTACCGTCGGCGCCAGTCTGCGACCCGATCCTGGTTCCCTCAATCCGCACCTGCACACCCGTCAACGGCGAACCGTTGGCCGCATCGATGATGCGACCTCGGACGATGCCGTTGCCCTGTGCAAGGGTTATTGAGGGAGACGCAAGCAAGGCGATTGCGAGAAATCTCAGAACCCGACTCAGCGGCATGGTACCTCCAAACGATTATAAATGGTAAAGCTTGCGTGATCGTAATGTCGACCACGCTTCTCCGTGCGAAACTGCTCTTCGTTTTTCTGCCCCGCTCGGCGCCACAATCATATTTCCACCTTTGCACCCTGTCAAATAACTCCGGCGACATTGGTGTGAAGCACTGAGCCAATCAAATTGTTTGTGATTGCCCGCTTCATCCCTCCTGCTTCCCGCTAAGCGACATCTCGACTTCCTGAATTGTTGCGCGCGCAGAGCGACCTACACCGATGAGCGTGGCAGAGGCGTACCCAGTCCAGTCTCCATAGCCGACAAGCCACAAGCGTGGTACTTGTACTGAACGTGTTCCTGCAGCGCCGGCCAGCACAACTCTGCCTTGTTCGTTCATTACGTCGAGTCGGTCGAGGTGAGCGAGTGCGGGACGATATCCAGTCGCCCAGATGATTGCGTCCTCCTTCGTTTCAGAGCCGTTCGTCCATTGCACACCCGACGGTGTCAGCCCCGTGAACATCGGAACAGCATTCAGACTGTCGCGATCGCGCGCAGCTTTCACTGACGCGACCATCACGATGTCACCGAGGCTGCGCGGCGGACCCGGCGTGCGACCTTCCTGTTGCGCCTTGTATCGAGCGGTTGCCTGCTCGAACAGATAACGTCCGTCGATTTCGTCTGGCAGAAACGATGGAGGAGTCAGCGTTGCCCACGTGACATGTGCAACATGTGAATCAGGCTCCGTGAGCTCAGCGACGATCTGCGCTCCGGAGTTGCCGCCGCCAACGACGACCACGCGCTGACCGCGAAAATCATCAGGCCTGGAATACTCCTGGGAGTGGAGCTGTCGTCCGCGGAATTCTCCGCTGCCATCGACTTCGGGAATAAAAGGCGAGCCTCCGGTCGCACTGATCACCGCGCGGGCCGCGATTGAGCCCGAGTCAGTCTCGACACGTAGCCCGTCTGCCTCTGCCGGATTTCGCTCGACCGAGAGAACGCGCACTCCCCTCATGATTTTCAATCCGTAACGCGATTCGTATTCATTGAGGTAGCTGATCACCTCGTCGCGCGAGGGATAATCGCTTCCGCCTGCGGCACGCGGCATCAACCACCCCGGAAGCGAGCTCCACTGAGCGGGCGAGAACGCGCGGAGCGATTTCCATCCTCTGCGCCATGATCCGCCGCCGGCGACCTGATCGTCGAGGATGACGTAATCGAGACCTGAGCGACGGAGATAGAAGCCGAGAGCAAGGGCCGCCTGACCGCCGCCGACTACGACGACGTCCCTGCTTTCCGTATTTGTCACAGCTGGCCCCTTTCACCCGGCAAGCTCGCTTTCGCCATTTGGTTTTCAATCTTGACGAACATATTCGCCTGTCCGTATTATATCTGTTATGACGCATATGAGCTTGAGAAGGCCGGGAGCGAGAGACCGCGCCAGACGGCCGCTCGTCCCGCCGAGCGTCGATGATCTCGACGCGGTCTTCAAGGGATTCGCCGATCCCACCCGGATCCGAATCCTGAGCCTGCTTGCCGCCGGCGAACTCTGTGTGTGCGATATCGTGGACATTCTCCGTTTACCTCAGCCTGCCGTGTCACGGCATCTCGCGTATCTGCGCCGGATGGGCCTCGTTGAGGTTACGCGCGAGGCAAAGTTCGCACATTACCGTCTGGCCGCCGCAGAACATGCCGTCCATCGGAACCTGTTGAATTGCGTTCGTACCTGCTTCCGCGGCATTGCGTCGCTGGATCGGGAGCGCCGACAAGCCGAGGCACGGGTCACGGCTCGCTCGGCCGAACCCTGCTGAACCCAATGCACAGACATGTCTCCTGACACCATCACCGCGCGCCCTTCGCAACCGTCGCTAACCGCAGAGTCTGTCCCGCCATCTGCAACCGTATCCGTGGTCCGGAGACTTTCAACGCTCGACCGCTTTCTCCCGCTCTGGATCTTTGCGGCGATGGCGACCGGAATCGCGCTTGGACGGATCTTTCCCAATCTCGGAGCGGCGCTTGACCGCGTCCAGCTTGCGGGTGTCTCCGTTCCGATCGGCGTTGGACTTCTATGGATGATGTATCCGGTGCTAGCGAAGGTTCGCTATGACAGCATCGGCCGACACATGCGCGATACAAGGCTCCTCGGCACCTCGCTGTTCTTCAACTGGATACTCGGCCCGATCGTGATGCTGGCCCTCGCGTGGGCATTTCTGCCGGATCTGCCTGAATACCGAAATGGACTAGTGCTGATCGGTCTCGCTCGCTGCATCGCGATGGTACTCATATGGAACTCGCTCGCGTGCGGCTCTGGAGAGTTGGCAGCAGTTCTCGTCGCGCTCAACTCGGTATTCCAGATCCTGACATACAGCGTCCTCGGCTGGCTCTTTCTCACCGTCATTCCCGGATGGTTCGGCGCCGAGACGGCGGTTGTACACGTGTCGATGTGGTCGATCGCGAAGAGTGTGCTGATCTTCCTCGGCATTCCGTTGCTCGCGGGCTACCTCACCCGGCGAATTCTTGTCGGGAAAAAGGGCGAGACGTGGTATGACAACACATTCATTAGAAGAGTTGGACCGACGGCACTCATCGGGCTGCTTTACACGATCGTGCTGATGTTCGCGATGCAGGGAGATCGCATCATCAGGCTGCCTTTTGATGTGGCGCGAATCGCTGCGCCGCTGCTCGTGTACTTTTTCGTGATGTTCGGGCTCGCCTTCGTGGTTTCGAAGAAACTCGGCTTCGATTACCAGACCACCGCGTCACTGTCGTTCACGGCAGCCGGCAACAATTTCGAGCTCGCAATCGCAGTTGCCGTCGCGACGTTTGGAATCGGATCGGGCGAGGCACTCGCAGCCGTGATCGGCCCGCTGATCGAAGTGCCGGCGCTGATCGGACTGGTCTACGTGTCGCTGTGGGCAGGACGTCGCTTCTTCGGATTCGTACCTCCCAACGCTGTCGCATCGAGCTGACCCACACGCAATGTCGAATCGACCCTACGTCCTGATCTCGGACATTCACGCGAATCTTCCCGCACTCGAGGCCGTGTTGCACGACATCGGCAAGGGGACTCCGGCAGCGATTTATCATCTCGGAGATCTCGTCGGTTATGCCCCGTGGCCGAACGAGACGGTAGATCTATTACAGAAGTCGGGCATCAGCGGGGTCGCGGGGAACTACGACTCCACAGTCGCGACAGACTACAAGAATTGTGGATGCAGGGCAGACACTCCGCGCGATGAAGAGCTGTCGCACATCAGTTATGAGTGGACGCGTCAGGCGGTGACGCCAGAGACGAAGGCGTTTCTTGGCGGACTTCCGTTTCGCATCGACATCAAGCCGCACGGTGGCCACGTCGCCGGGCCGACGATCATGCTTTTTCACGCGACTCCGGTGAACAACCTCGTCTACGTGACCGAAGATCGCACCGATGCTTTTCTCTCGAAGATGGCGCAGCAGGCCTGTGCAAGGGCCGGGGATGTGATCTGCTTCGGACATACGCACAAGCCGTGGCATCGAGTCGTTGAAGGAATTCACTTCGTGAATACAGGAAGCGTCGGCCGACCGAAGGACGGTGATCCGCGTGCCTGCTACGTGATCGTCGATGTGAGTGGCGAGGCACCGGTTGTCGCGTTTGTGCGTGTGCAGTACGACATCGACCGTGCAGCCCAAGGGATCGAAGAGAGCGGTCTGCCAATCGAGTTTGCCGAGTTCCTTCGAGCAGGCGGCAAGAAAGCCTGAGTAGGATATTGGACTACAACAGTCCGCTTATCCCCGACTGAGTGGCGAACTCGAGGCCATACTTTTTGTGGTGATGCTTACGACTCGTATTCCCGACATCGGCCGCCGACTGGTTGTGGCGCTGCTTGCGGTTGCGCTCTCCTCCCAGCTCGTCGATGGACAGGTAGTCCATTGCGCGCAGATGGACATGAGTGCGATGTCCGCCATGCAGAGCTCGACGACGGGCTGCGATCACGATGCTTTTGTGCGAACGAATTCCGTGAGCTCGACTTCCGATAAGACAAGCCAGACGCAGCTGCCCGCGTCATCCAGCTGCGTTCTCGCCGGCTCGTGCACCAGCGCACCTGCGGTACCGGCAGCATCACGGTCTGAGCTCGTATCTCTCGCGCTGTCGCCGATCATCGGACCCAAAGCCGCAGTGCTCTCCGCTCGCTCAGTTCGACCCGAAGCTCCCCCTCCGCGCTTCTAAGCCGTTCATCCACGCGCGTCGCGTAACCGCGCGTCGCGCCGGGCTCGTCATCAACTCCATTTGATCGAGCTCTACGCCTGGCACCAATGCCCGGCGTCACGACATGGCTTGGCAGGCTTCCAATGAAACGACACACCCCCGGTCTCACCGCCGGTTTGCATTCAATAGTAGTGATGGCGCTGGCTCTTGCCGTCTCACCGCTCATCGTTGCGGCGCAAACGCAATCGAGCTCGGTCCAGCTCGATCTGGCCGATATCTACAGGCTCATCGCGAAAAGTCCGCGCATCGCAGCGTCGGACGCACTCGCGATTGCAACTCAATCGAAAGTAGCGTCGGCCAAACGACCGCCGGATCCCCAGCTACAGCTCGGGTTCATGAATCGGTCGCTTCCATCGCTTGCCCCAATGGATCCGCTGGGAATGACGCAAATCCAGCTCATGCAGATGATTCCGACGCCGGGCAAACTACGCCTCGCCGGAAGAATCGCCGACGACAACGCGGCTGCATCACGCGCTCGAGCCGCCGACACACGCTGGGACGTGCGCGCACGAGCAGCGATGTCTTTCTACGACCTGTACGTCACTGACGCTCAGCTGCGAATCACGCGCGACACAAAGAATCTCGTGCAGGAAATCGCCAAAGCTTCGCAGGCGATGTACTCCGTCGGCGACGGCAAGCAGGCCGAGGTCCTTCGCGCACAGGTCGAAGTCGCCCGGATGACGGCAGAGATCACGCGCATGGAAGGCATGCACGACGCGATGACGGGTCGTCTGCGCGCAATTCTCGACATGCCGGACACCGCATCACTCGGCACCGTCGCGATGCCGGCATTACCGGATAGCCTGCCGCCACTGGCTGTCCTGATCGCGGAGGCAGACCGAAATCGTCCGATGATCGGAGCCGGAGAGCGTGAGGTGTCTGCTGCGGAGTCGGGAATTCGTCTCGCCAGGAAAGAGATTTGGCCCGATCTCCAGATCGGTTTGCAATACGGATGGCGCGGCGGAGCGATGGGCACCGAGCGCATGGGCAGCCTGATGGTTGGAGCGACGGTGCCGGTTTACGCTCACAGCCGGCAGCTCAAGATGCGGGATGAAGCAACCGCGATGCGCGCAATGGCCGCAGCGGATCTCAATGCAGCCCGCGCGGAAACTCGTGGACGAATGACTGAGCTGTACGCCGACTTCACGAAAGCGAAGAACCTGCGAGCTCTCTATCAAACGACAATTCTGCCGCAAGCCGACGCGGCAGTCACTGCCTCTTTCTCGGCATATCGAGTTGGAACCATCAACCTCATGACGCTGCTCGACAACCAGATGGCTCTGAATCGCTATCGACAGGAGCTCGTTTCGCTCGAAGGGGATCAAGGCAAGGCAATCGCCGAAATCGAAATGCTGCTCGGACGCGAGCTGTTCGATCCGACATCAACCGTGAGTACAGGAAGATGACAATAAACTCGAGCGCCCTCGGCGCAAAGAATCCATTCGAGCCGACGCCTGGCTCAGGCAGGCGGAATCTCATCCTCGTCGTCGTGCTGGTTGTCGTTGCTGTCATCATCGCATTCGTACTCGCGAGACGGACGGAAACGCGAGAAACCGCCGCGAGCCACGCTCCTGCGCAAGGCACCGCCAATGCATCCGCCAAATCGCAGCCATTCGCGATCTCGGCCGACGCGGGCAAGCGCATCGGCATCACGTTCGCGCCAGTTATTCTTGGCCCGCTGAGCCGCGAGATCCGCACTGTGGCGCAAGTCACATTCGATGAGACGCGCGTCAAGAGTATCTCGCCAAAGGTCGACGGATGGGTGGAGCAGCTTTACGTGAACACAACTGGCCAGCCAGTGACGGCAGGACAACCGCTGTTCACCGTGTACTCTCCGATGCTCGTCTCATCGCAGGAGGAGCTGCTCATTGCATCGAGGCTTTCGCAATCGCTGTCTGGGGCATCAGCCGACGCACGCGCCGGCGCTACGGACCTTCAGGCGGCAGCACGGAAGCGGCTGCAATACTGGGACATCTCGAATGCCGATATCGACAGGATAACGCGCACTGGACAAGTCCAGAGGACTCTCACTCTCCGGTCGCCAGTGAGCGGAGTCGTTCTCGAGAAGAATGTCATCGGCGGTCAGAAGATCATGGCCGGCGAAGCACTCTACAAGGTTGCCGATCTGAGCACTGTCTGGATCGAAGGCGAAGTGTTCGAGCGCGATCTCCCTGCGATTCGAGTTGGCGCAATTGTGACCGCGGAGTTCGACGCGTTGCCGGGAGAGCTGAAAGCCGGCCGCATCACCTATCTGTATCCGACTCTCAACGCCGAGACACGCACGGCGCGGATCCGTGTCACGATGGCGAATCCGGGGATGCATATGAAACCCGGCATGTATGCGACGATCCGCATCCAGGGCGCAGAGACAAACGCTGTCAATGTTCCACGCAGTGCAGTGCTATCGACCGGTGAGCAAAATCTTGTGTTCGTCCAGCGAAAGGATGGCATGCTCGAGCCG
>JADGQR010000222.1 GCA_017881685.1 Gemmatimonadaceae bacterium
AGTTTCTCGAAGTTCCTGAAATCGCGGCATGTCAGTCGCCGCAGCCAAACACGTCCGGCCGTCACCTACCCTTGAAAGCGGGCGCTCGCTTCTCGAGGAACGCCTTCATCCCCTCGGTCATATCCTCCGTCGCTGCAAGCAATCCAAAATGGTTTGCCTCCAGGACCAGCCCTTCGTCGAGCGACATTTCGAGCCCGTGATCGATCGCTTCGATGCAAAGCGCCACAGCCAGCGGAGCATTGGCGAGAATCGTGTTCATCATCTCGAGAGTGGCGGTCATCAGATCATCCGGTGGAACGACTTTGTTCACCAGGCCGATCCGGTACGCCTCCTGTGCATCGATCATTTCCGCCGTGGTGATCAGCTGAATCGCACGGCCTTTTCCGATGAGTCGCGACAGTCGCTGAGTACCGCCAAAACCGGGGCACGTTCCAAGCTTCACTTCGGGCTGGCCGAACTTTGCTTTCTCTGATGCGATGCGGATGTGACACGCGAGCGCCAGCTCGCACCCCCCGCCGAGGGCGAATCCATTAACCGCGGCGATCACCGGCTTTGGTGATGTTTCGAATCGGCGAAACACGCTTTGACCGTTCTGTGCTCTCGTCTTGGCGATCGTCGGCGTCTGGCTCGAAAGCTCGCTGATGTCGGCACCCGCGATGAACGCGCGTCCCGCACCTGTTACAATCAGTCCAGCGATATCGTCACGAGCGCGAACTTCATCGATCGCTTGTCCAAGCTCGGCGATCGTTGCGTCGTTCAGGGCGTTCAGCTTGTCGGGTCTGTTGACCGTCAGCGTCGCGATGCGGTTCTCAACCGCGAGAGTCAGAAATTGATATGGCATGGCGCGCGAGTTGAGGTGTTGCCGGAGAGGGTGTAATGTACGCGGCCGGACTCTTGTTCGCCTACCCGGAGATGCATGGCAGAGAAATGGATTCGCCGTAAGGGCACGAAAGACAGCGGATTCACCTACGCGTCTCCCAAAGGCCAGCGCGTTCGCGACGGGACAATCCTCGAACGCATCGACTCGCTCAGAATTCCTCCCGCGTGGCGGGAAGTCCACATCGCCGTGAACCCGCGAGCCCCGATCCAGGTCTGGGGCTTGGACGCTCGTGGTCGCAAGCAGTATCGCTATCATCCTCGCGCTGTGCAGAAAGGCGAGCTGCGGAAGTTCTATCGGGTCGCCCAGATGGGACGCGATCTTCCGAAGCTCAGAAAGAAATTCCACAGGGATCTGCGACGGGAGGATTTCTCGCGCGAGCGCGTCGCGGCGGGAATCGTGCTGCTTATCTCCGAAGCTTTCATCCGTGTCGGCAGCGAGAAGTACGAGAAGGAAAACAACACCTTTGGTATAACGACTCTCCGAAAGTCCCACGTCACAATCGAAGACGACGTCGTCGAATTCGAATTTGTCGGAAAACGCTCGATCAAACACCGATCCGTAATTACGAATGAAAAGCTCGTGCGTTTTGTGGAGTCGCTGATGAACACTCCAGGCCCGCGACTGTTTCGATACGAGATCGAGGGCGAATGGCTCAATATGAACGCCCGCGACTTGAACGATTACATCGAGTCGGCGATCAACTTTCCCTATACCGCGAAGGACTTCAGGACATGGGGCGGGACTCTTCGCGCGGCAACTGTGCTCTCGGAAATCGGGAGCGGCAAGAATGAAACCGGCCGGAAGAAGGACGTCACGATGGCTGTCCGAATCGTTGCCAGTGAGCTGGGAAATACGCCCACCATTCTGCGAAAGTCGTACGTGCATCCGATTATTCTCTCACGATACCTGAAGAACGGCGCGAGAATTCAGATTCCGTCAAAACGCGAAAAGAGAAATGCATCCCAGATCGGACACACCGCCGACGAGAAAGCGCTCATCGATTTCCTGAATGAACACGCGCCGGAGCGCAGGAAGGAGCGTCGTGAAGCCTGAATTCGGCACCTCGAGATGAAACACGTTCTGGCAATCGATGCCGGCACAACTGGAATCACGAGTCTCGTCGTGTCCGGCGAGGGAAAGATTGTCGGCCGAGGGTACCGTGAGATCACGCAGTACTTTCCGCAGCCGGGGTGGGTCGAGCACGATGCGGCCGAGATTTTCAGTCGAACGCTCGAGTCGGCTCGTGAAGCCCTGGCCGGCAGTGGTGTCGTGCCCGATGCGATTGGAATAACCAACCAGCGCGAGACAGTCGTCGTCTGGGATCGCGCAACGGGTCAGCCGCTCGCGCGCGCGATAGTCTGGCAGGACCGGCGCACAGCCGAACGCTGTCGTGAGCTGGAACCGGTTTCGAAAGGGATCACGGCAATGACCGGCCTTCCGGTCGATCCCTACTTCTCGGCGACAAAGCTCGAGTGGCTTCTTGCTCGACCGGAAATCGCGAACCACAAAGCGAGCTTCGACATTCTCGCGGGCACCATCGACAGCTGGCTCATCTGGAAGCTCACCGATGGTGGGGTTCACGCAACCGATCCGACAAACGCGTCGCGAACGCTCCTGTTCGATATAGGTGCTCGTGCGTGGAGCGATGATCTTTGCGGGATCTTCAATGTTCCGCGCGACATCCTTCCGGAAGTTCGTCCGTCGAGCGGGGATTTTGGCACCACGGCACAAGCGCACCTCGGACACGCGATTCCAATTCGTGGTGTCGCCGGTGATCAACAGGCTGCGCTGTTCGGGCAGGGATGCACGGCGGCGGGCGAAGGCAAGAACACCTACGGAACGGGCGCATTCCTTCTTCTGAATACAGGCGACACACGGCCGCAGCCAGGGCAGGGAATTGTCGCGACTGCAGCATGCGACGCGACAGGCGGATTCGCGTATGCGCTCGAAGGCTCGATCTTCGTCGCCGGCGCGGCGATTCAATGGCTTCGTGACGGACTCGGAATAATCTCGACTGCAGCGGAATCGGAACCGCTCGCGCGAAGTCTCGCGGGCAACGACGGCGTCTATTTCGTTACGGCTCTCACCGGACTCGGCGCCCCGCACTGGAATCCCGACGCGCGGGGAATGATCGTCGGATTGACGCGCGGAACGACGCGCGCGCATCTCGCGCGAGCGGCACTCGAAGCCATGGCGTATGGGACAGCCGACGTACTCGATGCGATGCGCGCACGTAGCGGCGTTCCATTCGAAACTGTGCGAGTGGATGGCGGCGCTTCCGCAAATGACTGGCTCATGCAGTTCCAATCGGACATTATCGGGGTACCAGTCGAGCGACCCGGGATAATCGAGACGACAGCGATGGGTGCCGCAGGGCTCGCTGGTATTGCGTCGGGAGTCTGGCGCGATGCGGAAGAGTTCATGTCTGCCGGTCGTCGTGTGAGATTTCAGCCGCAGATGGAAGACAGCGAGCGCGCGAGGCTTCGCTCAGGTTGGAGCCGAGCGGTTCGATCGACTTTGTACTGGACGCAGGACAACAGCTCCCCGGAGGAGAATTGATGAATAATTCGATTTACGCAGGCATGGCGGTCGCCCTTGCAGTGGCTTCGTCAGACTGCGTTGCCCAGACAGCCGCACCTGCTAGGGGAACATCAATGGAAGAAGCTTCGACGCTCGTCACGCCCACGGGCAGCATCTACGGGACTCTCGAGCTGCCTTCGTCAGCCAAGCCTGTTCCGGTCGTTCTGATAATCGCCGGTTCGGGTCCAACCGATCGCAATGGCAATTCGCCGATGCTTCCCGGATCGAACAACAGTCTGAAGATGTTGGCTGACGGACTCGCCGCTCATGGAATTGCGAGCCTTCGCTATGACAAGCGCGGTATTGCAGCGAGCAGAGGCGCAGCCGGAAAGGAAGAAGATCTGCGCTTCGATCATTATGTATCCGACGCGGAAGGCTGGATCAAGCAGCTTCGAGCCGACAAGCGGTTCTCGACTGTGTCTGTTGCAGGGCACAGCGAAGGCTCGCTGATCGGGATGATCGCCGCGCGCGACGCTGATGCCGATGGGTACATCTCGCTCGAGGGTGCGGGCCGAAAGCCGTCGGCGATTCTCGTCGAGCAGCTCACTCCTCAGCTCCCGCCTGACATGATGGCGACTTCGAAGCACCTCCTGGATCTCATCGAAGCAGGCGCGCCGCCCGATACGACAACGGTTCCGCCAATGCTTGCAATGCTGTTTCGGCCCAGTGTGCGGCCGTACATGGTGTCGTGGTTCAGGTACGATCCTGCAGTCGAGATCTCCAAGCTGAAGATTCCTGCGCTGATCGTTCAGGGCACGACAGATATCCAGACGAGCATGACAGACGCGAAGGCGCTGGCCGCAGGTTATCCCGCCGGACGTTTTCTGACGATCGAGGGAATGAACCACGTCCTGAAGAACGCACCGCCTGGACGCGCCGAGCAGGGGCCGGCGTACAGCGATCCGAATATTCCGGTGGTTCCGAAGCTCATCGATGAAATGTCGTCGTTCGTGAACGGGCTGAAGCGAAAGAGCTGAGCGTGTTCTTGAAGCAGTCGGTGTCATCTCGCATCGGGAAGGTCGTGATGTTCGGCGGGTTGATGATGTGCGGTGCGAGAGTGTGCGGTGCTCAGCGCGCCGGCGACATGACGTCACCGGCGCCCTGGCGATCGGCTTCGTCGCATATGGAGTTTCGTCCGACTGCGATGCGATCGGGTCTTACCCTCGATTCGCTCGCAAAAATGCAGGGCGACACCTTCCTCGGACCAGACAAGATGAAGCACTTCCTGATGTCTGCGTTCATCGAGTTGGTCGGTTTCAACGCCGCTCAGGCCGCGGGCGCGAACCGAAGTGCGTCCCTAACGGCAGCAACTGCTGTCACGATAGCGACAGGAATCGGCCGCGAGATTCACGACGGAAGAACGAAGGGCCTGTTCAGCCTCGGCGACCTTACCTGGGACGCGATAGGCACTGCCGCAGCATTACTTGTGATCTCTCACAGCCAGAGATAGAAGGCGGCTGACTGCTGACTGCTCTTACCGGCCCCTGCTGCACCCGCCCTTACCGGCATCTGCAGTACCCGCCTCACCGTACCGCCCTCTATATTGTCTGGCAAGATGAAACCACGTACGAAGTTCCTGATCGGCGGAGCGCTCGTCCTCGGAACTGCCGGATACCTGATGGCAAGCTCGATCAAGGACACCGCGGTCTACTACCTCACACCCGGTGAGCTGTCCGCCAAGACAGTCAGCGACCCGACGTTCTACGATACAGGAGTGAAGGTCGGTGCGCGCGTCGTTCCCGGCTCGATCGTGCGCGAGCCCGGCGGACGTCAGGTTTCATTCCGAATCAGTGACGGATCAAAGACATACAACGTGATTTACCGCGGAATTACTCCCGATACTTTTACAGACGGCGTCGACGTTGTTGTTGAAGGTCGACTCGATCGTGCTGGAACTTTCCACGCGACGACGCTGCTCGCCAAGTGCGCCTCGCGTTATGAAAACGCTCCGGAGAAATACAAGACCACTCCCGGTTATCGCGCGGCGACGAGCGGCGCGTGATCCTCATTGGTGAGCTGTCGCTCTGGGTTGCGCTGCTCATGGCGACCTGGGCGGCCACGGTGTCATTCGCCGGTGGAGCACTCAACAGACGTGATCTGACAGTCAGCGGCGAGCGCGCGATCTACGCCACGCTCGCGATGGTCGTCCTCGCTTCGGCCGGACTCTGGACCGCGCTCTTCACGCACGACTTCTCGATCAAGTACGTCGCGTCGTTCACGAGCGCGAATCTTCCCAAGGTCTACACCTTCACGTCGTTCTGGGCCGGCCAGTCCGGGTCGATGTTGTTCTGGGCGCTGATACTCGCGATCTACTCGTCGATCGCTGTCTACACGA
>JADGQR010000223.1 GCA_017881685.1 Gemmatimonadaceae bacterium
GAAGGCTACCTCAACGTCGACGCTCCCCCTCAAGTCCCCGCCGGACACCAATCGGTCACCGGGCCCGGCGGACTCGCGCATGCCGCATCCAAAAGCGTCCAGTTCAACCTCACCGACAAAGCCATCGATTTCCTCGGCTACAAATCCCTGAGGTCGATTCTCGGATCACTCGGGAAATCGAGCTTCGGAAGCCACGACACACCTTATCTCTCGACAGGCATCGAAGCCGACGGATGGAGCAAGCCGTACGAGTACGGCGATGTGCTCAACCTCGACGTCAACGCGACACTTCTGAACTCGCTCGCCCGCACCGGATCGCTCGAAGTGCCGATGGATCTCGATTACAGCGATCTGATGGTACGGCAGTCGGAGTATCGGTCGTCATGCGCAACCGTGCTCATGCTCGACACGTCGCACTCGATGATCCTCTACGGCGAAGACAGGTTCACGCCGGCCAAAAAAGTCGCGCTCGCACTGACTCACCTGATTCGCACTCAGTTTCCCGGTGACACTCTTCGCGTCGTCCTCTTCCACGATTCAGCGGAAGAAATTCCGCTCGCCACTTTGCCACAGGCGCAGGTCGGACCATATCACACGAACACGGCGGAAGGCCTGAAGCTCTCGCGACGCATCCTGATGTCGCAGAAGAAGGACATGCGGCAAATCGTCATGATCACCGACGGCAAGCCGAGCGCCCTGACGATGCCGAATGGATCGATCTACAAGAATTCCATGGGCCTCGACCTCGCAGTCGTCAGCGAGACGCTCAAGGAAGTCGCCAACTGCCGCCGCGCCGGCATCATGATCAATACATTCATGCTCGCGCGCGATCGCGCGCTCGTCGAATTCGTGAAGAAAGTGTCCGAGATCAGCCGCGGAAAAGCATACTTCACGAACACGATGACGCTCGGCCAGTTCATCCTGATGGACTTTCTTCGGAAAAAGACTCGAAAAGTCTCGTAGAAAAACCCCACAAACGGATTTCCATGTCGCAACTCCGCTGGAGCTGTCTCCTCGCTGTTGTCCTCGCTGCGTGCACGCCCGCCGTTCAGACATCGCCTACGCCGGCTGAGGGTGGCTATGACATCCTGATCAAGAACGCTCGAGTCGTCGACGGCACCGGCAACCCCTGGTATCTCGGAAGCGTAGCTACACGCGGCGATCGAATCGTCTACGTCGGCCCATCTCTCGAAGGACAAACAGCGAAACGCGTAATCGACGCGACCGGCCTCGTCGTTTCGCCGGGATTCATCGACATGCTCGGCCACTCTGAGTTCTCGTTGCTTCGTGCGCCACACGCGGTCTCGAAAATTTCGCAGGGAATCACGAGTGAGATCACCGGCGAAGTCCATTCCGCCTGGCCACAAACGGCACTCGGCGAAAAACCGAATCCGCGCTACCCGTGGACGTCGCTCGACGGATACTTCAAGGAGCTGGAGCGACGAGGAACCGCGATCAACCTCGGCACCTACGTTGGAACGAGCTCCGTGCGCCAGGCGGTGATGGGCGATGTGACGCGTCATCCCACAGCGGCAGAGATGTCGCAGATGGGCGCACTGATCGATTCAGCGATGCGAGACGGTGCTGTCGGACTCGGTACGGGGCTGATTTACCTGCCCAGCACCTTCTTCGACACCGATGAGCTGATCGCGTTGACGAAGTACGCGACTCCCTATCGCGGTGGGTATGCAGCGCATATCAGAAGCGAAGGGACCGGACTCATCGGTGCGATTCGCGAAACGATCCAGATCGCCGCCGGTGCTCACACGTGGGCCGAGATCCGGCACATCAAGTCGAGATCGGCCGAGCAGATGGCGCAGGCGATTGCTTTGATCGATTCGGCGCGCACTGCGGGAATCGACATCACTGCCGATCAGTATCCGTACACCGCGAGCGCGACGGGATTGTCGGCAATGCTGAATACGTGGGTCCAGGAAGGTGGTGACGATTCGATGGTCGTCCGGCTGAAGGATCCCGCGATTCGCGCACGACTCAAGAAAGAGCTGGCCGAGGATTCGGCGGCGGGTATTCGATCGGCTGAGCGAACCATGATCAACGACGTCGGTGTCGACTCGTTGAAGCAGTACCAGGGCAAGCGGCTGACGGAAGTTGGCCGGATGCGCAACGAAGACCCTTACGATGCCGCGTTCGACATTCTCATCGCCGATCACGGAAACACCGGCGCGATTTACTTCTCGTTCAACGAGGACGCGCTTCGCATGGTGATGAAGAAGCCGTGGGTGTCTGTTGGACAGGATGCCGGCGCGGTGAGTCCGGACTCGACAGGCAAGTTCGGATCGGCCGGGCATCCCAGAGGGTTTGGCACTTTCCCGAGAATCCTCGGCAGATACGTGAGACAGGATTCGGTGATATCGCTCGAATTCGCGATTCGCAAAATGACGTCGCTTGCGGCACAGCGGGTCGGTATCCAGGACCGCGGCTTGCTCAGGCCCGGGATGTTCGCCGATATCACTGTGTTCGATCCGAACAGAGTCATCGACAACTCCACCTATGAGCAGCCGCAGCAGCTTGCAAGCGGTATCAGCTACGTTCTGGTGAACGGAGTTCCAGTGGTGGA
>JADGQR010000224.1 GCA_017881685.1 Gemmatimonadaceae bacterium
TGCTGTCCTCTTATTCCCTCGTTGCGGCGACAATGCCGGACAAGCTTGTCGAAACCCTTGATCGTAGGAGCCTTCCCCCAAACTGGAACTCGTCACCAGTGCCCCCTGCGGTTCAGGCTGTCGGTGACATGTGGATGAAGAACAAAAGCTCGCCGGCGCTGCGCGTCCCGAGTGCCATAGTTGAAGCCAGTTACAACGTCCTCATCCATCCGGGACATCGCGAGTTCCATCGATTTGAAATCACGGCGATCGACCGATACAACTTCGATCATCGCCTTCTGAGAAAGCGGCACGGAGCCTGACTAGGGACTCATGACCAAGAAAATCCTGCGACGCACCGCGATCATCGAGCTCGGCGGTGCCGGTATCCCATCCCTACTGCTTCGGGCCGATCTCGATCCTCCTGTACCGGGAGTCTTACTCCTCCACGGCTACAGCGCATCGAAGGAAGTGCTGTCGAATACGATTGGCCTGGCTCGAGCTGTCCGCGGAATCGCCAGCCTGTCATTCGATCTTCCACTGCACGGCACGCGCGAGGACGAGATGTTCGAAGAGGCCCGGACTAACCCGTTCGGTCTCCTGCAACACTGGAAGAGTGCGCTCGTCGAGTCGCAGGATGCGATTGAATGGCTCGCGGCACATGAAGCAATCGATCCACTGCGCATCGGCATCGCCGGATACTCCCTCGGCAGCTACATCGCTCTCCAGACTGCTGCGGCCGAGAAGAGGATCAAATGCATAGTCGTCGCTGCAGGTGGGGATCTTCCCGCAACTCCGTGGACGAGCATGGTGCGAATGGTGACCGATCCGCTCACATCGGCGAGGAAGTTGAAGGGACGGCCCTTGCTCATGCTGCACGGAACTAACGATCGCACAATTCGGCGCGAGCAGGCGCAGGCGTTGTACGATGTCGCATCAGAGCCGAAGACACTTAAATGGTATGCGTCTGGTCACGCTCTGCCTGCTTCGTCAGCAGACGATGCGGCAGCGTGGCTCGTCGAACAGCTCGGCTAGGTCGATCGCCGAACCCGCTCCCTACGTGTCCGAGTCCACACGCCCGTCAACCATGTGCACGGTGCGGTCACACTGAACCGCCAGTCGATCGTCGTGAGTGACAATCACGAATGTCGTGCCGTAACGCTCGTTGAACGCCCGCAGCAGCCGGAACACCTGCGCGCCCGACTCGCTGTCCAGGTTGCCTGTCGGCTCATCAGCCAGAACCAGCGGCGGTCGCATCACCAACGACCGGGCAAGCGCTACACGCTGCTGCTCGCCACCCGAAAGTTCCACTGCGAGATAGGATGCGCGATCGGCGAGTCCGACCTCGTCGAGCAGAGCACTGGCACGGTCTTCCATCTCGGCATCTCGACGACCGCGGTCGGCGAGCAACGGCAGCATCACGTTCTCCTGCGCCGTAAAAGCGGGAAGCAGATGATGGAATTGGAAGACGAATCCGATGCTGCGTCCGCGCAGCGCGGTCGTCTCGCTCTCGTTCAACTGAGCGATGTCCCATCCCTGAAAAGCGATGCGCCCCGACGTCGGACGGTCGAGCAGACCGATCAAGTTGAGCAGCGTAGTCTTTCCCGATCCGGACGGGCCGGTGAGCGCCATGAACTCGCCGGGCTCGACCACCAGATCTATTCCGCGCAGCACATGAGTCACTATGCGAGTCCCGTAGTCCTTTGTGACGGACTCCAGTCGCAGCAGCGCGTCGGAGTTGCCGGTGCCGGGAACAGACATTATGTGATCAGCTTGACCGGATGATCTGCGCGGGATTCATGCGTGCCGCGCGACGGGCGGGCAAAATTGCCGAGACGAGCCCGACGCCAACCGCGATGGCAGCCGATCGCAGGTACAGCACCGTATCGATCGACACTGGAAAGGTTGCCGAACCGTCCGGGTTACGAGCAAGTCGCGAGAAGAAGACGCCGAGGACGATGCCAAGCGCGATGCCAACGGCAGATCCCACGAGACCCAGGATGGATCCCTGTAGAAGAAAGATGCGAAGGATTTGAGCTCTGGAGGTGCCGGTTGCACGGAGGATCCCGATCTCGCGCGACTTCTGCACCACCGAAACGGCAAGCACACTCGCGATACCGAGGGCGAAGGCAAGGATGACGAACGACTGAATCATGAGGCTCGAAGAGCTCTGCGATCGGAGTCCGGTGAGGAGCTGCTCGTTGGACCGCATCCAGCTGTCTGCCACGAGCCCCGTGCGCTCGGTGATCAGGACCGCAAGCGGCTCCGCGTCGTAGATCTCTGCTCCTTTCACCTCGATTGCCGATACACCTCCCTCCAACCCGAACAGACTCTGTGCTGCACGCAGAGACACGAACACCCAGCGCTCATTGAGATCCTTGTTGCCGATGTCGAAGATTCCAGACACGGTATAAACAGCGAGCCCGGCGTCGTCGCGCTCCGTGCCCACCCGCAACCGGAAGCGATCACCCACTTCGAGGCCAAGGTTCGCGGCGAGACCAGTGCCTATGACAGCCTTGAAGCCGTCGAGGTCAAGGCGGCCGGCCTTGAGGAACGCCTCGAGGTTGACGATGCGACCGTAGCTATCCGGCTCGATACCTCTAACGAGCACGGAGTTCGCACCATCGCCGCGGACCGCAATGGCCGGCCCGGAAATGCTCGGTGCCGTGGCCACCACGCCGGGAATTCGCGCGATATCAGCGCGTGCGCGTTGCCACTGCACGATGGACCGTACACGCTGCGCTGGCCGTTCGACCGTCGCATCTCTGACGGCGCCATCGCGGGTTGGAAGGACACGAGGGATCTCCTCGCGTGGACGGACGATCACATGCGCCTGCGATCCGAGCGTGCGCGCGACCAGACTTTTCTGCAGGCCGGTGATCAGCGCAGAGAGGAAGATGATTACGCCAACACCGACTCCGATGCCTGTCAGGATCAGCCATGTCTGACCTTTCCCCTCGCGGAGATACCGAAGGGCGACTATCAGCTCGAAGGGCATGTCAGCGGCTCGGTGCGAGGGGCGCCTGGCTCGCGCTATTAATGAAAGCGCTCACGTCGACACGGCTTCCAGGCCGCGTTCCCGACGGCAGAACACGATCAGTTTCCTTGAGCCCGCCAAGGACCTCGGCGTCACGGTCTCCGAGTATGCCAAGCCGTATAGTCTGGCGGAACGCCCGTCCATCGCGCTCAATGATCACCCAGGGTGTGGGAGTGCCGATATCGCCTACCATTGCGCGCGGTACGACCAGCGCACCGACGCGATGCTCCACCTCGACGTTGATCGAAACTGTCATGTCAGCGCGCAGGTAAGACGGCGGTTTGGGGACGGTGAGTCTTACCTCGACAGTACCCTGTCTTGGATCAACCACCGGAGCCAGCCAGCTCACTCGGGCCGCGAACGTGCTATCGGGAAAGGCGTCGGCCGAGGCAACGGCGCTCGCTCCCGTCGTGAGGTCGGCAAGATTCTCCTCGCGCGCGAAGGCGACCAGCTCCGTTGCTCCATCAATCCCAAGTTCCATGAGGACCTGACCGGGCAGTACCGCATCGCCGGGATCGACGCTCCTCGTAAGGACGGTGGCAGACGCGGGCGATCTCACGCTCGTGAGAGCCAACACTGCCTCGGCCGATGCCACTGCGGCACGCGCACGCGATATCTCAGCTAGCGTCGACGCCGCCGCTGCCCCGTCGCGTGCGCCCGCGGCGTTGAGTTCGGCAGCGGCGTTCGCTGCTGCCCGCTCTGCCTCATCACGATCGCGCTGACTGATCGCGCCTTGTGCGAAGAGTGCACGCGCACGCTCCGCGTCACGGCGAGTGCTCTGCGCCAAGAGCCTGGCCTGTTCTGCGGTGGAGCGAGTGCGCGCGGCCGATGTGGCGAGCGACGCCCGCGCCTGAGCGAGCGCCGCAGCGGGCTGCGCGTCGTCGATCCGGAACAGCAGCTGCCCGCGGTTCACGTGATCTCCCTCTCGCACGAGCACCTCGCGGACCGTGCCCGCGACCGTCGTGCCCACTTGAGGGCGCGCTGCCGGGCGCACTCTCCCAGTGAGAACGAGTGTTCGCGCAACATCGCGTCGCGTCACCGCCGTCGCTGCCACTCGATTTGGAAACACACGCCACACCGCAATCGCCACAGCCGCGATCAACATGAGCGCCGCCAGAATCACCCATGGAAGCCGGCGACGCACGGGCGCATGGCGACGGAACTCAGGCGTCGGCCCATCTTTCGTTGCGCCCCGACGAAACTGGGACGGGCTCCGTGCCGGGGTCGCGCTACCCTCCTTCATTGCCAATCTCCATAAATGATTGCGGCAGCCAACGTAGCCTCTCAGGAGTACGCCCGCAGTCATCCGAATCCCCTGATCCAGGGTCGCAGATGTGTGATTGCCGAAGCGTTGTCTTGATGATCGTGCTACCTAGAGATCGTCATAGCTTCATTCTGTGGATGAAAACGATCCGATTCCAGCCCTCAAACAACAATTGCGCAATGAACTGATTGCACTGATCGGGAAATGGAATCAGTCGGTCGCCGCGCGGGCGATCAGGACGGATCAGCCCAGGATGTCAGACCTCGAGCGGAATCGGTTGGACCGTTTCAGTCTGGAAACGCTGATTCGATTTCTGACGAGTGGACTGTCGGATTGAGCTTCGAGTCGTGAGGCTAAGCCGAACTCAGTCGCGAGTATTCAGATTCCCTGACAAAGATGATTGAGGTGTGTCGCATTCCGGGCTTTTTATGGAAGTATTGCCATTCCGATAAATGCCGACGACGACAGAAGGTGGCAAGATGGCAATACTTCCATAGGAAGCCCTGCATGCGACACCCCTCAATCCCCTTTCGAGACTAGTTGCCCCGGGCCTTACGTGCAGAACGCGGAGTCGAGCCGGTCCAGCGCTTGAACGCGCGCGAAAATGCGGCGGGATCCGAAAACCCGACGAGATACGCGGTCTGATTGACCGACTTCTTTCCTCCATCGAGGTAATGAAGCGCGAGGCGATGACGCAGATCATCCA
>JADGQR010000225.1 GCA_017881685.1 Gemmatimonadaceae bacterium
ATCTCTCAAACGCGTGCGTGAGCATCAACAGCTTCGCTTCCGAATTCACATACGTGCGCTGAAACGCGGGTGTGATCCACGTCCAGCCGATCTCGGCTCTCCTGTTCGCGATATCGATACTTCCGAAGCGCGTGCTCCCGATGACTGCGTGAGTCGCCTTGTCGACCGTCACGAATGGCATGCTCGCTACTCGCTCTTTGTCCGCCAGCGCCGCCATCACATACTCTTTCATTCCTTCAGGCCTGTCCGCGCGCACGTTCGTCCACTCCCAAAGCTCCGGAAACGCGCCGGCTTCCGTTAAACCTTGGAGATGATCCACCGACATGGGAGCGAGCCGAACGCGCTTGCCGTCCAGCACTATCGGCGTGACCTCCATCACGCGTGCGCAGCCGAATTCAGGGGAACGGTCGGATGCACGAGATGGAAACCAGTCGCCCGCTGATAAGCACTCGCGACCGCAAGGAGCTTTGCCTCCTCGAACAATCCAGCGAGAAAGGTGAGAGATACAGGAGTGCCGTCGGCGCGGAATCCATTCGGCAGAATCACAGCGGGATGACCGGTGAGATTGGTCGCGACGAGCTGTGACAGATTTGCTGCACTCGTCGGCGTCACGATCACGTCGACCGTTTGCATCAGCTCGTCCCAGGCTTTGATCGCAGTCGTGCGAAGACGATTCGCATTGATGTAATCGACAGCAGGTATGAAGTGCGACGTGCGGAAAGTATTCGCCCAGTCGAACCTGGTCTGCTGAACCAGCTCCTTGTCGCGATTCGTCCGCGTCAAATCATCGAACGCCGCCGCCGCTTCGGCCGTCAGAATGATGCGCATCGGATCGTACGGCACGTCAGGCAGCTCGACGGGAATCAGATTGACCCCCATTCCGCGAATGACATCGAGCGCGCGATCGTCGAACACCTTCGATCCGTGCTGCGTTCGCTTCGCGTCGGCAGGATCCATCATCGGCAGATCGAACGCGCTCTTCACATAACCGATCCGAAGATGTTTTGGCAAAACCGTTGCGTCCCAGTGAAACGACGCGGGAATAGCCATGTTGTCTTTTCCATCCGGACCGTGAATCGCGTCGAGCACGAGAGCGCAATCTTCCGCGCTTCGGCAAATCGTCCCGAGCTTGTCCATGCTCCAGGACAACGCCATGGCACCGGTCTTCGGAACTCGTCCGTAGGTCGGCCGAAGCCCCGTCGTTCCACATACTGTCGATGGCGACGAGATCGATCCGAGCGTCTCGCTCCCGATTGCAAATCCGACGAGACCCGCGGACGTGGCGGAAGCCGGACCCGCCGACGAGCCACTCGAGCCCTGATTGACGTTCCACGGATTTCGCGTGCGCGCACCGAACCAGATGTCGCCCTGCGCAAGCTCACCTAGCGAAAGCTTCGCGACGAGAATCGCACCGGCTGCGTCGAGTCGCTGAACTACTGTCGCGTCTTCATCGATGACCTGATCGCGATAAGGTCCTGCGCCCCAGGTCGTCTTGTAACCTTTGACGGCGAGAAGATCTTTCGCGCCCCACGGAATGCCATGAAGCGGTCCGCGATAGTGTCCGGCCGCAATCTCCGCATCGGCCTTCTTCGCCTGCTCGCGGGCGCGATCTTCAGTGAGCGTGATGACGCAATGAAGAACGGGATCGTAGCGCTTCAGCCGCTCGATGTAGAGGTCGGTGAGCTGCGACGGAGTGATCTGCCGGCGCCGAATGAGCTCAGAAAGCTGAGTAACCGGGAGAAACGCAAGCGATTCCGCGCCAGGCGCTGACGTGCGCGCCACATGCGATCGAATCATCGCTCGCTTTGGACCGTTCGGAATTTTCTTTCCTGGCGGAACGGGGTTGAAGACGAGCGCCGGGCTCACCGAGTTCGCGAGAGGAATCTTGTGAAGCGCTTCGATGCGTTGCTCCTGCTGCTTCAGTCCGTCGAGCATCAGCGTACGTTCCGCATCGTCGAACCTGATCCCCGCCACATCCTCGGCCGCCGCAATCGTCGCCAGCGTGATGTCTGCGCCGTCCGCTACTTTCGCCCAGAGAACTCCTGGCAGCAGCGTCGAGCCGAGACCGATGCTGGCGAAGTAGGTCATGAAGGTCCTGCGATCGTACTGGGCTGGCATTATTGGCGCCTCAAATGGGTTAGGGACGGAACAATAATGCTTCCGGCCGAACGCACTTGCATCCACTAGACTCGAGACACCACGCTGTCTGTGGCTACTGAACGCACTCCGCGCGTGGATCCGGCTTCGGATGATCCACAACGAGCCGGTGATCGAGATTGGCAACGTGTGCCGCCAGGTCAGCGACAAAGCTTGCGACACGCGCCAGGTGCGAGTAGTTGATGTACTGCGGCTCGTCGGTTACCTGATGGTAGTCGACGTGACCGCCGGTGCTCATGAACGCGATCGGAATTCCGTAGCGCGCATACTCGTAGTGATCGCTGCGACAGTAGTACTGTTCTGGGTGTCCCGGCGCGTCGAACGAGTAGTCGAACTTGAAGCCGTGATGGTCCTGCGTGTTCACGGTTTCGAGAAGGTCGCCAAGCTCGGTTGAGAGACGTCGCGATCCAATTACCTGAAGGAAACCTGGGTTGCCGCCCGGCAGGTCACCCGCTTCACCTCGGCCGATCATGTCGATATTGAGCTGTCCGACGATCGAATCGCGAGGAACGGTAGGATGGTCCGTGAAAAATTCCGAGCCGAAGAGACCGAGCTCTTCGCCCGTATGCCATACGAACACCAGCGACCTTTTTGGCTTGATCTTATCAGTCGCGAATTTCTCGGCAATTTCGAGCAAACCGATCGAGCCCGATCCGTCGTCGTCCGCTCCGTTGTAGATGGAATCTGTTCGCGCGGGCCGCAAGCGATGCAGGCTGTCGACATTGACCTTGATCGAAGCGCGCTCCGACGCGGTCAACCCGCTTCCGGGAAATCCGGGCAGCTCGTTAGTTCGCTTTTCGTAGATGCGCGCGGC
>JADGQR010000226.1 GCA_017881685.1 Gemmatimonadaceae bacterium
AGTTTCTTCCGAGCCTGCAGCGCGGACTGCCAGTTGCCGACAAGTACAAACAGGAGAAGCCGGGAACGGATTCAGACCTGAATGCATACGACGCTGTCTATTATGCCGGGCAGGCAAACTCTGGCGGGAAGACTATCGCGATCAACCTTCCCAATGATGAGGAAGTTCAGCTCAAGAAAGGAACGCGTCGTCTTCAGCTCAAGAACGTGATGAAGGCCAAGTTCGACAAGATCATGATGCCGATCGCAACCGAGCTCGTCGCCGGCGACCAGCTTCCATTTCTCAACTTCAACGCGTTCTTCGAGAACACGATGTTCCATGAAGTAGCCCACGGACTCGGCATCAAGAACACGCTGGATGGCAAAGGCACTGTCCGGATGGCTCTGAAGGAGCGCTACAGCGCCGTCGAAGAGGGGAAGGCAGACATCCTCGGCCTGTATATGGTGCAGAAGCTGAACAAGGAGGGACAGCTTCCTGGTGAGGACATGAGAGGAAACTACGTCAGCTTCCTCGCGAGTCTCATCAGGTCAGTTCGCTTCGGTGGTGCAGATGCGCACGGCCGCGCCAACATCGCCGCGTTCAACTTCCTTCAGCAGCAGGGAGCGTTCACGCGCGACGCGAGCAACGGGAGATACCGCGTTGATTTTCCGAAATTCGAGACCGGAATGAATGCACTCGCCGCAAAGATCCTCACAATTCAGGGCAACGGTGACTACAACGGGCTCGGCGCGTTTCAACAGCAGTACGGCACCATCTCTGCCGAGCTTCAGCGGGACCTCGACAGACTCAAGACGAAGGGAATTCCTGTCGACGTGGTCTTCGATCAGGCGAAGTAGTCTGGCTCAACCGGTATTGCGCAAACCCTGCGCAATACCGCTCACCGAAGTGGCGAGCACGCTCTCGATCTGTTTCATCTCATCTTCGGATGGATGGACGGCGGCTCGCTTGCGAAGGAGCTGATTGATCTGAAGCAGCGATAGCGCATCGACATATGGATTGCGAAGCGCTATCGCGGCCTGCACGACTACGCTGTCGTCGAGAAGTTGTCCGGCGCCACGAATCTTCATGATCGTCTTCACCGTCAGCTCGAATTCACTCACGAGTTGAGCGAGCAATGCCTTGTCGCCGCCAAGACGGGACACGTACGCCCGGCTGATCTCCATGTCCGCTTTTGCGCAGACCATCTCGATCTTCGCGAGAAGGTCGTCGAAGAAAGGCCATTTCGTCGACATCTTCTGGAGCAGCTCGAGGCCGTCCGCTTTGTCGGCAATCTCGGCGAGCGAACTTCCGACTCCAAGCCAGCCCGGAAGCATCAGCCGATTCTGAGTCCATCCGAAAACCCAGGGAATCGCACGAATACCGTCGATTCCTGCGGCTGCACCCGGACGATACGCCGGGCGCGACCCGAAACGCGCAGACGCAAGCTCTGCAATTGGTGTCGCCTTCTCGAACATTTCGAACAGCGCAGGGTTCTCGTGCGCAGTAATGCGATAGAGCTCGAGCGAACGCGCCGAAAGACTCTCCATCGTTTGCCGAAAGAGAGTGATCTCGCTCTCGCTGACTCCATCGCGCCAGTCCGTGAAGCTCTGCAGGAGAACACCGGATAAGGTCACTTCGAGCGTGCGTTCTGCAATCGGCAGGAGACCAAACTGCTGCGAGATGATCTCCCCCTGTTCGGTGATCTTGATTCTTCCGTCGACTGAATCGGGTGGAAGGGCCGCGAGCGCACGATACACCGGCGAGCCGCCGCCTCTTCCCACGCTTCCACCACGGCCGTGAAAGAGTCGCAGCTCGATTCCCGCTTCGCGGAAAATCGGAACCAGAAGCTCCTGTCCCCGATAAAGGCCCCAGGACGACGCGAGAATTCCGGCGTCTTTCCCGGAGTCCGAGTAGCCGATCATCACTTCCTGTCGGTTTCCTCTCGACGCGAGCTGCCGTCGATACACTGGATCAGTCAGCAGGGACCTCATCACGTCCGGCGCATTCTCGAGATCGTCGAGTGTCTCAAAAAGCGGAACGACGTCTATCGACGAGCGTGGCTCGTCACCGGCGAGATCGACCAATCCTGCTTCACGAGCGAGAAGAAGAACGCGCAGAAGATCCGCCGTCGTTCGGGTCATCGACACTATGTACGTCGAAACTGCGGCGGGTCCCGATTCGGCCTGAATCGTTCGTATCGCGTCGAACGTGTCGAGCACGCGACGTGTCGCATCGGAGAGACTTGCGTGCGAGCCAACCAGCGGGCGTCTTCCCGACAGCTCCCTCCGAATCGACTCTTCAACGAACGGCGCGCCTCCAACAGTCGATGCGATCTCATCGAGAGCAGCTCGATGCGAGTCGGCGTGGTCCCGCACATCCATCATCAGACCGTGGAACCCGTAACTCCGAACCGATGCAAGAAATGGATTGAAGACGGTGCGCAGAGCGTGAATGGCTCCGGCACTTCTCAGTGAATCCTGCACGAGCAGCAAATCCCTCTCGAGATCCGATGCCTGCGCGTATGCCGCCTGAAGATCTGCGGAACGCCCGGCGTCGCGCGCGGCAACGGCTCCGCGCGTGGCCGCGATCCGTGCCGAGATGAACGTCAGCTTGAGACGAACGGGTTCATCTTCATTCCGGCGTGAGTTTGCCTCCCACACATCCGGAAGCAGAAGACGATCGGTCTGAAGGGATTGCTCCAGCTCCTTCGATGGCGGAGCTATCTGCGCAGACAACGAAAGCCTTCGAACGAGCTCGTCTGCCGATTGCTGATATCTGCCGAGTATCACGTAGCTGGCGCGGCGTGCGGCCGCGATCGTCGTTGCCGGAGTGACGAAAGGGTTTCCGTCACGATCCCCGCCCACCCACGTGCCGAGCCTGATCGCCGAGCTCAGATGCAGGTCTTCTCGCGGCTCACCGAACTCATCCTCGAAAGCGCGAACCAGTGCACCGTGAGCGAGCGTACTGGCATCCAGCAGACGCGTTTCGAGGTACCAGAGCACTGTGCTCACTTCATCGCCAACGGACGGACGGTCGTGTCTCACCTCAGCAGTTAGCCAGAGCAGCTCGATCTCCGCCTCGAGGCTTTCATCGATCGCCTCTCGCTCTGCGGGGAAAACGTGCTCACGATCTAGAAGAAGGTCCGCGACCCGTGCCTGCAGCGTCAACAGCGTGCGACGCGTCGATTCGGTTGGGTGAGCGGTGAGTACTGGACGCACGTCGAGATCGCGAAGAGCATCACCAACTTCCCTGGCAGTTACTCCTTTTTCCCTGAGACGCTGCATCGTCCACGTCGCCGAGGCCGGCTGCGGCTCCACGTCGCCCTTGCCGAGGTACGCGCGACGTCGCCGCACCCTATGCACCTGCTCAGCCGTATTGATCAGCAGGAAGAAAAGAGTGAAGGCGCGCGTGACAACGGCCGTCAGCTCGAGCGGGAGGCGTGAGGTTTCATCGAGTAGAGCATCGAGATCACGCGCGCCCGGTACACCACGCCGCCGCGCTTTGCACGCACGGCGAAGATCGTCGACTACACGATAGGCCGCTTCGCCCTCGAGTCGCCGAATGACGTTGCCCAATCCGGCAGCAAGAAGCCGAACGTCGTCGTGAAGGGGAACATCCTCGGGCCGCGTGTCGGGATCACGTGGTACCGAAGCACGGTTATCAGTCTCCGAGGACGATTGCGCTGAGCTCATCAAAGGACTTTACGACAAAATCAGCGCCTTCCGCTACTGCCGGCCGCGAGACGAAGCCTGTGAATGCCGCGAATGCGTCTGCGGTGCCGCGTACTGCCCGGTCCGTACTGCCATCACCAACAGCGATCATCGGACGAGGAAGATCGAGGCGGGACACGATGTCGCGCTTGCCAGTCGTCGTCGTCAACGGTGATGCCCTGTCGAATTCCGTCAGCGCGCCAATGGCGTCGAACTTCACGTCAACGGCAAAAACCTCGTCGGGTCCGAGGCCGATGTACTGCGCAACGCGGAGAATCGCGTGTCTGATCGCGCTGCTGAGGAGGATGACGTTGACCCCTTTCAACCGCCACTTCTCAACTGCCTCGAGTGCACCAGGCGCGATCGTCGCGATGTACTCACGACCGAGCGCATCGATATCCTCGCGGCGCGGTCGAACCATCGCCAGGCGTGCTCCGTACACATCCTCGAGCGGCAGCTCGCCGCGCATTGCCCGCTCAGTCAGCTCCGAGACACGCTTTTCCATTTCCTCGCCGCGTCTCGCCGCAAGCCAGTCTATGCCTTCAATGCCGCATAGAGTCGAATCCACGTCGAGTATGACCGTGGCGAAACGAAACGGCGGTTTGTCGGTCACAGTACGTTGCCCGGAGCGAACATGCCCGATGGATCGAGCGTGTTCTTGATTGCGCGCATCACTGCTATCTGCCGCTGCGAAAGCTGAAGATCGAGCCACGGTCTCTTGAGTTTGCCGAGTCCGTGCTCGGCCGATACCGTGCCGCCCATCTTTATCACATGGGCCAGCGTATCTTCGATTGCTGCGTTGATGATACGAAGATCCGCGGGATTCTCAGCGATGAAATTCTGGTGCGGGTGTCCGTTGCCGGCATGACCGTAAGTTACGGGAGCAGGCGCGCCGTGACGCTCGATCGCTTCCTTTGAAGCGGCGAGAGCTTCGCGAAGGCGATTGTAGGGAACTGCCCAGTCGGTCGAAACCTTTCTGCCACCGTTCTTCATCCGGGCCGACCCACGCTCGTTCATGGTCGCCGGAACCGAGTGGCGCATCGCTCTCGCTTCCCTCAATGACTGCGCGCCTTCAAAGACCCGGATGTCATCTGAAAGAGCGCCAAAGTCCTCGGCCAGCTCGAGCCATCCGCTGAGTATCCGCTCGACCGGCGAGCTTCCAGCGTCATCCTCGAGGTAAATGAGAGATCCCGCGAGATTCGCCCAGGGCGCCCCGATGTACCCGGCCGCGATCTGCATTGCGGAAGCGTCAAAGAACTCCAGGCATCGTGCGAGCCTCGAGCTTCTGCCTTCCCGCGCTGCGACAACAAAATCGAGTGCGCTCGCTTCATCGAGGAAGGGAATAGCAAGGCCGATGATATTCAGCGGCGCGCGCACGAGTCTCAACTGTGCCTCGACGACAATACCGGTTGTCCCTTCGCTGCCAACGAACCAATCCACCGGATCCTGAGCCGCTGCGTAGCCGACCGTGTTCTTCTCGCCGTGAAAGCGGCGATAATCGGCGGTGGTAGCGTCAGAGTGAACAACACGCACGCCGTTGACGTGACGGCGTGTCGCTCCGTAATAGAGTGACCTCGCGCCGGACGCGTTGCACGCAATAGCGCCGCCGATAGTTGCGTCCTGCTCACTGGTTGGATCAGGCGCGAACATCAATCCCGTTTCGGCAAGATCGCGATTGAGCTGTCCGATCGTAATACCGGGCTCAACTCGAGCAATCGCATTGGTCGCGTCGACGTCAATCAGCCGGTTCATGCCGGAAAACGACAGAAGAATGCCGCTATCGGTTATCGACGCGCCGGTCATGCTGGTTTGCGATCCGGCGGGTGTCACGGTCAAGCCGTTTCCTGACGCGAGCTGCACGACCTCGATCACGTCGCTCGTCGTCATCGCCCGCGCAACGGCTTCAGGCACCAACTCCAGGCCGGAAGCATCTCGCGAGTGAGCGCGTCGCACATCGGGATCGTGCGTTATGACCAAGCTTCCTCTCCGGCAGCGTCGAGCTTCGAAAAATCGATTACCGTCGCGGACCTTATGTCCGGCAGTGAGAGCAGCTTCTGTCGCACCGGTTCGGTGATCTCACCGTCGACCGACACCGCAGCGAGCGCATCGCCGCCTTGCGACAGACGAGCCTGGTGATACTCGGCAATGTTGACGTGCGCGTCACCAAGCAGAGTTCCAACTCTTCCAATGACTCCCGGCACGTCAGCGTTCGTGAGAACGAGAAGCGTGCGCCGCGGAGTGACGTCAACAGTGAAGCCATCGATGCGGGTGAGGCGCGGACCCGATCCCGGAGGCGCGACTCCGGCAACCGTCACTTCGTTCTTTCCGCATCGCACAGTTACTTGTTCAGCGTTGTCAGGATCGTTCGAGTGTGTCGTTGCGACCGACAGGTCGATGCCGCGATTCTCGGCAAGCGTGCGCGCGTTCACGAGATTCAAACGCACACCGTCGATGATCGAATCGAGTGCACCGGCTGCCGCGCTCGCGATGAGAAGATTGCCTGCGGCGGAGAGGTCCCGACCAACTCTGAGTGCGATCGAGTCAACCGCCCGCGCACCTCTGTCGGCGAGAATCGCCCTTGCGATCGATGCCATGCGACGCGCGAGCACGAGCGCCGGACGAATCTCTTCCCACCGCCCGTCGATACCGCCTACGACGTTGATCGCACGCGACAACTCGCCGTTGAGAAGAGCATCGCGGACTGCCGCGCAAACGTCGACGGCAACATTGTGCTGTCCTTCGGCCGTCGATGCGCCGAGATGTGGAGTCAGTACCACGTTCGGAAGCGATCTCAGAGAGCTCGCGGGATCGAGCGGCTCCTGGGTGTAGACATCGAGAATCGCGCCTCCGAGCGAACCGTTGACCAGCGCCTCGGTAACCGCTGCTTCATCGACGATTCCTCCACGCGCGAGGTTCGCGACAATCGATCCCGGCTTGAGCAGCTTCAGCTCTGCCGCGCCGATCATTCCCCTCGTCTCGGGAGTGAGCGGTGTATGTACAGTCACCACATCGGACGCTCGCAAAAGGTCATCGAGCGACGTTGCGCGGGACACTCGCAGCATGTCGAATCGCTCATCGGTCACGTACGGGTCATAGCCAATGAGTGTCATTCCGAAGGCACGCGCTCTGAGCGCAACCTCACCGCCGATTCGTCCGAGACCCACGATTCCGAGCGTGCGGCCGCGGAGCTCGGTGCCGAGCAACAGGCTGCGATCCCACTTCCCCTCGCGCATCGACGTCGCGGCGCGGGGAACGTGACGCACGAGACCGATCAACGTGCCGAAGAAAAGCTCGGCGACGGCGACAGTGTTGCCGCCGGGGGCGTTGATGATCGCAATGCCAAGCTGCGTGGCCGTCGGAATGTCGATGTTGTCGGTGCCGACGCCCGCGCGCCCGATCACTCGCAACTTTGTCGCGCGCTTCAGAACTTCGCCCGGAAGACGCGTCGCACTTCTGCCGACGAACGCGTCGTACTGTCCGATTATCTCGAGAAGCTCAGCCGGTTTCGGCGTTGGGATTTCATCGACCTGAAAAGAAGTCTCGGCCCGAAGGAGCTCGACACCGTCCGGGTCGATCTCATCCGTGACGAGCAGACGCAAACTTCCCATGTTATTGCGAACCGCGTTGAGGTGGACGTGTTATTCGTGCGCCGCTGCAGCGTCCTGCTCGCGCAAAGCGCGGCGCAGCACTTTGCCGACCTGTGTTTTAGGCAGCTCCGCAACGAACTCGTACTTGGCCGGAACCTTGTACGGCGCGAGCCGGTCCCTGCACCAGGTCTTGATCTCTGCTTCGGTGGCTGTCGTTCCCGGATTGAGCACGATCCAGGCCTTCGCTTTTTCACCGCGCATCTTGTCGGGAAGTCCGGCGACTCCCACCTCACGCACCGACGGATGTGCAGAGATCACTTCTTCAATCTCCCTCGGCCACACCTGATAGCCGCTCGTCTTGATCAGGTCCTTTTTCCGGTCCACTATGAAGAGGTAACCGTCGGAGTCGATGTAGCCGAGGTCGCCCGTGAAGAGCATCCGCTCTCCGGTGGGGGATATGCGGAGCATTTCCTTGGTCTCTTCGGGTCTGTTCCAGTAACCGACCATTATCTGCGGCGCACCGATCACTATCTCGCCGAACTCTCCTTGCGGAAGGACTTTCGTGGGATCGTCCGCATCGACGATGATGAGATCGACGTCCGGAAGTGGCATTCCCACTGAGCCCGTCTTCTTCACTCCCCGGACCGGATTCGCGACGACCGCCATCTGCGCTTCAGTGAGCGAATAGCCTTCGACTATCACACCGCCGGTGAGTTCCTCGAAACGCTGCTTCGTGTCGGCCATCAGTGCCGCCGCGCCGGAGAAGCAAAGCTTGACGCTCCCCCAGCTCACCTTGCCTTCACGCGTCATCGAATGATTGAGCAGGCCGTTGAGCAATGTCGGCACCGCGCAGATGAAAGCCGGCTTCACCTGATTTATCTCGTGCAGAACATCCCGAAGCTCTCGCGGGTTCGGCGTGAGAGAGATCGGATTGTGGTTGATGAGCGCGAGGCTCTGGACGCCGGTGTTCGCATACGTGTGAAAGAGTGGAAGGGGCAGCATTATCGTGTCTTCCCACTCACGCATTGCGAATTTGAGCCATTCGCGAAGCTGATGACCCGCGATGACCATTCCCTCGTGAGTCCCTACGACGCCTTTCGGAACTCCCGTCGTGCCGCCGCTCATGAGGATTACGGCCGGGTCTGACGGTGAGATATTCACTCGCGGCGCCGTGCTCAATGCGTTTCGAGTTACAAGTCCGCCGAGCTCGCAATCTCCCTTCGCGAGGTCGATTCGCTCGCCATCCTTCTTTTCCTTCAGCAGCGTGTAAGCGATGCGCTTGATGAACGGGAGCGAGTCCTTGATGCCGGTAGCGATCACGCGCTTCAAACCGGTGCGCGGCTGAATCTCCTTCACCTTTTCGTAGAATCGATTCAGCACGACTGCGGTCGCGGCTCCGGTGGCGTTCAGCGCCATCTCGAGCTCGCGATCGGTGTACGTCGGATTGATGGGGCAGGCGATCGCGCCGGCTTTCCACGCGGCTAATTCGGCGATGATGAACTGCGGGCAGTTGGGAAGAATGATTGCGACCCGGTCTCCCGGCTTCACTCCCAGCGACACGAGCCCGGCTGAGAGACGCGTGCTCGACTTCTCGAGCTGGCTGTAAGTCGTTGTCGCGCCCTTGAAGAACAGTGCGGGCCGCGAAGGCCATTGGGCAGCATTCTCGCGGAGATAATCGAGAAGTGTTCGCTGTGGGTAGGGACGCAGCGACTGTGCAACACCTTCGTCATAATTCCGACGGTCGGTCATTGCTGTCATACCATTGAATTTAGCGCGGACTTTCTCCCGTTGTGGTCTGTACACACAGCAAGACGGGCGCCGGAAGACAGTCCCGACGCCCGCAAATTTCTGTCATCATTGAGATGACACTTCCGCGAGGTATTACGGGATGCCTGCGAATTCCGGCAGGCTCGCGTTAGAGTCCGTGCAGGGCCAGCAGTTTCTTCGGCGCTGTGAGCGCGTATGCATCACCCAGCAGATCGGCGACGGTTGACCATGATGGCCGCTTGTCCAGAAAGACACCGATCCACCCGGACGGGCCGACGTATGGCGGCTTGAAGTATCGCGATGGTTCCGAATGAAGAAGCAGATCCTGATTCACGTGAGTGGATTTTATCCACACGCACGGACGCCCTTCGCCGTGATGATTGGAGCCATTGGTAAACACCGCGAAGAGTTTGTTCTTCACTCGAAAGGTCGGCTCGCCCCATGCCTCGACCTCGTGCGCTTCTGGAAGTGTGAGGCAGATCTTTCGCACCTGAGCGAGTGGAGACGGGGGCATGTGTTCGACGATAAGTCGCCAGGGACGGAAACTCCAGTGGTGCGTGACGCTCCTGAGGGTAGATGGAGTTCTTCATCGACGTTAGCTTTTCGCCCCTATGAGCATGCGGGAGAAACTCGAGCTTCTCGAGCGCCGCCGGGCGGAATCGGAGCAGGGAGGCGGCGAGAAGCGCGTCAAGGCGCAGCACGCCAAGGGCAAACTGTCGGCGCGAGAGCGACTCGACCTGTTGCTCGACGAAGGCTCGTTCACCGAGCTCGACAGATTCGTCGTTCACCGCTCGCACGACTTCGGTTTGGAGAACGAGCGCTATTATGGCGACGGCGTCATCACCGGCCATGGTCGCATCGAAGGACGCCTCGTCTACGTTTTCTCCCAGGACTTCACCGTCTTCGGCGGATCGCTGTCTGAGGCATTCGCCGAGAAGATCTGCAAGATCATGGATCTGGCGATCAGGAACGGTGCTCCGGTGATCGGCCTCAACGACTCCGGCGGCGCCAGAATCCAGGAAGGTGTAGTCTCACTCGGCGGATACGCTGAGATTTTCCTGCGCAACACGCTGGCGTCGGGGGTCGTTCCGCAGATATCGGCGATCCTCGGACCCTGTGCCGGCGGGGCTGTTTACTCGCCGGCTATTACGGATTTCACGTACATGGTCCGCGGAAGCTCGTACATGTTCGTGACCGGTCCGAACGTGGTGAAGACCGTCACGCACGAAGACGTGACGATGGAGAAGCTGGGCGGCGCGACCACGCACTCGGAGGTTTCCGGCGTAGCGCACTTCGCGCACGATTCCGAGCCAGCCTGCATCCAGGCGATCCGCGATCTGTTCCGGTACGTGCCGTCGAACAACGTCGACGACCCCCCGCGCGGCACCTCGAGCGACCCACGCGACCGGCGTGACGAAGCCCTGCTCGATGTCGTGCCGGACAATCCGAACAAGCCCTATGACATGCACGACGTCATCCGGCGGGTGATCGACGACGGGACGTTCTATGAGGTTCAGCCGGAGTACGCCAACAACATCATTTGCGGCTTCGCCCACCTGGGCGGTACCAGCGTCGGGATCGTGGCCAACCAGCCGGCCGTCCTTGCCGGCGTCCTCGACATCAACGCCTCGATCAAGGCAGCGCGCTTCATAAGGTTCTGCGACGCCTTCAACATCCCGCTCGTGACCTTCGAGGACGTTCCAGGGTTCCTCCCGGGTGTCGCCCAGGAGCACGGCGGAATCATCAAGCACGGCGCGAAGCTGCTCTACGCGTACTGCGAAGCGACGGTCCCGAAGCTGACTGTCATAACGCGAAAGGCCTACGGCGGCGCGTACGACGTCATGAGCTCGAAGCACATTCGCGGGGATTTCAACGTCGCCTGGCCGACGGCAGAAATCGCGGTGATGGGTCCGAAGGGAGCTGTGGAGATTCTGTTCCGAAAGGACATCTCGGAGAGCGACGATCCGGCGAAGGCGACTGACGAGAAGATCGAGGAGTACCGGTCAAAATTCGCCCATCCGTATATCGCGGCGGGGCGGGGATATCTGGACGACATCATTGACCCGCGTGACACTCGGCCTCGTTTGATCGAAGCGCTCGATACCCTGAAAGGGAAGCGAGATCGAAACCCGCCGAAGAAGCACGGCAACATTCCTCTATAAGGAAGGCGCTCGCCGCTGACTACTGACTGCTTAAACCAGCCGATGACGCTATGATGTCGGCACGCATTCAACTCGGAGACCAGTCAGGCAGGCAAAGATTTCACTTTCGTTGATGTGCTATAACACTAATGCCAACAATCGGTTAGCCTGAGATAGATGAAGTAAATTCTAAATGATGGTCGCGCTTCGGTTCGAGGGTGATCATTTGCACCAGTCGATTTTTTCATTCAAAGCCAACTGCACATTTCGCCGCCGTGATATCTAAAGTTCTGATCGCCAATCGCGGGGAAATTGCGCTCCGGATCATTCGCGCATGTCGCGAGCTCGGGATCCGAAGCGTCGCCGTTTACAGCGATGCCGACGCCCGCGCGCCTCACGTTCGAGCGGCCGACGAAGCCGTCAATATTGGTCCCCCGCCTTCATCCCAGAGCTACCTCCTTGGCGATGCGATCATCGCCGCCGCGAAGGAATACGGCGCCGACGCGATCCATCCCGGGTACGGATTTCTGTCCGAGCGCGAGTGGTTCGCTCGTGCGGTTCGCGATGCCGGTTTGATCTGGATTGGACCGCCGGCCGAGGTCATCGCTGCGATGGGAAGCAAGACAGCCGCGAGAACCCTGGCGGTCGAACATGGCGTTCCTGTCGTGCCCGGGACGACGGAAGCACTCCGCGACGCGGACGCTGCACGCGAGGTCGCACGACAGTATGGATATCCCGTTCTTCTCAAGGCCGCGGCGGGCGGGGGCGGTAAGGGAATGCGCGTCGTTCGCAACGAATCCGAGCTCGAGTCGTCCCTCGACGCCGCTCGGCGCGAAGCGAAGAATGCGTTTGGTGACGACGCCGTCTACGTCGAGAAGTACATCGAGGGCCCGCGCCATGTCGAAATTCAGATTCTCGCAGACATGCACGGCAACGTCCTGTCCCTTGGCGAGCGCGAGTGCTCGGTTCAGCGACGGCACCAGAAGATGGTCGAGGAAGCGCCCAGCATCGCGGTATCGGCCGAGCTTCGTAAAAGAATGGGTGAGACCGCTGTTCGGGCGGCTCGCGCGGCCGGATACGTGAACGCAGGGACCTGCGAATTCCTTCTCGACCGCGACGGGGAATTCTACTTCCTCGAGATGAACACTCGGCTTCAGGTCGAGCATCCAGTAACCGAGCTCGTGACAGGAATTGATCTGGTCCAGTGGCAGCTTCGAATTGCGTCGGGCGAGAAGCTTCCCTTCGTTCAGGAGGGAATTGTTCCGCGCGGCTGGGCGATCGAGTGCCGCATTACGAGCGAAGACACGGCTAACGGATTTCTGCCTTCGACAGGCCACATCGACTACCTGCATCTGCCGTCGGGACCAGGCGTCAGGTGGGATGGGGGAATCGAGGTCGGAAGCGAAGTGGGACTTCATTACGATCCGATGCTGGCCAAGCTGATCGTGTGGGCGCCGACACGCGAGCTCGCGATCGAGAGAATGCACCGCGCACTTCTGGAGCTCACGATCGAAGGTGTCGAAACGTCGCGCGACTTCCATCTGCGATTGATGGAGGATGAAGACTTTCGCTCAGGTGCGATCGAGATTCAGTGGCTCGAGCGCAAGCTGCCTGAGCTCATTGCGGTTCGTCCGCCCGCGGATGCACTTCGTGCTGCGGTCATTGCCGCGGCGCTTTTCGCCGACCGCGACAGAAAACGCGGCGTACCCTCAGCCACTTCCTCGCAGAAGAAGCCGGACGCGTCCACTGATCGCGCTGATGGTGGATGGAAGCACATCGCCAGGCTCGAGGGCCTTCGCTGATGTCTCAGGTGGTATCGCTCGAGATCGAATCGATAGCCGCCGGGGGAGATGGGGTCGGCCGCAACGGCGGCCTTGTGGTGTTTGTTCCTCGAACCGCGCCCGGAGAGCTCGTGACCGCACGGATCAGCGGGAAGGGAACGTTCGCGAGAGGATCTCTCCGGACGATCGCGCGTCCCTCGGACGAGCGCATTGAACCGGCCTGTCCTCACTACACACACGACCGTTGTGGCGGGTGCCAGATCCAGCACATGTCGTATCTCGCGCAGCTTCGGTCGAAGCAGCGGATCATCCGCGACGCGATCGAGAGAATCGGCAAGCGAAAAGTCGATGTCGGTGAAGTGAGGCCGAGTGAGAAGGAATGGCGATACCGGGTAAAGCTGACCCTGGCAATGAGAAAGCACTCGAGCGGTGCGTGGATGGCCGGTCTTCATCCATTCGACGATCCGGCTCGCATCTTTCAGTTGCTCGACTGTCCGATCACGGCTGAGGCCGCTATCGCCGCGTGGAAACTCGTGATGCAACAGGCGCGATTTTTTCCACCCGTGCACGAGCTTCGCGGGAGCGTTCGACTGACCAGCGATGGTCCGGTGTTCGTAATGAGGGGCGGGACGAAGTGGCCGAATGCCGTCGACTTCTTCGAGGCAATTCCGTCCCTGGCAGCGGTGTGGTGGGAGAATGATGAAGGCATGCGTCGGGTTGTCGGCGACAGGCGACCGCCGCGCTCGCTTCAGCCGCCGGCAGCATCGTTCGGCCAGATCAATCCCGGTGTTGCGAAGGAATTGAAGAATCACGTGATCAGCATCGTTTCGGCCTACAAGCCTGCGACTGTCGCCGACGCGTATTCCGGCACCGGAGACACTGCGATCGCGTTCGCGAAGAAGGGCGCGAAGGTTACGGCGATCGAGCTCGATAGCGACGCAGCTCGCTGGTGCGCACTCAGGCTGCCCGAGGGGTCCGTGTCGATGAGAGCACGAGTCGAAGAAGCTCTGCCCAGCGTGCTTCCTGTCGACGCGGTAGTGCTGAATCCACCTCGCACGGGAGTCGATGCGCGCGTCACGGAAATCCTCGAGTCAGCCAGTATCAAGCCGCGCGTCGTCGCGTACGTCAGCTGCAATCCCGCGACTCTCGCGCGCGACATCGCGCGAATGCCTGGGTATCGGGTAGTCTCCGTTGTGCCTTTCGACATGTTCCCTCAAACAGCGCACGTCGAATCAGTGTGCGAGCTGGTGCCTGCCGCATGAAATACGTCGTCGATCTGAATGGCGAGCGCCACGAAGTGGAGGTGGACGGCGAAGATGTGATGCTGGAAGGCGAGAGCGTCATTGCACATCTCGAGGACATCGATGGGACCCCGGTGAGGCTCGTGACGATCGGTCGCGAGGTTCATCGCGTCGTTGCGAGACGGGGAGCTACCCGGGGCAGCTACACGCTCTGGGTCGATGGTTACCGCTTCGAGGGGGAAGCTCTCGACGAGCGGACGCGGGCGATCCGGGACATCGCCGCTGCCTCGAGCAAGTCGTCAGGGCCGGCTCCGGTACATGCCCCGATGCCGGGCCTCGTGGTCCGCGTGAATGTCGCGGTGGGAGACACGGTTCAGGCCGGCCAGGGCGTCGTCGTCATGGAAGCGATGAAGATGGAAAACGAGCTTCGCGCCTCGGCCGCCGGGATCGTCAAGGCGATCCATGCCGAGGTCGGAAAAGCCGTCGAAAAGGGAGCAACGCTGGTAGAGCTAGAGGCTGGATGATTGCGGCCTCAGGAGATTGCGGCCTCAGGACTAACGGCCATCGACGATCTACGACTAATTGCGGATTGCGAACAACGTCGGCTTTTGAGGATTGCGTGCTAAATTCGGGCAGCCCCTTTTTCCGCTTTTCCGCACCAGTCCGTATTCCTCAATTAGTCGTAGATCGTCAATGGCATTTAGTCCTGAGGCCGCAATCTTAAGTGCCTCTGTCCCGTTGACTTAGCATTCTGCAATTCGTAGGTTTAGAGGCTGTCCCAAATCGCCATCAAACAGTTTTTTGCCGGCACCCTGGATCATCCCGATAACAGGTGCGGGCTCTATGCACGGTCAGACTTTCCTTTCTTATGAAGACTTACAGCGCAACACCGGCTGACATCCAGCACGAATGGTTCATCGTCGACGCGGAGGGCATGGTCCTTGGCCGCCTCGCCGCAGAGGTCGCGAAGATCATTCGCGGCAAGCACAAGCCGATGTACACCCCGCACATGGATA
>JADGQR010000227.1 GCA_017881685.1 Gemmatimonadaceae bacterium
CCGTGTTCATCGCCGGTCTCATGGTGGGACGGACTCCTGAATATCTGGGGAAAAAGATCCGAAGCCGGGAGATCAGAATGGTGATGCTTGCCGTTCTCGCGGCGCCCGTGGTGATCCTCGGGTTTACGGCAGTTGCAGCCAGTCTGCCGGCCGGCCTCGCAGGGCTGAACAACTCCGGGCCGCACGGCCTCTCGGAAATTCTCTACGCGTTCACCTCGAGTTACGCTAACAACGGCAGCGCGTTCGCCGGCCTCACGGGCAGTACCACCTTCTACAACACAATGCTTGGTATTGCGATGCTCTTCGGACGTTTCGCGATCATCGTGCCTGCTCTCGCGCTAGCGGGCTTCATGTCCGAGCGCCAGTCGGTGCCGGCGTCGGCCGGAACGTTCCCAGTGTCCGGTCCGCTGTTCGCCGGACTCCTCATTTCAATCATTCTCATCATCGGTGCACTGACATTCTTCCCGGTGCTCGCTCTTGGGCCAATCGTCGAGCATTTGCTGATGACGGCCAGGAGCTTATTCTAATGATCAAGAAATCTCTCTTCGACAGCGCGATAATTCAGGTCGCCGTACGCGACGCGTTCCGCAAGCTCACGCCACGTCACATGGTGAAAAATCCAGTGATGTTCGTAGTCCTCGTCGGAAGTATTCTGACGACACTTACTCTGGTGCGGGACGTTGCGACCGGCCAGGGGCAGATCGGCTTCACGCTTCAGATCGCTCTCTGGCTCTGGTTCACCGTCTTGTTCGCAAACTTCGCCGAAGCAATGGCCGAAGGCCGTGGAAAGGCGCAGGCTGATTCGCTTCGCAAATCGCGAAGCGAGACTCAGGCCAAGCTGATGGCGGAGCCAGACAACATCCTGGACTACGAGCCAGTGCCCGCCACTCGCCTGCGATCCGGCGATTTCGTCCTTTGCACTCCGGGTGATGTGATACCTGGTGATGGCGAAGTAGTGAAAGGAGTGGCATCGGTTGATGAATCGGCGATCACGGGCGAATCGGCTCCAGTTGTTCGCGAATCTGGCGGTGATCGATCCGCAGTGACCGGTGGGACGAAGGTCCTCTCCGATTTTCTCGTCATAAAAATCACTGCGAACCCCGGCGAGACTTTCATCGACAGGATGATCGCGCTGGTTGAAGGCGCAACGCGTCAGAAGACGCCGAATGAGATCGCATTGACGATCCTGCTGTCGGCACTGACGATCATCTTTTTGCTCGCTGTCGTCACGTTGCAGCCGTTCGCGCACTACAGCGGAGCGGTGGTGAGCGTTCCCGTTCTGGTTGCGCTGTTGGTCTGTCTCATCCCGACGACCATCGGCGGACTTCTCTCGGCGATCGGCATCGCGGGTATGGACCGCCTCATTCAGCAGAACGTGATTGCCGTGAGCGGTAGAAGCGTCGAAGCGGCAGGTGACGTCAACACGCTGCTTCTCGACAAGACCGGCACCATAACGCTCGGGAATCGACAAGCGGTCGAATTCTTTCCTGTTGCCGGAACCACCGTCGAACAACTCGCCGACAGGGCGCAGCTGTCGTCGCTTCCCGATGAAACACCAGAAGGACGCAGCATCGTCGTGCTCGCGAAGGAGCGCTTCAGTCTTCGGGGAAGGGAGGTTGGAGCGAGCGATACCCATCCCGAGATGACCTTCGTTCCGTTCTCAGCCACAACGCGAATGAGTGGAGTCGATATGGGCTCCCTTCGCCTAAGAAAGGGCGCTGGAGATTCCGTAAGTCAGTGGGTTCGAGACAATGGCGGCACCGTGCCACGTGAAATTGACGCGATTGTCGAGCGCATTGCGCGCGAAGGCGGAACGCCGCTTGTCGTTGCTGAATCAGAAGGTGGAGACGCTCGCGTACTTGGCGCGATCTACCTGAAGGACGTCGTAAAGGGCGGCATGCGGGAGCGGTTCGACCGGCTGCGCGCCATGGGAATTCGCACGGTGATGATCACTGGTGACAACCCACTGACGGCCGCCGCGATCGCGAAGGAAGCCGGAGTTGACGACTATCTCGCTGAAGCGAAGCCGGAAGACAAGATGGAATTGATCAAGCGCGAACAGCGCGGAGGCAGGCTTGTCGCGATGACCGGCGACGGCACCAACGACGCGCCAGCCCTGGCTCAAGCTGACGTTGGCGTGGCGATGAACACCGGCACTCAAGCAGCGCGAGAAGCCGGAAACATGGTAGACCTCGACTCGAATCCGACCAAGCTCATCGAGATCGTCGAGATCGGAAAACAACTGCTGATGACCCGCGGGTCGCTCACAACTTTTTCGATTGCCAACGATGTCGCCAAATATTTCGCGATCATCCCGGCGCTTTTCCTCGCCACGTATCCCGCACTGGGCGCATTGAACGTGATGCGCCTGCACTCTCCACAATCAGCGATCCTGAGCAGCGTCGTATTCAACGCGCTCGTCATCATCGCGCTCATCCCGCTGGCGCTTCGTGGTGTGAAATATCGGCCCGCTGCAGCCGGAGTGATTCTCCGTCGCAACCTGTTCGTGTATGGCCTCGGTGGTCTCGTTGTTCCGTTCATCGGAATCAAGATCATCGACGTCATTCTCAACTTTGTGCACGCCATCTAGAAAGGAATTTCAATGATCGCCAAACAGTTAAGACCAGCGATAACCGTGACCTTCGTCCTATTGGTCATCACTGGATTCATATATCCGGGAATCGTGACTGCATTCGCGAGAGTGTTGTTCCCGTCGCAGGCAAACGGATCGATTGTGACAGTGGATGGTCACGCCGTTGGCAGCTCTCTGATCGGACAACAGTTCGCGCAGCCATGGTACTTCCACCCGCGCCCGTCGGCAGCAGGTGACGGATACGACGCAACCGCGTCGAGTGGTACCAACAAGGGCCCGACCGACCGGAAGCTCGCAGACACATTGATCGCCGCCGCGATAGCGAGCGCGGAAAAGGATGGGGCGGTCAAAGGCAGCATTCCGGGGGACATGGTCACCGCGTCTGCCTCAGGACTCGATCCACATATCTCGCCTGCAAATGCGGAGCTTCAGATTGCGCGGGTTGCCGCGGCGCGAGCTGTAGATCCCGAAAAAATACGTGCTCTGGTCGCGAGCCATACCGAGGGGCGCCAGTTCGGGTTCCTGGGTGAGCCACGGGTCAATGTTCTCGAGCTCAATCTCTCGGTCGACAAAGCCTTCCCACGTTCATCGAGGATTAAATGAAGAATATGATTGTCGCAGCCGCATGCGTAACGGTGCTTGCGGTTTCACCTGCATCAAGTCAGAGTCAGCAGCCGGATAGCACGGCCAAATCCGACACAGCCGTCAGCGTTTCGTATGGCGCGTTCGTCGACAGCTACTATGCGTATGACTTCAACCGGCCGGGAAATTTCGATCGTTCCTACACTACTCAGGCTGTCAGGCACAATGAGTTCAACGTGAACCTTGCCTATGTCGAGGCCAAGGTTTCGGGACCCAGAGTGCGCGGGCGTCTCGCGCTCCAGGCCGGTACTTCAGTCCAGTCGAACTACTCGGGCGAGCCGACTGTTGGATCTGTGAGCGGGCCGAGCGTTTCGCGGTTCATTCAGGAAGCGGTTGCCGGATATCGCATCACTCCAAACCTCTGGATCGATGGAGGAATATTCCTCTCACACATCGGCATGGAGAGTTGGACTTCACGAGACAACCTCACGTATACGCGATCGTTGTCGGCTGAGTATACCCCCTACTACGAGAGCGGTGCGAAGCTCACATGGCAGGCCGATCCGAGACTGGTCGGAACCTTCGTCGTGATGAACGGCTGGCAGAACATCTCCGAGAACAACAACGACAAGGCAGTGGGCGCGCGGCTGGATTTCACTGCGACGCCGGCTACGACAATCAGCTACTACGATTTCGTCGGAAAGGAGAATTCGACGCGAAACCTCCGCATCTTCAATGGAGCCGGAGTAAAGACAACGGCGATTCCAGGACTGACTCTTCAGGCGAACGTCGATTACGGAATTCAGGACAGGGAAAATGGTGGCCATTCCACGTGGTACTCCGGCGCGCTGATCGCCAAAGTGCAGGCTACACCCGTGGTTGGGATATCGGGCAGGGTGGAGGAATATCGCGATCCTGATC
>JADGQR010000228.1 GCA_017881685.1 Gemmatimonadaceae bacterium
GCAATCGCTCGCCGCATCGACAAGGGCACCGCAGCCGTAGCGCAAATCCCGCGTGAGGTTCGGGATCAGCTCCAGCAGATATCCCAGTCAGTCGACGCAATCGCGATCGAAGTCGAAAGAATTTCCGAGGGCCAGAGGTTCACGACCAAGATGCTTGCCGACAAGAATCAGAACCTGACTGTGCTCACGCCGGGGTCGCAGGGACAGCAGTAGAATCCTGCGCGGTTTTTCTGACCGTCGGCATCAGCGAAGCCGCGCACCACGCGAGCAGCGCCGGGAAGATCAGAGTGAGTGCGTAGAGAGCGAACGCGGGCAGATGCATGACGCCCGCGAGCTGCGATCCCATAGTTGCGACAGGCCCGCGAGTCACGTCGAGCAGCAACAGCGACGCCCATCCGCCGAGAGCGGCGAGCGATGCAAAGGCAGCTTTGCGCGGGCTTCTAGACGCAAGACCCCAGGCCGCCGCAACCAGCGGAACACTCCACCACCCCAGCCCGAACGTAGTTACCGCGAAAGCTTCAGCGAGCAGGAGGTAATAGACGAAAGGTCTCAGGTTCATTGCGGCACCAGTGTGAGCGTTGAGACGACACGTTTCCTGTCGAGATCCGACGGCGTGCGCGGAAAGAGCACCTGATCGAGCAGACCGTTGGTCCACTTTGCGAGACGATCCGTGTAGCGAGGGCTGGCCGGCGCGCCGGATTGTCCGCCGGGATAGGTCGCCCACGCTTTCACTTCCGGTCCAAGCTCGACGACCATTCGCCAGCTCGGTCCCTGTGTACCCGCGCCAGATGAAGGTGCAAGTGTGCTCGGTCCTCCCTGCACGGGAATGTCGAGCGCAGAGAACGCAGGGATTCGAAGCAGGTGGAAGATGTTCGCGTGGCGTGTGTTCGACCAAAGCCACTTGTCGCTCTTCGGGTCGCCGTCGGTCTTCGAAACACTTTGATATGCGGCGCGAAGACTCGCAGCGAGAATATCGTCGCGGGTTTCGCGCGCAGGTGTGCTGCGATCATCCCACCATTCACTTGCCGGCTGCCGCATCAACTCGACGAGAACCTGCGCTTCGGGATAGTTGAGACGATCCGACGGCGCCGGCTTCTTGTTCTTGTCCCGCAGCTCGTCCCACGTGCGAGTTGCAAGCTCATTCATCGCCGCTTCGAAGAGAACGGCGACATGGCTCTCCCGCACGTAACGCTTGTCCCAGCTTGACAGCAGTCGGGCTGCATCGCGCAGCAGCGGATCTGATCTCCCCGCGCTGTCCTCCTTTGCGGCCGCCGCAAGGAAGTACGGAACGAACACATCCGCTCGCGCGCTGCCCGGATCGGTCTGGAACCGGCGCATGTCGTCGGGCGTCACCATAGAATCGGCGCGCAGGAGGTCGTTGATGTGCATCGCGCGCCATGGCGAGTACCAATCGGATCCCATGTACGAGGAATTCTTCCTCGGATCGACAGGCTGCTGATTCGCCGAAGCGAGAAATCCCTGCGCAGGATTCATTGCGAACGGATACTTGTCGACGGGGAGCTGTCCGACCCAGTCGCTCGACGACGTCGATCCGTCGCGAATGACATCGCCGCGGCCATCGCCGGGGCGTATCGGATACTTGCCTGATGACCGAATCGCGATGTTCCCCGAGCGATCCGCGACGAGTCCATTCTGCGTCGGTACGACATAGTCGCGCATCACATCGAGCCACTCGTTCGCATTCTTCGTGTAGCCGAGCTTCATGAAGTTGTCGGGCTCGTGGGACGGATCGTACAGAGTCCATCTCATCGACAGCCATTTTCCAAGGATGCGCCGCATTGGACCACGATGAGTGAATCGCAGCGTGTCCGTCGCGATCACTTTGCCCTTCGCATCGAGATAGCGCTCGATGCGCTTCTCGACCGGTTTCCACGCTCCGTCGAGCTTGTACATCGACGGACTCGCGTCATTGTCGACTCTTTCCTCGTAATAGTCGTTCACGTCCGATCCGGTGTTCGTGAACGTCCACGCGACATTGCGATTGAATCCGATAACGACTCCCGGAACTCCGGGAAATCCGACGCCGGCAACGTCGAGCTTACCCTGGACGACGATGTGCATCTCGTACCATACCGACGGCAGCGTTAGATCGAGGTGCGGGTCGCCCGCAAGCAGCGCGTGTCCGTCGGCGGTTCTCTTTGGCGATACTGCCCAGTTGTTACTGCCAATCGCATCGGAAGTCTCAGTCGGCTTTCTGAACGCAAGTGAGCTGGCCAGATCTTCGCGTGCTCTGGCAATCGCGAGAACGCTCGAATCCGGCGCACCGGGCGCCGGGAGAGACGAAAAATCAAAACGGGCTTTCGACGATCCGTTCGGCTGAATTGGCTGTTGAATCGGGCTGTTGACCGGGAAGAGAGCATCAGCCGCATCTTTTCCAACCATCGCTTCGGCCTTGAGTCTCCTGACCGTCGCGTCGTTGAAGCCGAGCGTCAGCGACATTCGCGACAGGAAATACATCGTGTAGATCGGTTCCCATTTCATCGGGAGAGCGTTTAGCAGCCGATACTCGACGGGGAGATCGCGCGGGCGCATGTGGGCGATGTAATCGTTGACTCCATCGGCGTACGCAGTGATCGCCTTGAAGCCCATCGATGATCTATCGTACGCCGCAAATTTCCTTTCGGCTCCCCAGACGAGACCGAGCGCGCGATTCTGACGATCGGTCTCGAGAAGTCGGTCCCCCGCCCACTCGCTCAGGCGACCGGATGCGGCGCGCGTCTGAGCTTCCATCTGAAAGAGACGATCTCTCGCCTCGACGTATCCGAGCGCGCGGTAAGCGTCGTCTTCAGACGATGCAAATACGTGTGGAACTCCGCGATCATCGAACAGCACGTGAACGCTGTCGTGAAGTCCCGGAATGGTGACCTGTTGTACGGATGGAAAGCTCGTTGCGGCAGCGCCAGCCCATACACCATTCGCCGGATCCAGAAACGGTCCAAGCGGTGGTACCGGGCCCGTCGCTCTGAAGCCGACGACCATGAGAATCGCCAGCACGATACCCGCAACAGCTCTCCGCATCATGGCGCCTTGATCGAGATCGGCGTGACTTTGACGTGCAGGTTGTGATTGATTCGAACCCCTGCAACACCGTCCGTCGGCAGACCAGCCTTACTCACCGACGCTACCTGCTTTCCGTTCACTGAGAACTTGATCGCATCGTTCGTCACCGTCGCCGCGAGAGTGTACGTCGCCTTGCCCATCGCGTCCTGCTTTGGAACGTCGGCGCTTGCCGTCCACGGAACAATGTCTCGCGTCGAGACTCCGTCGCGCAGCTTTACGAGTATCTCACCCGTTCCGCGAACGAGAAAATACGTGTAGGCGATGTTCGGCTGATCGAGATGCATTCCGCCAATGAAGATTCCATACGCTTCAGGGTGCGCGGGCGCCTCGAGCTGCTCGAATGTTGCACTCGCCGTGTAGTTCCCGTTGCCCATATCCTTTGTCTGGTAGAGAATGTGGGCGGGACCGGTGGTGACTTCCCAGCCGTCATCCGACTTCGTGTATTTCGCCCCACTCACAGGCATGTTGGCGCGGTCGGTGCGACCCATGAAGCCCACGGGAATGCTTCCCCCAGCAACGTTCTTGTCTGAATCTGCGCCGGGTGCAGCGGCTGCAGTGTTCGCTCTCGTAGTATCCGATCGTGCACCGTTTGGCTTGTTGCAGGCGACCGTGGCAATCGCAACGGATGCCAGTACGAAGTGCTTCATCATGTTCAACGGCTCCTTATTGTTTTTGAACGAAAAGAATTTTGTCAGCGGCCGCGCTCGATTGCCCGCTCAGCCATCTCGTCGACGCGCTCCGGCGCCAGCGCCTTCAGAAGCATTCCGAGCTTTGCACGTTTGGTCATCACGACCTCGCGATCCCGGCTTGCCGCTGCTGCTATGACCTGGCGCGCGCATTCATCGACCTGCATGACTTTCCCTTTGTTAACCGGCCGGATGCCGAGTGGAAGTCCATCGGGGCCGAGAGCGCGCGCGGCGATGTCAGTGGCGACAAAGCCCGGGTAGATCATAGTCACTGACACTCCCTGATTCTTCAACTCGATCCGCAGCGAATCGAAAAACCCGGCCATCGCGTGCTTCGTTCCAGCGTAAAGCGTGCGAGTCGGAACGCCATTCTTTCCGGTGAGACTCGACACTCCGACAATTCGTCCGCGCGTGGCCTTGAGATGCGGAAGCGCATACCATGTGCAGTAGACGCTGCCGAGATAGTTGGTGCGAGTGATTCGATCGACAGCGTGGATATCACTCAGCTCGTCAAAGCGTGCATGCATGCTGATGCCTGCATTGTTGATGAGCGTGTCGATGCGGCCGAATTTTTCCATGGCGGTCTCGATCAGCCGCCGGCACTGCTCCGAATCACCAACGTCAGTCGGCACGCCAACAGCATTTGCGCCAAGGGACCGGCATGACTCAACCGCTGCCTCGAGCGCCGCCGGCTCGCGCGCGGCAAGAACAAGGCTGGCTCCCTGTGCTGCCAGCTGCCGGGCTACCTCCAGCCCGATGCCGGCAGAGCCGCCCGTAATTACGACGACGTTGTCCCGAAAATCATTCATCCGCGCCGAAGTTAGGCGGCGCGTCGGAGAACGCTAGTGACTTTTTTGTTTCGCCTGTTTCTCGGTCGCCGACGCTATCTCCCTGGCCAGCGAATCCAGAACTGACTGGAGCGTCTCGGCCTGTTGAGTAACGACGACCTGCGCTGCATTTACCGCGTTTGTTGCAACCTTGAGCGCGGCGACTTTGATTGCCGGATCTTCAGTGGCTTTCTTCACCGCAGCCTGGACTGCGATCGCCAGCTGCTCCGCTGCACGCTGAACGTCGGCGATGGAGACCGAATCGCCGGCCGCGATCACTGGATCTGCCTTGACGGTGGCTGGCTTGCTTCTGTCGGTCGACTGTTGCGCCTGGAGCCCCGGTGCGGAAGCCGTCCAGATGGACGCAACGATGATCCCGATGAAGATTCGGGTGAGGAGTTTTCGAGCCATGGGGAACCGTCCCTGAAAAGTTGGTCGTCTAGACGCTCAGTTTGACACCGAACGGGGTATTTCGGTTGCACCCGACACGATTCGACGTCGTTTTCCGTAAATAGATACATGGATCATATTCCGAAAAGGCGCTCGCGCCTGGGGAGCGCTCTCACGACAGCCGGTGGCGTGCTCGGCGTCCTGGGAATCATCGTGATGCGTATCGGGCTCAAGGCGACAATCGTGCAGGATTCGCATAACGTCGCGCATACCCATAACGTGGTGCTCATCAGAGAGTTGGTGAGCGCGGGTGGATTTGTCGTTTTTGGAATTGCGATCGCGCTGATCGTAGCCGGCTCGCTTGTCGGCCGTCGGGCGACGGCGCAGAAAGACAAAGGGCCGGTCGAAGCTTCAGCTCGGACCGACCCCTATTCTATTCCGGATTTCCCGCCCGAATCGGCGCCTACTTCGCCTTATGACTCGAGTGAGAAGCAACCTTCCGGGCGCCAGAGCTCTTCTTAGAGTGCTTGACGCGGCGATGCGAGCTGGCGAGGGAGTAGATCCAGCGGGCGCGGCTGCCACGAACGTCGATGTGGGCGAATGGTCCGTGCGAGCCATTGGAGTGATACAGCCCAACTCCACCAACCAGGTCGGGATACTGAGCTTCGACTCGCTCGACGGCCGCCAGAATCACGCGAGCGTCGCGGAAATCAACGCGTCCATCGTGATTGAGATCGTCCATCCGTCCGTCGCCATCGCTGTCGATGATGATGTCGGCAGCATCGCCGAACTGGTGACGGCTGTCGCGTGCTCTTCCGCTCTCGTCGCCGAGCGCGAGGTTGTGCTCGGGAGTACGGAAGCCGGAAAGGACCTGAACGTTTCTTGCCGGAACGCCGTGCGACTGAAGGTCTGAGATGACGAGCTCGAGTTTGTCGAGCAGCGGCTCGCGAAGCACGATGTACTTGGGCCAGACGTCGTTCTGATCGTGAGTGAGGAAATCGCGGAGCTTGAAGTGCTCTGAAATTCTGGTGTCCTGATTCTCCGGAGTGACTTCGATGAAGCCTTCCGGATTTTCGTACGCGTCGGACTTGACCAGGCGTCCACTTTCTTCCGGCCAGAAGCCAACGCGATAATCACCGACCGATCCTGCGATCTTGTCGCGGAACGAGCGCATCGTGATCAGCGAGAACCGTCCGAGTGCGCTTGCGCCGGCAACTTCCTGGATTGCCGGGACCGCTTTCATCGTATAGGTGAGATTCCCGGAGAGAACCGGAATCGCCATCGAGCGCGGCGGCAGGATGAAGCGGGCGAGAAGCTTGCCGCTTTGTCCAGCGAGATTCGATATCACGCCGCGGAGGCTCGAGCTGTCGACGACAGGCATGCGAGCGAGTGCGGCAATATCAGGTTTGACGACAATCTGGGCCGATGCCACCGCTGAGAAGCCGAGGGCACCAAGAGCGGCGAATGAGATTGATGCGGCGCTTCTGCGTCCGCGACGACCGAGAGCATTCATTTCAGGCCTCTTCGGTAGCCCGACGAGCATTGCGGATGCGAGATCCGCTTTAGCCTCGTGGCTTTGCGTCGCCGCCTTTCGACGGGTTTGCCGGAAAATCGGTTCCAGCCGGCTGAACTGAGCCGGCAATCGACTGTGTAGCATATGGACTGATGAACGCCTGAAAAGTCACCGGACCTGGTGGGAGGGCCGGACGCGGCCTCCGAGAACATAACAGCCGGCTCAGGATCGCAACAGGAAAGATTTCCGTCGAATTTTCTGACCGAACAAATACCGGTTATTTCCCGGGTGAGATGGTATCGGTCATCGAACTGCTCTTTGACACAGAGACCACAGAGACCACAGAAACGACATTCTGCCTTCTGGCTTTCCGCCGTATTTCTCCGGGTCCAAGGTCTTTTTTCCCGGGGTTTGACTACGAAAAATCCATTGGCGCCGAAAGTCCTTCCGTAGTTAACCCCAATAAATAAGAAGCTGGATTCGGTACAGTGCCCGGTAAGGGTGGTTGAATGCCGTTTCTGTGGTCTTCGTGGTCTCTGTGTCAAATGCAGTTTCGATGAACGAGGGAACTAGCTGCAGCTGATTACCCCGAGAGCCGATGACGAGCAGGTCTTCGTCGTGAGACCGTGAGTCGCCGATGCCGACCAGGACGCTGGTGGGCCGGTCACGGCAGTCACCGTCACGGTGACATTCTGGGATGGGAGGAAACCCTGAAGAGCCGTCAAGCCGGATGCTGTTCCTCCGAAATACAATCCCGCGCTGTCTGCGGCGAAGCTCTCCTCGTATGTCGCGAGGTTTCTCAGGTCCGACTTCATGGCGGCAACGTACGCCTTTTCCTTGGTGTTGCCGAATTTCGGGATCGCTATCGCTGCCAGGATTCCGATTATCACTACGACTATCAATAGCTCGATCAGCGTGAAACCCTTTATGCCCCGTGTCATCATTCCCCCTAGAAGATGGCTCCTCTCGGCTGACAGACTACCGAGTGTGTTTGTGTAAGCTCGATGACGACGGGCAATCGAAAGCACGAAAAGCCTGCGGGAAGTATTTTTTCACCGCACAAAAACAATAAATGAACGAAAATCAAGAGGCTGCATGCGCGTAGCTGTTCCTTACGAGATAATTCCGGGCGAGACGAGAGTCGCTCTCGTCCCAGATGTAGTTCCGCAGTTGTTGAAGATCGGTCACACAGTCGCGATTCAGGCAGGCGCCGGAGCCAGGGCGGGATTTCCCGACGACGCATATGCGGCGGCCGGCGCTACAATAGAGCCAGATGCGCGCTCGCTGTACGCCGGATCGCAGATGATTCTCAAGGTGCAGCGGCCTGAGTCATCCGCCACAGCCGACGAGCTGGCGATGATCGAAGCTGAATCTGTTCTCATAGGACTCCTCCAGCCGGCCGGAGATGCCTCGCTATTCAAGGCGCTCGCAGACAAGCGAGTCATCGCGTGCAGCATGGAGCTGGTTCCGAGAACGACCCGCGCGCAGATGATGGACGCTCTGTCGTCGCAGAGCACTGTAGCCGGATACAAGGCTGTACTGATGGCGGCGAATGCACTTCAGAAATTCTTTCCGATGCTGATGACGGCGGCTGGAACCGTCAAACCGGCGCGAGTGCTCGTCATCGGCGCCGGTGTCGCCGGGCTTCAGGCAATCGCGACAGCGCGACGTATCGGCGCCGTTGTCGAAGCATTCGATACGCGACCCGTCGTGAAGGAGCAGGTCCAGAGCCTCGGCGCAACATTCGTGGAGCTACCGGTCGATCCACACGAAGCACAGGATGCGGGCGGTTACGCACGCGAGCTTTCCGAAGAGCACATAAAGCAGGAAAAGGCGTTGATTCACGAGCGGGCCAAGCTCGCCGACGTGATCATCACCACCGCGCTGGTTCCCGGTCGCCGAGCTCCGGTGCTTGTAACGGCAGATACCGTTGCGGCGATGAAGCCGGGATCGGTGATCGTCGATCTCGCAGGCGAGCAAGGTGGAAACTGCGAGCTCACCGTGCCGGGAGAAACTGTCGTACGACACGGCGTGACGATTCTCGCGCCACTTCATATCTCGAGCGATCTGGCGTACCACGCGAGTCACATGTACTCGAAGAACGTGGCAGCGCTCGTGGCGCACCTCACCAAAGATGGAAAGCTGAACCTCGATCTCAACGATGACATAACCAGCGCTGTGTGCATCACCGCGGGCGGAGAAATTCGCAACGCGGCGATTCAGCAGCGCCTTGCAGGAACAACGACATGAGCAATGAGCTGATCCTCGGCATCTACGTTTTCTTACTGGCAATCTTCGTGGGATTCGAAGTCATATCGCGAGTCCCTTCTGTTCTTCATACGCCGCTGATGTCCGCAACCAACGCGATTCACGGCATCGTCGTGCTCGGCGCAATGCTGGTGATGGGCGCGGCGAATACTCCACTCCTTCACGTGCTTGGATTCATCGCGGTTGTTTTCGGCGCTGCGAATGTGTTCGGCGGGTTCGTGGTCACCGACCGAATGCTCGAGATGTTCAAGAAACGCGAGAAGGACGTGAAGGATGCTTGATACAAGAGAGTCCTTCATCGCGGTAGCGTACATCGTTGCCGCAGTCCTTTTCATCTTCGGACTGAAGCGCCTGAGCTCTCCGGCGTCCGCACGATCGGGAAACCAGCTCGCTGCCATGGGGATGTTCCTGGCGCTCGGAGCAACACTTCTCGATCGCCAGATCATGTCATTCTGGATGATCGCAGGAGGCATGATACTCGGCGCCGCGATCGGAACGTACTTCGCGCGAACCGTTCAGATGACGGCGATGCCGCAGATGGTTGCCCTCTTCAATGGAATGGGTGGTGGAACCGCCGCGCTCGTGTCAGTCGCGGAATACCTGCGCTTGTCGGCCGTCGGGACAACGGGCACAGGAGAGACTACTTCGATCGTGCTCGGCACGTTCATCGGAGCCGTGTCGTTCACAGGAAGTCTCATCGCGTATGGGAAGCTCCAGGAAATTCTCTCGAGCAAGCCTCTTCAGTTTCCGCTTCAGCGTCTGGTCAACGGTCTGATACTTCTCGCCGTCATCGTGCTTGGTGTGTCGGTCGTTACGGGCCGCGGCGGTGTTCCAGCTCTGTGGATGCTCTTTGCTGCAGCCCTGCTGCTCGGCGCGATGTTCGTGCTGCCGATCGGCGGCGGCGACATGCCGGTGGTCATCTCCATTCTGAACTCGCTTACGGGTTTGGCCGCGGCACTCACTGGTTTTGTACTGCACAACCAGATGCTGGTCGTCGCAGGTGTGCTTGTGGGAGCATCGGGAACACTGCTTACGCTGCTAATGAGCAGGGCGATGAACCGCTCTGTCGGCAACGTGTTGTTCGGCGCGTTCGGCGCGCCAACCGCTGCTGGGCCCGGAGGCGTCGCCGCCACTTCCCAGTCGATTCGCCAGACTACGCCGGAAGACGTCGCAATCGCACTCGCATATGCGAGAAGCGTTGTCATTGTCCCCGGATATGGACTGGCAGTCGCGGAAGCACAGCACACAGTGCGGGAGCTGGCGACGGATCTCGAGAAGCGCGGCGTCGACGTGAAGTATGCGATTCATCCTGTCGCCGGCCGGATGCCCGGGCACATGAACGTGCTTCTCGCTGAAGCGAACGTGCCCTACGATCAGCTGCTCGAGATGGATCAGGTGAACGGCGAATTCGCCCAGACGGATGTCGTGCTCGTCGTCGGCGCGAACGACGTCGTCAATCCCGCTGCACGTGATGACCCATCGAGCCCGATCTACGGAATGCCGATTCTCGACGTGGACAAGGCACGCAATATCATCGTCCTCAAGCGAAGCATGGGACACGGTTTCGCCGGAATCGAGAACGCACTGTTCTATCACGAAAAAACGCGCATGCTTTTCGGCGATGCGCGGCAGTCACTGACTCAGATCGGGCAGGCTCTCAAGTCGGCATAGGCACAGGCGTTCTCGTTCGCGCGGAGCTTTCATCGTAAGGCTCCATGTGGACGAGAACGCCGGCGACTCTGGGGACGTTCGTACGAATGGCGCTTTTCACCGCGCCGCTCAATCGGTGCGAATCCTGAAGCGACATCGCAGCATCGGCCTGAACGTGAATGTCCACGTAATAGACGAGTCCCGCTTTACGCGCCGATAGCTTCTCGACGTCGAGAACGCCCGGGACTGAACCGGCGGCATCGCGCACCGGCTGGATGATCTCGCTTCCCGGCATCTTGTCCATCAGATCGTGAAGCGCAGGCCGCACGAGCAGGAGTCCATTGTAGAAGATCACGGCTGACGCAAACAACGCGGCCCAGTCGTCTGCCTGCTCCCATCCTGGTCCTGCCCAAACCGCGATCGAGATTCCAATGAAAGCAGCCGCCGATGTGATGGCGTCACTCAGGTGATGCCAGGCGTCGGCTCTTCCTGCGGTGCTCCCTGCTTCTGCCCCAATCGCGTCGGTCCTTCGATACATCAAGTATTTCACGATCAGGACCGCGACAAGGATGATGAGGGTCCACGGCGCGGGAGTCTGGTGAGGCGTGCGGATCTCGCGCACTGCTTCAATCGCGATTCCAACCGCCGCCGCAAGAAGCATCATCGCGACGACCACGGCCGCAACCGATTCGGCCTTCCCATATCCGAATGGATATTCATCATCGGGATCGCGGCTCGCGACCCTCAAGCCACCCCAGACTACGAGCGATCCGAAAATATCGGCGGTCGATTCGACGGCGTCCGCAACGAGCGCGTAGGTGTTGCCGAGAATACCGGCGACGAGCTTGATGATTGCAAGCGCGGCATTTACGACCATACCGATCTGCGCCGCCCGTATTACGCGCGACTCGCCGGTGAATTCGATGGGCTTCTTTGTCTTTATCGGCATCTGCTCATCAGGTCGGAATGCTCCGCTTCAGACAAGTTACCCGAGCCCGGGCAAGTCCGCTAAGGAGTGTCCGCCTTCTCAGCTCCGACGACACGGAATACATTCTGCGTCCGTACTCGTATAATCGCTGCACTCGATGCCCCGAAACGACTGGACATGACCGATCTTTCCGTGAGCAATAATCGTCTGATGCCGGACGACGAAGCAGGAGGCATACCGAAGACCATCGGAAGGCTGCGCAGCTGGCCGGCCTGCTGCTCCGGGAAATCGGGCCGTTCGTCACGCCTCAGCTCCGCGCGAAGGACCTGACGTACACATATTCGTGTACCACCGAAGGACAAACCGCGTGGGCCGATGGCGAAAAGGTAAGACAGATAATTCTCAACCTTTTCTCGAACGCGATAAAGTTCACCGACAATGGAGGCGCAATCTCTGTAACATGCGACGTCGAAGACGATTGGATTGTCGTCTCCGTGAAAGACACGGGGCTTGGAATTCCGGCCGACAAGGTTGGCGCCGTGTTTGAGCCGTTCGTCCAGCTCGATCGCAAGCTTTCAAGTGGACACGAAGGTACCGGGCTTGGTCTTGCGATCAGTCGCGACCTCGCACGCGGACTTGGAGGCGAGCTTTCAGTTCAGGGCTCGACCTCGGATGGCTCGACCTTCCAGTTGCGGGTGCGGAGGACGGCAGCAGTCAGTTGACCCACTCCGGTGAATGGCCCGATCTGCGGGGACTGACCGTCCGCCTGGATGACCTGTCGTCTGGCAAGTCTTCGCGTGAAGACTGGTTCTCGAAAGTCTTTCACGCCAATCCGGTCCCTGCCACGCTCACCACCTATCCCGAAGGTCGTTTCATCGACGTGAATGAGACGTTCCTTCGCACGTTCGAATACGAGCGCGACGAGGTGATCGGGAAGACTGGTATCGAGATCAATCTTTACGACAGTCCCGAAGATTTCCATGCACTTCGCGGAAGACTGGCGGCAGAGGGATCTGTCAGCGCGTCCGAAATCAGCACACGCACAAAATCCGGCTCAGTTCTCCAGATGCTGATGTTTCTGGATACGCTCGAGCTCGACGGCCAGAAGCGCACTTTGGTGACGGGATACAACATCACCATGCGGAGAAAAGCCGAGGACGAGCTTCGGCGAAGCGAGGCGTACCTCGCTGAAGGCGAGCGCATCAGTCACACCGGCAGCTGGGCGTGGAACCTGGGTACCGATGAGCAATACTGGTCGCAGGAAATCTTTCGCATCTGTGGGTTCGTGCCGGCGGGAGGGCCGCCACGTCTTCCGGACCTCATCAAGCGGATCCATCCTGACGATGCCCGCCGCGTGGAATCGATCCTGCGGAACGCAGTAATAGACTCACGCGACGTCGAAGGTGACTATCGGCTCGTGATGCCCGATGGATCGCAGAAACACATTCACTTTGTTGCGCATCCGGTCATTCCCAAGTCCGGGCCGATTCTAGAGTACTTCGGCACGGTCGTGGATATGACAACTCAGAAGCGAGCCGAGGAACGGCTGAGCTCGTCACTGAATCACGTTCGTGCACTGGCTGGGCGCCTGATGAAAGTTCAGGACGATGAGAGGAGAAGAATTGCTCGTGAGCTGCATGAGACAACGGCGCAGGATCTCGCCGCATTGAAGATGAATCTCTCCGCGCTGGAGCGAGACGCCGTCGGGCTTTCCCCACGCCTGAGGGCGCTGTTGTCGGAGAGTGCATCACTCGCCGAACAATCGATGCGGGACGTGCGGACTTTATCGTATCTGCTTCACCCGCCGTTTCTCGACGAGGTCGGCCTCACGTCAGCGCTTCGCTGGTTTGCGACCGGGTTCGGTCAACGCAGCGGAATCCCGGTTGACCTGACCTTGCCTGAAGACTTCGAACGCCTGCCGCGGGAGATGGAGACGACGCTGTTTCGCATCGTTCAGGAAAGTCTCAACAACATTCATCGTCACGCGCGAAGCCCGCGCGCCGCAATCAGACTCTCGCACGATGACGCATTGGTCGTGCTCGAGATTGAAGACTGGGGACAGGGACTCTCACCTGCCCGTGGAGGCCTCACGCCTTCGACCCGCCATTCGTTAGGGGTTGGTATCCCGGGCATGCACGAGCGCATCGAGCAGATCGGCGGGACACTCACCGTCACATCCACTGAGACAGGCACGACGGTGCGTGCAACACTTCCACTTCCTGGTGAATCAGAGTGACCGCATTTCGCATCCTGATCGTCGATGACCACGCGGTTGTGCGCCGTGGAGTACGGGGACTCCTCGAAGCGCAGCCTGGGTGGGAAGTGTGCGGCGAAGCCTCAAATGGTCATGAAGCGCTCGAAAAAGTTGCCGAGCTCCATCCGGATCTCGTCGTGCTCGACGTGAGCCTTCCCGGATTGAATGGCATCGAGGCGACGCCGCAGATCCTCAAGGCGTCGCCCGACACGGAGGTGCTCGTCCTCACGATGCACCACTCCGAAGAGCTTGCCCGCCAGGTATTCAAGGCCGGCGCAAAAGGCTACGTGCTCAAGTCGGACGCTGACCACAGCCTGGTCGCCGCGATTGAGAGCGTCCGCCGGCACAAGCCCTGGGTCACCAACGCCGTGGCCGAGTTCGTACTCGACGGCCAGCTGAGAAGCGAGAATATCGAAGGCGCGGACATTCCCAGGGTGACGACGACTCCCCGTGAGCGTGAAATCATTCAGCTCGTCGCCGAGTCTCGAAGCAGCAAGGAAGTAGCCGCCAAGCTCGGCATCAGCGTGAAGACAGTCGAGTCACATCGCACGAACATCATGCGCAAGCTCCGACTCCGGTCGGTCAGCGATCTCGTGAAATACGCGATCCGAAACGGCATCGTCGAGCCGTGAGCTGATGACCGAAGAGCACGCGTGACCTCGTGAGGTTGCGGGTGGCTGCGAGCGCGCCGTAATATGGGTTTTGGACGACGGCCGGAAGGCCGTCGTTGTGATTCTCCGCAAGCACAGAGAACCGACTCACCTCACAGGTAGGCGTGCCTCCGACTCCCCACGACCGGCCCGACGAAATGCTCGGCGAGCATTATCGAATCGAACGAGAGCTGGGCCACGGCGGGATGGCGACTGTCTATCTCTGCACCGACATTCGCGACGGCTCGCGTGTCGCCGTGAAGGTTCTGCGTCCCGAGCTCGGAAGCGTGGTGACCCGCGAGCGTTTCTTCCGCGAGATCGGGTTTGCGTCGGAGCTGGATCATCCGCGCATTCCGCGCGTCCTCGATAGCGGCATGGCAGGCACGCTTCCCTTCTACGCGATGCAATTCGTCGAAGGCGAATCGCTGAAGGAGCGGCTGATGCGCGAGCGGCGCCTGTCCGTTGATGAAGCGCTCCGGATAACTGCGGCCGTCGCGGGGCCGATGAGCTATGCGCACGAGCGCAACATCATTCATCGCGATATCAAGCCCGAGAACATTCTACTCTCCGGCGACAAGGTTTATGTCCTCGACTTCGGCGTCGCGCGAGCGATCATAGGATCGACCGGGGACCGGCTCACTCGCACAGGTATCACGGTTGGAACGCCAGCGTACATGAGCCCCGAACAGGTGACTGGCAGTCGGGACCTCGATCTTCGCACGGACATTTATTCGCTCGGATGTGTCGTGTACGAGATGCTGTCGGGATCGCAGCCGTTTGCTGGAAGCACGCCGCAGGTTCTGATGGCTGCGCGATTCTCTACCGCGCCGCGTCCTCTCAGATCGATTCGCGATGACGTACCTGAAAATGTCGTCGCCGCGATTTCGAAGGCGATGTCGAACCGTATCGAAGACCGCTGGCAGAATGTCGACGAATTCGTTGATGCGCTGCTTCCTCCAGGGGGAGCGACCGAAGCCGCAGAAAAGGCCGCAGGCCGAGACGGCAGGCAATGCGGATGAGCCGCATAACGAGCTGCTCGATCAGCTGAAGAAAACATTCGTCGGCGACATTCATATCATTCCCGGCAATCCCATAACGCCCAACGGCTGATCAAAGCCGTTCCAGAAGAAAGGCTCGCCGACTTTGGTCGGCGAGCCTTTTTCGTTGAGCCGTTGAGCAGGGACCCTGCTTCGAGGGGACACGCTACAAGACGGCTAAACCCACAAGGGCGAGACCCGAAACAACGAGCGCCACGTGAATCCCGATGAGCACCCACCGCTCGAGGGAGAACGGTGCGTGAAGCACGCTTGGTACGGGCACCCACCTGAACCAGAACCAGATACCAAGTATGCCGCCGCTCAAGATGCCTGCCGTCAGAATTAGCCAGCCGGTTCTTGCCATCTGCCCATCGGGTAGTGCAGTTGCGCAGATGATCAACAGAGGCACTCCGACGAGCATTGACGGAATCGCCAGCGCATATCTAAGGCGCGGCCAACGAAGACTGAGCAGCAGGATGGAAGGCATCATCAACCACCCCAGCGCCAGACTGGCCTGGACGCTGGGGCGCACATCGAGCGTGGCCTTTGCCAGCAGCCACACCAGTCCGAGCGCGACCGAGCTGATAATAGCCAGGCGAATGATCCGCCTGGCGAACGCCGGATCGTCTGTCAGCTCCACCGGCTCCGATGCCATCGCTTGCGAACCGCTCACACTCATCGGCCGCTACGCACTAGCGGGCCGACCTTCGGGAGATGAAGCCGCCTCCCATCGCAGACACGCGACGAAGAGCACCAGGAAAACGAGATCGCATACAGCGAACAATGTGAACACCATGTGGGGCATCTGACCAATTGCCAGATAGTAGGCTGCCAGTCCCACGTAGATGAATTTGTAAACGATGCCAACCCGCACCATGTCGACGTTTCGGATGATGTTCCGGGAGACATACCAGTAGCTCAGCCCCTGTCCGAAGATGTAGGCCGCCGCGATGTGGAGGAACGCAGTGGTTTCGGGATGCGGAATGCCGAGCGTGTCGAAGATCGGTCTCCACGCAAGGAAGAACACCGCTCCGAGAATCATGTCATATGCAGCGCCAACAAGAAAAACCATCCTGTAGAAACCCGTTCTGTCTGTCATCGGTCGATTCCCTCTGCGATTGGGGTTGGCTGCCAACGCTTTTGGTACTGTCGCCTGAACGCACGCGTGCGGGCCTTCTTTTCTTCGGCCGAGTACAGCCGCTTGCCAAGCTCGAGGAGCCCGCTCTCGAGCTCGGAGACTGACATTCCATCCGGGCGA
>JADGQR010000229.1 GCA_017881685.1 Gemmatimonadaceae bacterium
AACGTCAAAGAGGCCATCAGCAACGTCAGCTCGAATTCGTAGCCGTACGGTGCGAAGAAGCCTCCGTGCAGCCGCGCTACAAGAATTGCAATCACCATCTCGAATGCGAGCAGAGCTCCGGCGATTCGTGTGAACCCGCCGAGCAGAATGGCCAATCCGCCAAGGAGCTCGACGGTGATGACGACGATGGCGGCGGCAAAGGGCAGCGGAATGCCCAGCTTGTCCATGATGTCGGCTGTTCCTGCCGCTCCGAACACGAAGAGCTTCTGCCCTCCATGCATCAGGAACACGAGACCGACAGCAATCCTCAACGGCAGCATGCCCCATGTGCCGAATCGCGATTCCACATTCCTCATATCAAGTCTCCGCCCTGGTTGGACATTCGATCACTCATTCTACTCTCCGGTGTCCACATCAGAACGCCAGCCACAAATAGAGAAAGAGCGTGTTGTTGTCGGATGCGCTGCGACCCGACGCGTCGTAGTTGTTCGACTCCCCGTTGAACTTGTTGTACACCACGTATTGAAATCCGAGCCTTGTGTTCTGCCAGGGATTTACCGTGAGCTCACCGATCGCCCCTCTCGAGTTCGGACTGCCAGTCCTGCTGCCGGTCAGCTCCGCCGGGGCAAACAATATTGCGTCGCTCGTCCCGTTACTCTGGAAGTACCCCCCTGTGACGGAATACCGCATACTCGGCTCGAACGTGAGGTTCGTGCGAAAGGTCGAGAGATTGTTTTTCAGATTCGCCGACGCTGCCGGATCTGCAGACTCGAACGCGGTGAGAGTCTGACTTTCGTGGATAAAGGCGGCGCGGCCAATCCACATTGCTGATCCAGCTTTGTGCTCGATCTGCGCGTCGATCGCTGCATCAGTGTAATCGTTAGTAGGTCCGACCACCCCACTTGGATATAGCTTCGCTGCGAACCCGTACGTTCCGATCATGCCGTAGGTTGACGGCCACACGTGTTGCAGCGCGACTCTCCAGTACGGGATGACACCTTTCGTCGCGTTTTCCGCTGCATCTCCCAGCGGCTGTTGTGCACCTTGAGGTGCGGATCTGTACGCGCTGACCTCAGCGTACAACATGTTGTTGTACAGAGAGTAGGCGCCGAGTCCCGCCACTTGCTGCCCGAGGCCGCCGTCGATCAGCGTGCTTGCTGCGGGTGTCGGAGCGACATCAGAGCTCATGAACGGATAGCTCCAGGCCGGCGCCGTGTTCCAAACGTCCTGGACCGTCGGGTTGTTGTTGAGAGTCAATCCGAAAAGAAGATCGCGGTCAGCGACTGATCCATGCTTTGCCCAACGCATGTCGACATTGTCGATGCCGATCGCTCCGTCGGCAGCGGCATATGTGAACTGAGCGAACATTCCGGCGTGCGGACTTATCTGCCCCGCGATGAACAGGCTCAGCTGCTGTGGAAAGCTCACCGTTCCATTCTGCGTTCCGGGCTGCGCGCGGGACGTTTGCGTAAGTCCGGTCACAACCATGGCCGCGATGGGGGGAATGCTCGCCAGCTTCAGCGATTCATGGCCTGCCGAGTCTCCAGGCTGACCGATTGTCGGCATCCCTGTGAGCGTGTAGCCGTTCAGCTTGAACAGCCGCCCGAACGGCGTGAGCTGCGGGAACTGGTAATGACACGTGCCGCAGGCCAGCCCTGTCTGCCGCGAAAAACTGGGCACGAGGTGTTTGGCGAAAGCAGCGTAGAGAGAAGCCGGCGCGACCGCATGGTCGGCGTGAACCCCGAGGCCGGCGTCAATTGCGTTCGCCGAAAACGGAGGAGAGATAGCGACTCGTGGCAGGGCGAGGGCAGGGCCAGCGCACAGGGTTAGCGCGAAGAGTGCAGCAAACGTGGAGGTTGTAAAGCGGCCATGAATCTGGTCGATGAACATTGGGCCGTCCGTATTCGGGAAGTAGCGCCTGCGCGAAGTGCAGTGCTGCTAACATAATTCCGGGGCCACTGACACAATGTAAGGAAAACCCTGATTCAAGAAGTCGTTGCAGTAGAGACGAGAGTCGAGTGCCGGCTCCATCTCTGTCCGCATCGACGTATAATCACGGACTACATCCAACGGAGAACGACGTGCTGATCAGCCCTGAACTCGCTTCGGCAATCAACGCTCAGATCGGACACGAGTTCGGCGCGAGCATGCAGTACCTGAGCATCGCGGCGCATTTTCAGAAGCGGCAGCTCACGCTCCTTTCGAAGCTCTTCATCAAGCAGGCCGAAGAGGAAAGAGAGCATGCGATGAAGTTCGTGAAATATCTGATGGAGACGAAAGGCGGACTCGAGATTCCACCGATACCGGCTCCGATCGCCGTGTTCGCCTCAGCCGCTGACGCAGTCGAAGCCGCGCTGAAATGGGAAGAAGAAGTGACGCGGCAGATCAGCAGCCTGATGGACCTCGCCGTTGGTCAAAACGACTACATCGCGCAGAGCTTTCTCCAGTGGTTCATCGACGAGCAGCTCGAGGAAGTCGTGAAGATGGACAGGCTCCTCACGATCATTCGTGAATCAGGCGAAAAAAATCTGCTGATGGTCGAAGCCTACCTCGTACACGTCGAGAAATCCTGACGGTGTCATTCGTCAGTCAGCGAAGAACCTGCGCGGCGCTGGGTACTTCATTGTCGTCAGCGTGACTTTCTCGACGATGGCCTCGAATTCCTCGGGTGCCCAGTCGGCGCAGCTGTTCTTCAGCCGGGCGGCAACGTCACGCTTCACGTCAGCGTAAGTCAGCCGGTGTGTGTCGCGTTCGAAAAAATCAGAATTTGAGTTTTGCATGGGCGGGGTTCCCGAAAGAGAAGCAAAGCTCAGCGAGTCCCTATGATCAGTTGGACAAGATGATGCTCTCGCACGTCGTGCGAAGTCGGGGAAGGGAGGATACTTGGTAGGCTCTCGGGCGACGAGAAGCGCTGCCAATTCCTGAGGAATGCGCGCCCTCATCGATGGACGCATATCTTCCGGCTGTGCGATATCCACCTGATCGGAGTCAAGGCAAGTGAAGATTCTCGTCCTCAACGTCGGATCATCGTCGGTCAAGTTTCAGCTTGTCGAGACTGACGAAGCATCGATTGCTGCAGCGACCGACCGTAGGCTTGCGCGTGGTCAGATCGAGCGCATTGGTGGGGAAGCGATCCTCACGCTGTCAGCGGCAGGGCATGAGGACGTGAGACGTGCGCATCCGCTTCGCGATCACACGGCCGCCATCGAATACATCGTCGGCTGGCTCATGAGCGACGAGTCCGGCGTTCCCATAACTAGCGTAGGAGAGATCGAGGCAGTCGGGCACCGAGTCGTGCACGGAGGAGAGCGCTTCTCGCAGTCAGTCCGCGTGGACGAGAAGGTAAGGCGCCAGCTCGAGGAGCTCATCGATCTCGCGCCACTCCACAATCCGCACAATCTCCGTGGAATAGCGGCAGCGCGCTCGGTCGTCGGACCGGGAGTTCCGCAAGTCGCTGTGTTCGACACTGCGTTCCACCACAGTCTTCCCGAGACAGCCTACGTCTACGCGATTCCGTATCAGTTATACCGGCGCTATCGCGTGCGCCGCTATGGCTTCCATGGGACATCTCACCGATACATCGCCTACCGGTACCGTCAGCTCACCGGAAGAACTCGTGAAGGGACAAAAATCCTGACGCTACACCTCGGCAACGGTGCATCAGCATGCGCCATTGTCGAAGGAAAATCGGTTGACACGTCGATGGGCTTCACACCGCTCGAAGGACTCGTGATGGGGACACGCTCAGGTGATCTGGATCCGGCGATCATCGATTTCGTCTCCTCCAAGGAAGGATTGAACCTCAACGAGATCGACTCGCTGTTGAACAAGCAGTCTGGACTGCTCGGCATCTCTGGGCTGACTCCTGACATGCGCGAGCTGTTGGCAGAGGAAGCAGAGAACGGTGATCGTCGCGCGCGGCTTGCAATCGACATTTTCTGTTATCGGGCAAGGAAGTACATCGGCGCTTATCTCGCGGCGATGAACGGCGCAGACGCGTTGATCCTTTCCGGCGGAATCGGAGAGAATTCTCCAGAAGTGCGCCGCCGCATATGTGCCGGTCTCGAGTGGATGGGAATCGAGCTCGATGACGCGAAGAACAAGGCGATTGTCGGGGGCGGCGAAGGGAGAATCGACGGAGCAAAGTCCCGCGTCGAGGTCTGGGTGATTCCGACTGACGAGGAGCTGCTTATTGCGCGCGACACGTGGCGGGTCGTAACGGGCGCGGAGCTGCAGGGCTGATCCGACAAGGATTCGCGCGTGGTCTTCCAGGAACAACGCGGGGCCGCTAGGAGCCAACCCCGGGTAGCACATAAAGCGAAAGCCCGGCGCTCAATCGAGTGCCGGGCCTTTGATGCTACTGTAATCGCGCTAAGGAATCAGTTCGGGCTTGCAGCGCTCGCGACAACGCTCGACGTTCCCGGCGCGAGCCACGGATCCTTCGCCAGCCAGTCCTCACGCGGAGCAAAAAGGAAAACGAGTCCACCGTTCGCAAGCTTCGGAAGCAGTCGCTCTGCACGCGCCGGCTCCATTGCCGGACAACCTTCGCTGCGTCCAGCCTTCGTCGCGGTCACATACGGAGCACCGTGCGCGACTACACCGCGACTGAAAGCGTTGTCGTTGAAGCCTGTCGACAAGCCTCTGAGCCTGAGTCCAACAGCCGAATAGGTGCGGCCGCCGGTGTGTCCCGTAAATCCATAAATGTTGTCAGCGAGGTAAAGGCCAAGTGACGTCGCAGCGCTTCCAGAGCGGTTCGAGAAGACCGTTGGAACGCCATCCTTGTTCGGCGAAGAACCCCGGCCTGCCGCGACCATAAACGGGCCATCGACGATCGCGTTCGCCACCATGTCGAACACATAGCCACGCGGCTTGGTGCTCGGCAAACCGTAATCGACAAAGTACAGATATGGCTTCTTCACGTCGGCCGGATGAGCGGTCTTGTACGCGAAATACCCGTGGAATGCGTCACCAAGGGCGCGCGGATCGCTCAGTTGGCCGACCATCTTCCCAAGAGCATCGAGGGCCAGATCAGCATCGCTCCTGGGCCTGACTGCGGATGTGTCCGACCCCGCGCCGGTATTCGACTTGGCGGTCACAAATGTGACCGCCGCAGTCAAAACCGGACCGTTCCGGTTGAAACTCGGCGACAGCGGCGCACCAAAAAAGGCAGCCGCAGTAACACCCAAGAGGGCGTTTCTGGCGTAGTTGACTGTGTTCATATACAGAAGTTTACACCAATTGGAGCCAAAGATAAAGTATTGACTTATATAGCCTTAGTGCTTCCAAAATCGATTCGGGTCGGTAGCCTTATACCCCGCAAAAACAATTTGGCACCCGGGATACCAAACGGATATTCGGTTTCAGGGCCCAACAAGTCAATCGCCAAATTTGCGAATGAACTGGCTCTTCACAACCTGCGTCAGAATCGCATAGCTGACGAGCATGATGGCCAACAATCCCCAGTAGAGCGGCGGGAGTTTTACAAAGCCGAGCGTGTTCGCGAGCGGCGAGACTGTCAGCCACGCGCCGACCGCGACGATGATGATCGATGTGAAGATCAGCGGCCAGCTCGCGCGGCTTTCGAAAAACGGAATCCTGTTGGTGCGGATGACGTGAATGATCAGCGTCTGGGTGAACAACGACTCGACAAACCATCCGGTCCGGAAGAGCGCCGGATTGTGCCAGCAATCGAAGATGTAGAGCATCATGAAGAACGTCAGATAATCGAAGATCGAGCTGATCGGCCCGATGAACAGAATGAATCGCATGATCTTGCCGATCGTCCACTGCCTTGGTTTTGTCAGCCAGTCCGTGTCGACCTGATCGGTGGGAATGGTGGTCTGAGAAAAATCGTACAGAAGATTGTTGGTCAGCACCTGGATCGGCAGCATCGGAAGGAAGGGAAGGAAGGCGCTCGCGCCGACAACGCTGAACATGTTTCCGAAGTTCGAGCTCGCTGCCATCTTGATGTACTTGACGATGTTGCCGAAGACGCGCCGGCCCTCGAGCACGCCCTGCTCGAGAACGAGAAGACTGTTCTCCAGCAGAATGATGTCTGACGATTCCTTCGCGATATCGACTGCGCTGTCCACCGAGATACCGACGTCGGCCGCCTTGAGCGCAGGCGCGTCGTTGATCCCGTCACCCATGAACCCGAGCACGTGTCCCCCGCTCTGAAGCGCATGGATGATTCGCTCCTTGTGAGCGGGGACGAGTCTTGCAAACACACTGGTTGCCGCAACGGCCACGACCAGCTCAGCGTCGCTCATCGTCTCGATCTGGGAGCCGAGCAGAAGATGCTCGACCGGCATGCCGACTTCCTTGCAGATGAAGGCGGTGATGATCTCGTTGTCGCCGGTCAGAACTTTCACGTCGACATGCAACGCATGAAGACGCTTCAGAGCTTCAGTCGCGGTGCTCTTGGGCGGATCGAGGAAAGCCAGAAAACCAAGGAGGACAAGATTGCATTCATCCTTCACCGAGTAGACTGCTTCGTCTGACCCGCCAGGCATTCGCTTGTAGGCGAGGGCGATCACCCGGTATCCCTCGCCGTTCAGCTGGTCAGCGAGCTGTCGGCGTTTGGCGTCGTGCTCCGGAAGAACTTCGATGACCTCGCCTTTCACCTCGACGTGAGTGCAGAGGCTCATGACTTCGTCCACGGCGCCCTTGCAGATCAGAGTGTTCAATCCCGTTTCGTCTTCGACCACCACCGACATGCGCCGGCGAACGAAGTCGAACGGGATCTCGTCGATCTTCCGGTACTGCTCCTTCATCTTCAGGCGTTCTTCCAGCTCCTCATGGTCGAGGATCGCTTCGTCGAGAAGATTCTTCAGTCCGGTGTGGTGATAGCTGTTGAGATAGCCGTAGTGCAAAACCTTTTCGCTCGGATCGCCGTGCACGTCGAGATGCTTTTCGAGAACGATCCTGCCTTGCGTGAGCGTGCCGGTCTTGTCGGTGCACAACACGTCCATCGCACCAAAATTCTGGATTGCGTTGAGCCGCTTGACGATGACTTTCTTCCGCGCCATCGCCAGCGCGCCCTTCGACAGATTCACGGTGACGATCATCGGCAGCATCTCAGGCGTCAGACCGACAGCCACCGCCATCGCGAACAGAAACGCTTCGAGCCAGTCGTGTTTGCTGAGGCCGTTAATGAGAAAAACTGCCGGCACCATCACCGCGATGAAACGGATCATCAACCACGTGAACTTGTTGATGCCTTTGTCGAAGCTCGTCAGCTCGCGCTCAGAGGAAATGCTCGCCGCGAGTGACCCGAAGTATGTCCTTGCTCCAGTGCGGACGACGAGTGCCGTTGCCGCTCCGCTTTCGACATTGGAGCCGAGAAAGCAGATGTCGGGAAGCTCCAGCGGGTTCTGAGCATCCGCCGCAGCGTCGGCCGCTGTTTTCTCTACAGGCAGAGCTTCGCCTGTGAGTGCCGCCTGGTTGAGGAACAGGTCCTTCGCGGAGAGCACGCGCACGTCGGCAGGCACCATGTCACCGGCGCCGAGACGAACGATATCGCCAGGCACGAGCATCCTGAGCGGAATCTCCTTGTCGGCGTTATCGCGAACCACAGTCGCGGTGCTGCTCACCATCGCACGAAGCTGCTCGGCCGCGTTATCGGCGCGCGTCTCCTGAACGAAACGGAGAACGACGCCGAGAATGACCATCACGAAAATCACGACCGTCGCCCGCATGTCGCCGGTCAGGAACGAGAGTGTCCCCAGTGCAACGAGAAGTAGCACCAGTGGATTCCTGATGTTGCTGATGAGCCGCACGAAGCCCGACCGGCGTTTTTCGCGTGCAATTTCATTCGGCCCGAATTGTTTCCAGCGGGATTCCGCTTCGGCCTTGCTCAAGCCATGGGGACTCGAGCCGAGTCGCTTCAGGGCGGCTTCGGAATTCTCACGAGCGACGCTTACCAGCTCGTCGGTGTCCGTCAATCAATCCATCGTCTTGCTCGACAGCACGACGAGCTGACCGGACATCATTGGGAGATGTGAGGCGACGGCGCAAACGATTGGAAAAATCCCGGCGTGCTTCGCGATGTATGTCGCGTGCGTTGTCGTTCCTCCAGGAAGAGGGACGACGAAATCCGGCAGAACGAACGAATGCACGTCGTCTTCAGGATTGATGAGTGTGAGATGAAGCGTGTCGCCTTCGACAACCGTCAAAGTACTCGGCGAAAACGCGTAGACTTCCTTGCCCTCGAGAACGCCGCCCTTCGCAAACGCAGGCTTGAGAAAAGGAAGAACATTCTGCTCTTCCTTCACGAGAAGCGGAACCGTCGTGACGGTAAGCTCACGAATGCGAGGCCGGTAAGTTGAGGCTCTATCAGCCGGCCCAGTCTGCCGGCAGCCTGCACAGATGAGAACCGCAGCGACAACCAGCAGCGGAAATGAGCGACGCAGCATGATGCTCAGTAGTGCGAGGCGTGCACTTCTGTTACGTCTGCGCGGGGGAGCTTCAGCGTGAAAGTCGAACCAGCTCCTTCGGCGCTCTCGGCCGTCAGCTCGCCGCCCATCCCTCGCGCCAGCTCGCGGCTTATCGAAAGCCCAAGACCTGTGCCTTCTTTCGGTGAGGCGAGCGTTCGGCCAACTTGCGCGAACGGCGCAAAAATGGTCTCGAGATGTTCGCCTGCAATTCCGACACCTGTATCGCGCACGCGAAGCCAGACTGAGTTTCCATCGGCACCGCATTCGAGAAAAATGTAGCCGCCGGCCGGCGTGAATTTCACTGCGTTCGAAAGCAGGTTGATCAGGATCTGCTCGAACTTGGCGTGATCGGCATGCACCGCGAGATCGGGTGGGCACTCTTTGACCACAAGTGAAATTCCGACATTCCTGGTTAGTGGCTCGATGATTGGCGCAACAGCCTCGATGGTGTCTCGAACGAGCAGCGGGTGGATGTCGTACGTGAGCTTGCCCGCCTCGATGCGACTGAAATTCAGTATGTCATTGATGACACTCAGCAGATGCTGCTGGCTTCGCTGAACCCGGTCGAGCTGCTTTAGCTGCGCTTCCGTGACCGGTCCGCTGAGTCCGAGCTGAATCAGCTGCGCATACCCGCCGATTGCATTGAGCGGAGTTCGAAGCTCGTGGGACATCGCTGCGAGGAATTCACTTTTCACCCGGTTTGCGCCTGCGGCTTCAGAGCGCTGTCGCTCCAGCTCCGCCGCCTGCACGCGCAGCTGCTCTGACAACGAGCGAAGCTCGGCTGCGGTCCTTTCTGCGGCAGCGCGTCCAGCCTCTTCTGCCGCGATTCTTCGGGCATCGTCGAGCGCTCTTTCGTATGCCGCTCTACGCTCGGTCAGATCGCGCGTGATTTTGGCAAAACCCGCCAGGTCGCCTTTTGCGTCGTAGATGGCTGTGATGATGACGCTCGCCCAGAACCTCGAGCCGTCCTTTCGAACGCGCCAACCTTCCTCTTCACTCTTGCCGGTCGCCTTTGCGACGTGGAGCTCACGCTCCGGCTTGTCGGAATCCTCAGGCGGATAAAAGACGGAGAAGTGTTTGCCGACTATTTCATCTTCTGTAAAGCCCTTGATCCGCTCTGCTCCCTCGTTCCAGGTCGCGATGTGCCCGGTGGGATCGAGCATGAAGACGGCGTAACCCTGGATGCTTTTAATCAGAAGTCGAAAGCGTGCCTCACTCTGCCGCAGCGCGTCTTCCGCGGACCGTCTGGTTGTCAGATCGCGGGTGACTTTCGCGAATCCAACAAGCTCTCCCCTGTCGTCCCTGAGCGCGGTGATGAGGACGTTGGCCCAGAACCGGCTGCCGTCTTTTCTTATTCGCCAGCCTTCGTCCTCGACACTTCCCGTTTCGGTCGCAATCCGAAGCTCTTCTCCAGGACGGTCTGCCGCGAGTGCTTCCGGGGGGTAGAAGATGGAGAAATGCTTCCCGATGATCTCGCTTGGGCTGTAACCCTTTAGCCGCTCAGCGCCGGCGTTCCAGCTTAGAATGTATCCCTGTGGGTCGAGCGCGAAGATCGCGTAATCGAGAACGCGATCCACGAGCAGTCGGTAGAGGTCACCGGTTTGCCTGTCGGGGCCGCTCGTTGGCTTGGTCGTCACCTGGCTGTACACGACTCAAACATGGTGCAGAAGTAAAACCTTGTCGACGAGCATGGTTTTCAGAGTGCTCCCTTTTCGCTTCAAGGTGCGTCCGCTGTCTTCGCAAACCGGAATGCCCGCACGGAAGTGCGAGTCGCCCGCTCCAACACGTGTCGCGCCACGATCGCTGCGTATCCAGCCGCCGTCCGCAACGGTTCTTCAGAAATGTCAGTGCCCGCATCGCTTGCTTCTTCTGACGTGCGAACCGTGTTCGCCGTATCGATCGATCCTTCAAGAGCCCTGTCGATCTCCGCGAGAAGCAGTCCTGTTTCACGCTCGACATCACTCTCATTCCAGCCGAGCCTGTAACGCTGAGAGCCGTGCAACTCGGCCATCAGTCGTTGTATCTGTCCGCCGTCACGAAGGAGATCAGGGGCTTGTCCGCGCGTCTCTCCGATCACCATGAGCTGAGAGGCAAGAAGTGCGACGAACGGCGTCACGTGATCGCGCAACTGCACCGCCGGCAGATCGCCAACCCCCGGGAAATGTCTGTCTGCCCGAAGCGCCGCTACGTAGCGCTCGGCGATCAGCTCAGCGTCCGAAGCGAGGCGCACTGCCATTGCGTGCAGCACGTTGTACGCGGCGTCGTCGAGTATGATTTCCGACGGATCGGTGAGAACGGCAGAGCCGCGCTGCGGCGCGGCTCGCCGCGCGTCCGCCACCGTTTGTGGACCCGGCGCTTCCGCCCCGGTCGCGGCCGGCAGCCACAGGCAGAATCGTGTTTGCGTACCCGGCTCGCTGCGAACCGTGATATCGCCACCCATCAGGCGCGCAAGCCTTCGGCTGATTGCGAGTCCGAGTCCAGTGCCGCCCTTCTCGCGTGTGAGGGCGCCATCGCCCTGCACAAAGGGCTCGAACAACCGACTCGCGATACCCGGCGCGATACCGGGTCCGGTGTCTTCGACAGCTATGTATACCCACGTCGCGTCAGCCGTCTGGTCGTCGCCAGGTGAACCTCTCCAGATGCCAGAAGCGGGCTCATCGGTAGTGCCGCACTGAATAGTCACCTGACCACCAGACGGCGTGAACTTTATGGAATTGGAAAGAAGGTTGATCAACACCTGACGGACGCGATGCTCGTCACCGACATATGGAAAGCCTGGCTCATCCCCACGCAGATCGAGCAGACGCACGCCTTTCGCTGTGGCCTGGGGCTGTACGAGCGTGACCGCCGCGGAAACTGCAGCCCCCGTCATCAGAAGATCGTGGCGGACATCGAGGCGGTCCGCGTCAACTTTTGCAACGTCGAGAACGTCATCGACCAGCTGCAGAAGGTGTCGCGCGCTCGCCTGAAGTCTTTCAAGATGCGCGTGCTGAGCGGCAGTGGCAGGGCCGAGCACGCCCATGTCGAGAAGCTGTGCGTAACCAACGATGGCGTTTAGAGGTGTTCTGAATTCATGGCTCATCGTCGCCAGAAATTCAGCCTTGGCTCGCGTTGCGCCCTCTGCACCTTCGCGTGCCTGTCGTTCTGTGGAATAGAGGCGCGCGTTGTCCATTGCGACGGCGGCCCATCCGGCAATACCGGCGGCGAGTCTCTCTTCACGATCGCCGAAGACGCCGGGTTTTTCGTGTCCGAAGACCAGTCCGCCGATTACTTCTCCCTTCCGCGATCTGACGGGCACGGCGAGATAACTTTTTACATGAAGATGCCCGAGCGGCATTCCATCGTAGGGTGCCATCTGGCCGTAGCGCGGATCCTTCGTGATGTCATCGCTTCGGACGACAGCTTCGCCGCGGAACGTAGGGCCGAATATCGGCGTTGCGCGAGGGCGAGGGAAGCCGGAGAAGTTCTCACGCGGAACGCCCGAAACAGTATAAAGTGAGTGGGTCCCGTCGCCGCCCTCCGGATCTTCGATGTCGTAGAAGAACGCTCCGAACTGCGCGCGCGTGAGCCTTGTCGCATCATCCGTAACGAGCTGAACGACGCGCTCGAGATCGAGCTCCGACGCGAGGGCGGTGCCGACCCGCTGAAGTGTTTCGACGAGCGCGGTCTCCTCGCGAAGCGCCTGCTCCCTGATGAGGTGAATCTGGTCCGCGTAGCGACGGCGCTCTTCGAGCACTGCGTCTCCGCGGCGCTGGTGCAGATCGAGAAATGCGCGCACCTTCGCGATGAGAACGTCAGGCTGGATCGGCTTCGTTAGATAATCGACCGCACCATATTGATAGCCGAGCGTGACGTTTCGACGATCCGCGTCGAGGGCCGTGACGAAAATGATCGGGACGTGATCGTTGCTGCGTCGGCTCCGGATGAGCGCTGCCGTCTCGATACCGCTGGTGCCTGGCATCATCACGTCCAGAAGAACGAGCGCGACTTCGTCACCTTCCTGAAGAAGGTGACGAAGCGTTTCGTCGGCGCCGTTGGCCCTGAGGAGCCGGGCGCCGGTTTCGGCGGCTAACGGACCGAGAATCCCTTCCAGCGCAAGCAGGTTCTCGGGCCGGTCGTCAACCAGAAGTACTGCTGGAGCCTTTGAGTTCGGCATTTCAAGTCTCCATCACGCAGGAGACGCGCCGCCGTTTCAGAGAGTCAGATTTATGGCTCCGCGACGGCTGCCGTTTCTGCTGCGGGAGGTGCTGCGGCTGCTGGCGCGCCCTCGGCAACGGCTGGCCGAGCTGGCTTCTGCCACGTTCGCTGATATGCGGGCCGGACTGGACGAGCCTCGATGGCAAGCAGCTCGGCATAGTAGGCGAGGATCCTTTTCTGAACGGATTGCTTGGTGTCCTTCGCGGATGCCTCGAATGGCGCATAGCGCGTGCTGCGAGCCCGGCCGCTCAAATGGAACCACCACCATGGAGGCATTCCTTCGTGCCGCGGTGCTTCGACAGAACAGAAAAAAGTCTGTCCGCCGTCCACGAATTCAAATTCCTGTGTCACTTTTCCCCTTGGACGTATGTCTCAATCTAGCTCATTGCACGGAGCTGAACCGTTAATCTGTTTACAGAGCGCGTTTTGCTCTTTCACAAAAGCCGTCCTCATTCAATGTTTGGTGCCTATGCTGAAGCCGAATCTCGTTCGAACCGGAATGCTCGCGATCGGATTCGCGGCGTTGTTTTGCCTTCCTGCGGCGGCTCGCGCGCAGAGAATAAATCCGATCGTCTCGAACCAGCCGCAGACGGTGACTCTCGAGGGAGTCGTAAAGGATCCGTTCGGAAATCCGCTCGGTGCCGCAGAGGTGTTCATAATCGACGGGCCGCGCGCGATATCCAATTCGCACGGCGAGTTCACCATAACGGACGTTCCGGCAGGAACGATCCGGTTCACTTCACGTCGCATCGGCTACGTGCCGACGTCGACTCAGATCGAGGTTGGGCCGGGCGCAGTAGTGCATCTCGCCGTGAAGCTCGTTCCTGCGGCGACGCAGCTAGGAACGATCATCATCGAGGGAAAGAAACTGGACAAGGCACTTTGGCAGACGGGCTTCTACCAGCGCCGCGATGCGGGTCTCGGGACCTACTTCGATTCCGAATTCATGTCGCACTGGCACTCGGGCATGGCGAATCTCGCCGGGTCGGTGCCGACCGTTCAGGTCGCCCGGCAAAGCAACGGAATCGCTGTCGCGCAGGCTCGTCTTGCTGGTGGCAACACGTGCAATCTCAATGTGTTCGTTGACGGAAATCTGATTCCGTGGGCGACGACCACCGGCTTCGACGACATCATCAGGCCTGAGGACGTGCTCGGCGTCGAGGTTTATCCGCGCGCGTCCGAAATGCCGGCGACGATATCGGGAAAGGGTGGGACGCAGGGAATTGGCTCGATTGGTACGGTGAGTCTGAAGACTGGTGCGTTCGGCTCGAGCGATCCCTCTGCACCGACCGCGCAGATTGGCGGTGGCTACATAGAATGCGGAGCGATGTTGATCTGGACGAAGCCGTTTGACACGAGAAAGAAATAATGTCGGCGATAGAGCTCGACGGATTGACCGTGGTAAAAAGATGTTTATAGCCCGATTTTGTCGAGTGACGTTTGGCCGCCTCCCGGCGTCAATCAAGAGTCTTCTACCCCTTATTCGATGAGAATTTCCTGCTTCGCTCTGGCGCTCATTTCGGTGGCATCCGCATGCAAGAATGCCGATCCGACGACGCCCGTTGCTCCGCCGACTTTCCACGTAACCGCGACAGTCACCGGATCCAACACCTGTACGGTTAACGCGGTCGATCACACCTATGGCTCCATCGGCCAGATTGCCGGGGACACTCCCGCAAAGTTCATCGGGACTCTGGACAAGAACTATCACGGTCTGAGCTGCTGGGTCTCCGTCGATGGCGGCGTGACGAAAAATGGCGGTGACGGTTTCCTGAACATCATCTTTTCGGGAAATAACTTAGGCAAGCCGCTGGATGTCGGAACGTACGGCCTGCGCCTCGAGATTCTCGACAACACGCCTCCGATGACCGCGACGATTCGCTTCCACCCGTCGAGTCTTGGTGGCGATGAGCTGCGTCCGCTGGATAATGCGCAGGGATCCATCACCGTCGACAGCGCTGCGAACGGCGCGCGCACCATTCACGTGGACCTTCAGGCGGTTCGGTACAGCACCGCGTTCTGAAGCCGGCGATCGCAGAAGAGAAAAAAGAGCCGGTCGTTGTGACCGGCCTTTTTTTGTCTGAGTATTTCTAGAGGGCGACGAGCGGCTTGCCGGCGAGAAACGCGTCTGCGTCGCGCAGATCCTTGGTGTCGAGCCCTTCATTGAACTGCGAACGAAGCTCCTTGACCATCGCGCGGCCCTGCTCGCCCTGCCCGCGCGCTTCCATCTCGTAGCCCATCGCAATTGCTGCGCGAAGCTCGAGACCTTTCGCGCCCTGTTTCTTCGCAAGATCGACCGCCGCACGGAAGCAAGCCTCAGGGGAAACCGTCGAGCCCGATCGCGTCGCCCACTCCGCATGATCGAGATCGGCAGTGCGAGCGAGCTCGCGAACGCTTTCGCCCATGATGCGATAAAGCTCGACTTTCGACGCGACTTCGCCGTGACGCTCCGAGATCTGCAGTCCTTCGCGCGCTGCTTCTCGCGCCAGCTCGTATGAGCCGCGCTTGTTCAACGCCTCGGCGAGCTGCCTCAATGCAAAAGTCAGATTCAGCTCGGCGTGTCTGCTGCGCTGAATTGCGATGCTCGCTTCGAGCTCTTTCACTCCTTCGTCGGGCTTGCCGGTAAAAGCGAGCGCCCAGCCGTGGATCGCCATCGCCCACACTCGCTCCTGCGCGATCCCGTGCTCGTCGCATATCTCGATGCACTTCGTCGTGTATTCGAGTGTCTTGTCGGCTTCACGTCGAAGCTGGTGAAGAACGCCACCGAAAAGCATCGCGAATGCGAGACTTCGCGGATCGGGACTTTCGGCGCCAAGCTCGAGCGCAGCGTCGCGCGCCTTGAGAGCGGAGTCCGGCATACCGAGCAGCCAGAGTGAGCGCGCGCGCTCGCTCTGGAAGAAGACCCCCGGATCCATTCTATACATCGCGTGATATGCAGGGCGCTGCTCCCGGTCGTAAAAGGTCGCAGCGAGCTCGCAGTGTTGGCGTGAAAGCGGAATGTTTCCGACGTACAGCTGGCAGATTCCTTCCGCGCAATGAGCGCCGACGAGAATCAGCGGGTCGCCAATTGCTTCTGCCCAGCGGAGATACTGATCGGCGATCGATCTCGCCTCTGGTATGTCTCCTGAAACGAGATAGTACGCGAACAATCCCCAGATCACAGGTGCGAGCTGCGGCTGCTGGCCAAGCTCCTCGGCCAGCACGCGTGCGCGCGCCATCGCGACGAGCACTTCGGGAGCGGCATATCCCTGCGACGCGGCGAGGCTCGTCCCGAGAACGCTCTGCAACGACAGCTCGCGATTCTTTCGCTCGGGACTTTCCTCGACTTTCGCGAGCATCGCGAGTCCGCGGCGGGCGAGCGTTGCCGCTTCCTGGATTGCGAAGACTCGCGCTGCATTTCGCGCCGCGACGGCGAAGTACTCGCTTGCCCGGTCGGCCTCTCGCGCCGTCTCAAAGAGAAATCCAAGCTCGGCCGCAACTGGCCCCGGCACGCCCTTGTTCGCCTTGAGAAGCGCCTCGCCGATCGATTTGCTGAGCTGCACCTTCCGCGATACTGAAAGCGACGCGTAGAGCGCATTCTGATAGAGAACGTGAACGAACCGGTAACGCGTCGTCAGAGTGCCGTCGGGATACTCGTATTCATCTCTGCGCAGCACGAACGTGTAGACTCGCTCCAGCTCGTCGAGCCTCTCTTCGACTTCCGCAGGATCACGCTCTAGCGCCGCCGAGATCACCGTTGAATCGAAGCTGTGGCCTTGAACTGAAGCCGCGACGAGGAGCTGACTGTCCTGTTCGCTGAGCTGCCCGATCTTTCGCTGGACCATGCTTCGCATGGACTCCGGCAGCTCACGCTCGAGGTCGGGGAGAGACCCGGCGACCGACCACACACCGCCGACTTCACGAACAACATCCTTTGCTCGCAGATACTGCGCGACGTCGGCAACGAAAAGCGGATTGCCCTCGGTGCGCGAGTGGATCATTCGCGACAGCTCTTGTGGGAAAGCGCTTCCGGGGAATTTCAGCGCGAGCAGTGCGCGAACTTCATTCTCAGTGAGAAACGCAAGCGGAAGCTCGCGTGCCACTCCACGAGTCTGGAGATCGAGCTTGAGGGTCAGGAAGGGATGCTGCGCGAGCTGAAGCTCCGACGGTCGGAACGTAACGATCGTGAACAGCCGCTCGTTGCTCAGGCGCGTCGTGATGTATGCGAGAAGATCGACAGTCGAAGTGTCGGCCCAGTGAATGTCCTCGATGAACAATACGAGCGGCTGCATTGCGCATACTGCCGCCAGGAATGCGGCGATCTCGCGCTTGAGTCGCTCCTGTGAAGCCGGTGGCGCAGCCGGTCCGGGTCCGGTCGCGAATGGCGCGACCTGCTTCGTCCATGACGGAGCATGGGTTTGAAATGCTGACCTGATCGCGCCACCCGGATCCTCGCTCAGCAAATCCTCGAGCGCGTCGAGAATTGGCAGGAACGCCTCCGCTCCGGCCAGACGCTCGGAGCAACGACCGCGCGCAACGAGGTGTGCTGAGGTTCGGAGAAGATCGCAGAGAAAATCCTCGACGAGCGTGGTCTTGCCGATGCCAGGCTCGCCTGAAACGCAGACCATGGACGCGTGACCGGATGCGGCTGTGTTGAATTCCTCGCGGAGTGCCGTTTTTTCCAGCTCGCGTCCAACCACATCTCCTCTCGAGGGTTGCGGCGCGGCATCGCTCGCGGCAGCGGCGGCCGGCTCTGCAATCGAAGCGAGAACGGTCGCAACTTCGATCGCAGTCGGCCGAGCGGCAGGATTCTTTGCGAGCATCCGCTCGATGATCTGGTCGAACTCGCGCGGGATTCGCGGATTGAGTCTCGATGGCGGCGGAGCTTCGCGAAGTATGATCGCGCTGAGGACGGCCATGTCCGAGCTCGCTTCGAACGGATGTCTTCCCGTCGCGAGTTCGTAGAGCACGAGGCCGAGCGAGAACATGTCGCTCGCGGGAGTGATCTCGTCCGCAGTTGCCTGCTCGGGAGACATGTACCGCATTGTGCCCACGACCATTCCGGGTCTCGTGAGACGCGAGTCCTGCGGGACGTCCTCAGTGCCATCTGCGCGAGAGAGCTGCGCGATGCCGAAGTCGAGGACTTTCACGTAGCCATCATCGCGAACCATCACGTTTTCCGGCTTGATGTCGCGATGCACAATTCCGGCTTCATGCGCTACCGCGAGCGCGCGTGCGGCCTGCGATCCAACCTGAGCGACCGTCTTTGCCGACGCGCCGTCGCGTCCCATCTGGCGAAGCGTCTTTCCCTTCACCAGCTCCATTGCGATGAAGTGGCACCCGTCCGATTCGCCGATCGCGTAGATCGTGACGATGTTGGGGTGGTTCAGGGCGGATGCCGCACGCGCTTCGCGAATGAACCGCTCCAGCGGCTCACTGTGAAACTGAGTGCGCTGGGGCAGTACCTTGAGTACAAGCTCACGCTCGAGCAGTGGATCGCGGGCCCGGTATACCTCTCCCATGCCGCCGGCGCTAAGGAGAGATACAACTTCATAGCGATCGATCGAGCTTCCCGGTTCTATCGCTGAATGTTGCGGCATGGCACAACAAACTTATTGGAAGTTGACGAAGGCCGGAACGGCCCCTTCGATATCGCTCCCAGCGCGCACCCGTCATATTTTGTGGTACAGAAGTTCTCGATATACGCTCGCTCCTTTGACAGTACAGGGTGAAAGAAGACACGGAACCGTTGTCACGTGATCGCCGGAAGGGATACGCTGCCGCATTCTTTACCGTGGCAGCCACGGTGCTGGTGGCATTCGTGCTTCGCGATTACCTGTCGCGGAGCATTTTTATTCTGTTTGTGGCGCCAGTTGCGCTAACTGCCTGGTATGGCGGACGAAAGCCGGCACTCCTCGCCGCGCTTGCCAGTCTCATTGCGGCCGAGCTGATTTTTGTCGACCGGGTTTATGGTGTAATCCCGCGAGGCTCGAGCGACATTGTCGCTACCGCCATCTACATTTTTGTCGCGCTCATGATCGTCCACATCGGCGGATTGTTCTCCGACGCGCGCGACAACCTCGTCCGCTACTCACATCAGCTCGAAGAACAGACGCTGGAGCTCCAGGCGCAGACCGCCGAGCTCGAGCAGCAGGCCGAAGAAGCGCAGACGCTGAACGAAGAGCTCGAGCAGCTGAACGAGTCGATTCACACGAGCACTGAGGCTCAACTGGCCGAGGCGCAGTCTCTCGCCAGCCTCGGAAGCTGGGAATGGGACATCGATAGAAACTCCATCAAATGGTCGGCCGAGCTGTATCGCATCTACGGGCTCGAGCCGGATGGCAGCGAAATCGATTTTGACCGCTATCAGAGCATGCTTCATCCGGACGACCGTGAGATATCCCGTCAGGCCGTCGAGGAGTCCCTCGCGTCCGGGGAGCCGTTCACGTTTCATCACCGCGTGGTGAGACCCGACGGCGAAGTGCGCACGCTTCTCGCGCGGGGCAAAGTCGTCGTGGACCGAATCGGCAAGCCGATAAGGATGATCGGGACAGGTCAGGACGTGACCGACGCGCGCCGCGCGGAAGCGGTGCTTCGCAATGCGGCAGAGTTCGCCGCGAAACAGAGAGCGGCAGAGGCAGCGGCTCAACATTTCGATCGCGTGTTGTCGCAGGCGCCCGTCGTGATAGCGGTGCTCAGGGGACCAGATCACGTCTTCGAGCTGGCTAACGCAAAGGCGGCGGAAATGCTGGGCAGCCGCGAGCTGGTGGGAAAGCCTTTGCGCGAAGCGGTTCCAACAGTAGTCGGCGGTCAGTACGAACAGTTGATCGAAATGGTTTACGAGTCAGGTGAGCCCTTTGTCGGCCGTGAGATGTTCGCTTCGATCATTCCCGATGAGCACCATGCCGGCGGCTATTTCAATTTCGTACTACAGCCGTTGACCAACGATGAGGGCGTCTATGCGATTCTGATCGTTGCAAACGAAGTGACCGACCTCGTGACATCGCGCATGCAGGCAGAGCACAACCAGCATCTGGCCCAGGCCGCGAGCCGCACGAAGAGTGACTTCCTTGCCAGAATGAGTCACGAGCTCAGAACACCTCTTGCCGCGATCATCGGCTACGGCGAGTTGCTCTCGGACGGAATCACTGGCCCTGTGAATGAAGAACAGTCACGGCAGCTCGGCCGCATCAGGTCCAGCGCGAACCATCTGCTGGCGATCATCGACGAAATTCTGACGCTGGCGAGAATGGAGGCAGGGAAGGAGCGCGTTCAGTTTCAGGAAGTCGACGTTCATGAGCTTCTCGAGTCGGTTTCCTCGATGGCAGAACCCCTTGCCGCAGCCAAGGGCCTCGAGTTCAGGCTCGAGGCCGTTTCGCCGCTGACCATTCAGACTGACCCGATGAAGCTTCGGCAGGTGCTTCTCAACCTCATTTCGAATGCGGTGAAGTACACTGACAGCGGCAAAGTCTCGCTTGGCAATGGATCGAACGATGGCCACGTCGACTTCTTCGTCAGGGACACGGGAGTGGGCGTGTCGGAGGAGCACCTCGACAAGATCTTCGAGCCGTTCTGGCAGGTCGAGCAGACGACGACAAGACGCTCCGGAGGCACCGGGCTGGGACTCGCTGTTACCAGACAGTTCGTCGATCTCCTTGGCGGACAGATCAGCGTCGAGAGCGAGCTCGGGAAGGGAAGTACGTTCACGGTCAGGCTCCCGGTGCAACCTGCAGGCGACTCCGGGGTTGCAGAGACATCGGATGCACAGGCCTCGCGAGCGTAACTGACGGCATACTCCCCCATGAATTCTCCTCGGCGGATCATGACGTGGCATTAATGCCCGTCAACGAAGAATCATCGTCGGAGAGAACGCGCTGGATTGGACCTGCAGCGATTCTCATCATCGTCGGAATTTCGCTCTGGCTTCTTCACGGAGAGCTGAGGGAATTCCGGTATCGCGACATCAGTCGTGCGATGTTCGCGACGCCGGCGTGGCGCGCCATCGTGGCTTTGGCACTGACCGGCCTGAGCTATGTCATCTTCCCGATCTATGACACGATCGCTCTTCGTTACGCGGGGCGGTCGCTCCCGATTCGCAAAGTCGCACTCAGCTCATTCATATCGTATGGACTGAGCCACACACTCGGCTTTCCTGTCGTTACCGCGGGATCCGTTCGTTACCGGTTCTGGAGTGGCTGGGGACTTTCGACGGCCGAGATAGCGCAGGCAGTTGGTTTCGCGGGAGTGACGTTCACGCTCGGCATGATTTTCGTGTCGGGCCTGGCATTCCTGGCAGAGCCATCGACGGCGAGCGAGCTGACGGGCCTGCCGGCATTGGTGTTCGTGGCGATCGGCATCGCCTTGCTTGCGATCGTCGCGCTTTATCTCGTTGGTTCGGTTCAGCGCCGGCTGGTGAAATTCCGCGGCTGGGAATTCCCGCTCCCGTCGCTCGGTCTCGCAATAACGCAGCTCGTCGTCGCGACGATCGACTGGGTAATTGCCGGCCTCGTGCTCTTCGTGCTGATTCCGTCCGGACACGGCATCAGCTTCCTGCCGTTCCTCGGCGTATTCCTGATATCGCAGGTAGCCGGCCAGATCAGCCACGTGCCGGGCGGTGCGGGCGTGTTCGAGACGCTGATGCTGGTCCTGCTCACGCCAAAGGTGTCGGCTGCTCAGGGTCTCGCGTCGCTCGTCGCGTTTCGCGCGATTTACTATCTCGTCCCGTTCGTTCTTGCGACAATTGCGCTCGCGATAACAGAAATTCACCGCCAGCGAGAGAAGGTGTCCACCGCAACGGCGGCAACGCGTGCGTTTGCGGTGCGATGGGTTCCGTCGATTCTTCCCGAAGTGTTGAGCGCCGCGACGCTGATTGGTGGAGTGATCCTCCTCTTTTCCGGGGCGACTCCGTCCGTGCGCGGACGTGTTACCGCACTGCACCAGATACTACCGCTCGGCGTTATCGAGATTTCACACATCGCGGGAAGCATCGCTGGCGCCGGGCTGATCGTGCTTGCGTGGGCACTGAGACGAAGGCTCGACGCTGCGTACCGGCTCACGGTCGGGCTGCTCCTCGTCGGCATCTTCGCGTCATTGCTCAAGGGACTCGATTACGAGGAAGCGATTGCTCTAACGATAGTTCTGATGCTCCTGCTTCCGTCGCACGGGGCATTCTATCGGCGAGCTGCGCTGACATCTGAACCATTTGGACCGGCGTGGACCGTAGCGGTAGTTGGCATCACGGCGGTCACGCTCTGGCTCGGTTTCTTTTCGTACAAGCATGTGCAGCTCACGAGCGAGCTGTGGTTCCGCTTCAGTCCGCACGGTGACGCACCGCGTTTTCTTCGTGCGTCAATTTTTTCGGTTGGGGCCCTTCTCGTGTTCGCGTTGATGAGGATGCTTCGGCATGCGAGTCCGGAGCCCGAGTTGCCCACTGATGAAGATCTTGCAAAGGTGCGCAAGATCATGGAGAGCTCGCGAGGCACGATTGCCAATCTCGTGCTGCTTCGCGACAAGGCCATTCTTTTCGGCAAGGATGATCGCGCGTTCCTGATGTACGGCATCGAAGGCCGGAGCTGGGTTGCGCTTGGAGATCCGGTCGGTGATCAGGCCGAGGGAGAAGAGCTCGCGTGGCGGTTCCGCGAAGAGGCGGACAGACATGGTGGATGGACAGTCTTCTACGAGGTTGGCACCAGATTTCTGCCGTTGTACATCGACCTGGGATTGACGCTTCTGAAGATCGGTGAAGAGGCAGTCATCGATCTCGAGGCGTGGTCGCTCGATGGTCCGGCGAGGCGTACTCTGAGACGTACGCTCAATGACGTCAGGCGCCGCGGTGTGACGTTCGAGATGCTGCCTGCGCAGTGTGTTGACTCGTACGTGGAGGAGCTTCGCGTGGTGTCCGATCACTGGCTCGCTGGCAAGGCGGCGCGTGAAAAAGGCTTCTCGCTTGGCCGGTTCGATCCCGAATATCTCTCGAATTTTCCTCTGGGAATCGTACGGCGTGATGGAAAAATCGTTGCGTTCGCGAACGTCTGGGTCAGCGGGGACAACCGCGAGCTGTCGGTGGACCTGATGCGCCACGGTGAGGGCGCTCCGGCGTCGACGATGGAATATCTCTTCATCGAGCTGTTCAACTGGGGCAAGGAAAACGGCTACTCCCGCTTCAATCTTGGAATGGCCCCGTTGTCCGGACTCCAGAACAGAACGCTCGCGCCGCTGTGGAACCGCGCCGGCGCTTTGCTGTACCGACGTGGGGAGCACTTCTACAATTTCCGCGGGCTTCGCCAGTACAAGCAGAAGTTCGATCCGATCTGGGAGCCGCGTTACTTCGCGTCACCGGCTGGACTTGCGCTTCCAAGAATTCTCAGCAACACGGCGGCACTGATAGCGGGTGGACTGAAGGGAGTAGTGACAAGGTGAGCGCGTGATGATTGCAGGACGGATGCTTTTGAATGGGTTTCGTTATTGGGCCAGGTTGCTGGCTCTTTTCGCATGTACGTCGGCGTACGCTTCTGCGCAGACTTTGACTCCCGGCCAGGGCGACGATCTGTCGAAGCTTCCACTCTCGGAGTTGCGGGCGCAGCCCGACACCGGAAGCGTCCTCGCGATCTTTCTGACCGGTGACGGAGGCTGGGCCGCGCTCGACAAGCAGGTCGTTGCCGAGATGCGCGCACACGGCGTGGCGGTGGTGGGACTGAATACGCGTCCCTACCTGTCGAAGAAGAAGACGGCAGATGAAATCGCGAATGACCTCACGCGAATCAGCCGGCATTATCTCGCCGTGTGGAATCGTCCGCGTCTGGCGATTGTCGGTTATTCGCGTGGTGCCGACCTGATGCCGTTCGGAGTTGCCGGCATGCCTGCCGATCTTCGAAACAAGATCATTCTCCTCGGCATGCTCGGCCTGGCAACGCGAGCCGGTTTCGAATTCCACTTCGAGGACATCTTCCTCGCGGTGAAGCGTCCGACCGACCAGCTGACGCTTCCCGTTCTCGCGCAGTTGAAGGGAATGCGAATGCTGTGCGTGTACGGGTCAGA
>JADGQR010000230.1 GCA_017881685.1 Gemmatimonadaceae bacterium
CCGATTCATGGCACTGGTCGCTGATGCCGCATGCGTGATCAGAGCAGTGGGTGAGTAGCTACACGCGATGGACGTCTGCACGCCAATTCTTCACTGCCTTCTTGATGTCTTCAGGTGACTTGAACTCCCCGGTCAATGTGCGCTCAGCGAGATCGGGAGCTTCCTCGTCCGAAGCAAACCTGAGTGCGACGAGCTGGGCCGGCGTGAGGTCCTTGATCTTATCGCGACTCTCAGGCGGCATGAGCGTGGTGAGACGTTGGCGTTCCTCCAGCCGTATCACGCGATCCTGCGCTCTCGCTGCCATGCCCCTCGCGGCGAACGCGAAGATGAAAAGCGCAATCGCGACGACCACGATCCATACGTGGTAGATCGTCTGGTAGCGATAAAGTCTCGCTCCTTCGATTCCGATGTTGATGAGGAGAACCGGCAAAACGAAGAAATGGAACGAAGGGACATACCGGCGATGCGACCCGTAATCCTGCGTCTTCTCGGCCATCGATCTTCCAGTTTGAGTTGCCCCATAATAGGGCTCGGACCGAAGTCCAACAACAAGCGGCTGTGCTGAGCTAAGAGCTTGTGGCTGCCTGAGCCTGAGCCTGCGCTGCGTAGCGCTTCAATCGCGCGACCATCGCGTTGAGTCCGACTTCTCTTGCGCCGAGTCCGATGCTCTCCATCAGTGTTCGGACGAAGTCCTGCGGGATCGCGAGCGTTGTCGCCGGTGGCTGCCCATTCACCGCGCCGAAGATGATCGCGAGAACGGCGGCGATTGTCGGTGACTGTCGTGCGTTGAGATCCGCGTGAAAGAACATCTTTCCGTCTACAACTTCGGGAATGATGTCCACGCGGGTCTGGCATTCCGGGACAGTGAAATCTGCGCGGTCGAGATTGCGGAACCGTTCAGGAAGCGGCTCGAGCTTTTTCGAGTATTGGACGAGCGCCTGCATTTTTTCCTCGCGGTCCATCGACCGAAAGAGTCGCAAGACACGGTCGATCGACGGTGGAATTGCGGGCGTAATCGCTTCGGACATACGGGGAATCTAACCGTCGCAGGCGAGCGTTTTGGGCTCAGGCATTAGCGCGATGTCTTCGCGTACTGCCTGACTGCCAGGCTCAGCACGATAGCGCCGGACACCGCTAGAATAGTCAGTGGTCTGGCGATATCGGCGATTCCTGCACCCTTCAGGAGCACAGCCCGCATTATCACGATGATGTGCTTGACCGGATTCACTTCGGCGATCCACTGAGCCCAGGTCGGCATCGACCGAACCGGCGTGAACAATCCGCTCATCAACAGATAGATCATGATGAGGAAGAAGGAACTGAACATCGCCTGCTGCTGCGTGTCGACCGCAGTCGATATCCAGAGTCCAATGGCCAGCGCGACGACGAGGTAAAGCGACGCCGCAAAGAAAACGAGCAGGAGACTGCCGCGCATCGGGACATCGAAGACGAAGCGGGCAACCGTCAGTCCGATCGCAAGCTCGACGAGCGCGATGGTCCAAAGCGGAATCAGCTTGGCACTTATGAACGCGCTCCGCGGAATGGGGGTGACGTTCAGCTGATCGAGGGTTCCGAGCTCCTTTTCGCGAACGATGTTCATCGCTGTCAGGAGGGTTCCGATGATCGTCAGCAGTTGCACGAGGATCCCGGGAATCATGTAATCCTTGTAATCGAGCGCCTGGTTGTACCAGCCACGGGTCCTGATGTCGATCGACGGCGACTCGGCAACCATCGGACGCAAACTCGCACCGAGGTCGCGCGCATAGGCGCTGATGATCTGCTGAGCATACGAGTTCGTGACGCCTGCAAGAGCACCGTCCTCGGCGTTGTAGATAAGCTGCACCTTTGCTGATTTCGTTCGAACGATGTCCCGCTCAAAATCATGCGGGATTCCAAGAATCATTCCGGCATCTCTGCTGAGCAGAGCGTCGTTTGCAGGCTCCATCGATGGAGATGCGCCGACCACGACAAACCGTCCGGAAGCGCGAAGGTGCTCGACGAGACCGCGGGATGTCTCACTGTGGTCGTTGTCGACGAGATACATGCGCGCGGTCTTGACCTCGAAGGTCGCTGCGCTGGACAGAAGAAGAAGTTGAATGAAGGGCATCATCAACATCTGACGCAGCATCACCTTGTCACGAAATATCTGGAGATACTCCTTCTTCAGCAGAGCGCGAAGGACGCGGAAGTTCATGCGACGCGGGGCTTGAACGTCTTCATCGCGATCGTCATGAGGACGATAGTCATGAGGCTGAGCACAAGAGTCTCACGCCACAGATACTCAAGGCCGACACCCTTCAGCATTATTCCGCGCGCGATGATGATGAACCAGCGTGCCGGGACCACGTTGCTGACGATCTGCAGGAATCGCGGCATGCTCGCGATGGGGAACACCATTCCCGACAGAAGCGAGCTGGGAAGCATCGTCGCGAGAAGTGCAATCAGCATCGCGACGCGCTGTGATTGCGTGACGGACGCGACGACGACTCCGAGTGAAAGCGAAACCATCGAATAGAGGACGCTCTCGAACAGAAGGAGCACGACACTGCCGCGAAACGGCACGTGGAAGATCAGCCACGCGGCAAGCAGCGCAGTGACCACGTTAGCGAACGCGAGGCCGAGGTAAGGAAGCACTTTCCCGACGATGATCTGCCATGGTCTGAGTGGTGAGACGAGAAGTATCTCGAGCGTGCCTCGTTCTTTTTCGCGAGAGAGGGAGATCGCGGTCATCAACGCCGACACGAGGGTAAGCACGAGCGCGATCAATCCCGGCACAAAGAGATTCACGCTTTCCAGGGTCGGGTTGAAGCGCATGCGCGTCTCGCCGACGATCTGAATGGCCTTGCCTCGATGCGCTCCTTCTTCGGCTTCGTACGCCATGATCACGGCGCGTGCGTACGACTGCATTGTGGTCGCGGTATTCGGATCGGATGCATCGACGAGAAGCATCACGTGCGCCGGACCGTGCGACTGAAGACGCGCGGCGAAGTCAGGCTCGAATGCCATGACAACGTCGGCCTTGCCTTGCCGAAACAATGGCTCGACAGTGTGCATTGACGGAGCGATACCAATGATTTGGAATCGTCGCGCTGCCGCGAGACGCGCTCGAAGGGCGAGAGTCGCGTAATCAGGCGATGGATCGACGACTACAAGCCGAACGTCTCTAACGTCGCTGCGTAGTGCGAAGCCGAACAGGACGACCTGAACGAGAGGCATCAGGAGCAGGATGATCAGCGTCTGCCGGTCACGCAGAATGTGGCGCAGCTCCTTGATGATGAAGGCTCGAAGTGTCGCGATCACGATGCTCTCGCCAGTCTCACGAACAATTCGTCGATCGAATCGACCTTCCATTCAGCTTTCAGGTCACGTGGAGTGCCGAGTGTCGCGATGCGTCCGTCGACCATGATCGAGATGCGGTCGCAGTATTCCGCTTCGTCCATGTAGTGCGTTGTGACGAAAACCGTCGTGCCTCGTGCGGCAGCCGAGTAGATCAGCTCCCAGAACTGACGGCGGGTAATTGGATCGACGCCACCAGTCGGTTCGTCGAGAAAGACGACGGCTGGCTCGTGCAGGAGCGCGACGGAGAAAGCCAGTTTCTGTTTCCATCCGAGCGGAAGCTTGCCCACGAGCTGGTCGGTTAGACCAAGCGTCTGAAGCATCGACGAGGATCGCTCGGAGATCTGTTCGTCGCTGAGGCCGTAGATACCACCGTAGAGAGCGATATTCTCGAGAACGGTGAGATCTTCGTACAGCGAGAAGCGCTGGCTCATGTATCCGATGCGTCGTCTGATCTGTTCTGTCTGCGTTGCCACGTCCAAACCGGCGACGTGCGCCGATCCAGATGTGGGAGCGAGCAGTCCAATGAGCATCTTGATCGCGGTTGTCTTTCCTGCGCCGTTGGCGCCAAGGAAACCAAAGACTTCGCCAACGGCGACGTCAAAAGAGATGTGATCCACCGCGGTGAAATTGCCAAAGCGCCGCGTCAGATCTTGAACCTCTATCGCCGCTCCTTTCGAGGGGGGCTCGGTCACGATGCGCGTCGAGCTGGTGTGGACATGCGGTCGATGAAGCTGTCTTCAATTCCAGCGGCGATCGGATGAGCGGCGGCGTCCGTAAATCCATGTGACTTCATCCAGGCCTCGAGCTCAGCTGCGACTGACGCTGGATCTGCTCCGGCGCGATCGTCAGTGAAGTGAAGCTCGGCTCCGAACGGGTAGACCGAGTGAGCGTGAGGAGACTCGCGCAGTGCAAGGAGAAGCTGGTATCGGTCGCTGCTCGTGACTGCGATGAGCGGAAGCGGATAGTTGCGCCCGATGTCTTCAGGCGGGTCGATCTCGAGAAGCCGGCTTCCCTGGATCAGCGCTACGCGGTCACACCGCAGTGCTTCGTCCATGTACGGAGTCGACACGACGATGGTGAGACCCGTCTCGCGCAGTGTGTGGAGCTGGTCCCAGAACTCGCGGCGGGAGACTGCGTCTACGCCGGTTGTTGGCTCGTCGAGAAAGAGTATGTCGGGCCGGTGAACGAGCGCACATGAAAGAGCCAGCTTCTGTTTCATTCCGCCTGACAATTGGTCGGCTCGGCGTTCAGCGAATGGCTCGATCTGTCGATAGATCGGCGCGATCAGGTTGTATCCTTCCTTCACCGTCGTTCTAAACACCGATGCGAAGAACGAAAGATTTTCCGCGACAGTGAGATCGCCGTAGAGCGAGAACTTTCCCGGCATGTAGCCGACACGCGATCGAATTGCCCAAAGATCCTTTACAACGTCCAGACCGAGCACGGTCGCCGTGCCACTATCAGGAAGAACCAGAGTCGTCAGGATTCGAAAGAGCGTTGTCTTGCCCGCTCCATCGGGGCCGACGAGTCCGAAAATCTCGCCGTGACTCACGTCGAACGAGATGTCGTCGAGCGCAACCGTTGTCTCGAACTTTTTCGAGATGTTGCGTACTACGACTGCCGGGTCACTCACGTGCGCGGAGTCGCTGGCGGGAGATCGAGGTCGGCGGGCATACCGATCTTGAGAACGCCATCCTTGTTGAGCACGACGACTTTCACCGCGTAGACCAGATCGGCGCGCTCGTCTCTCGTTTGAACTGGTGTCGGCGTGAATTCAGCCTTGGATGATATCCACTCGATTGTTCCCGGCATCGAAATGAGTTGTCCATCGCCGCGGTCAACGTGAACCTGCACCGTTGAGGCAAGCCGAATTGCGTGGACCTGCGTTTCGGATACGTAGGCGCGGAGAGTGAGAGAATCGAGATTGGCGATTCGATAAAGTGGCTGGCCCGGCTGAACGACTTCGCCCGTACGCGCGAAGGTTGCGAGCACGGTTCCGTCCTGCGGGTTGACGACTCGCGAGCGTGAAAGCGTCTCTCGTATCTGCTCGACGCGAGCTTTGCCTGCCTTCTCTTCCTGAACTACTGACTGTCCCTGAGCGCGCGCAGCTGCTATCTGCGCCACGAGGACTCTATAGTCACGCTCGGCCTGATCGAGCTGTTGTGCGGTGGCTGCCTTCTGGTTGAAGAGGCGCTGCATTCTCTCGTACGTGCGAAGAGCGATCACGCGCTGCACTTCGAGCACGCCGATCTGGCGTGCAACTTCTGTCCCGTGAGACTCGGTCACCTGTCGTTGCGCGGCAAGCTGCTGTTCCTGGAGGGTGAGCTGCGCAGTATCGACAATTCCCACCACGGCGCCGCGACTCAAATGCTGTCCTTCGACCGGCGTGAAGGAGAGCAGCTGTCCTGTGGTCTGCGAGGATACGACGACCTCGTTCGCCTCGAACGTTCCGTAGGCGTCGGGTTTCCGCGCGCCGTTGCACGCCGCAATAACTGAAATGATTGAAAGAGAGAGGAGCAGGCGTCGCATCAGCGAACCTCGATTCCCAGGGTGGTAAGCAAGTGTGCGCGGGCCTGAGCGAGCTCGACGCGATGAGCTGCGCGGGTCAAGCGTGCCGCGAGGACATCCGTCTGTCGGTCGACATAATCGGCCGATGTGATGACCGCCTCTGCGTAACGGGCGCGCGTTTCGGTGAAAATCTTCTCGCGAAGCGCGATGATCTCGTCATCCTGCGAGAGTGCGGCCTCGAGCCTGTCGATTGTCGCCTTATCCTGTTCGACGGCGCGCTTCAGGCCCGCAGTGAACGCTTTTTCCTCGGACGTAGCGATGTCGCGTTGAAGAGCATTGATCTGTTTCTCGCGACTCGTCACTCCCCAGTTCCACGGTGTCCACTGGAGCTGAATTCCAGTCAGCCAGTAGTTGTCGAACTTGTCGCTCAGCGGATTCAGGCCCGGACGTCCGTAGCCGGCTCTTCCGAATGCAGACAGGCGCGGCTTGTCCTGAGCTGAGCGTGCGTCGTTCATCCGGTCGAGAACGCTTCGGGTCGCTTCGAACTGCTGGTACTCGGGACGGTCCCGAAGGTCGGCGGCATTCCTTGCAGCGGCGACCTCTGCTGACAGATCGGGAGCGGCAAGCGGGATCGATGGATCGATCTGTTTGCCGACGAGATCGGACAGAACTGCGACCGCTGCGTTTCGTGCCGCGGTCTGTTCGGCGACAGCTTGTCTGCGGCGCAGCAGCTCTGCTCTCAGCGCATCACTCTCGCTTGGCAGAGCCGTTCCGGCTTTCACGCGGTCATCCGCGACAGAGATCTGCGCTTCGATGTCTGTGAGCGTCGTCTGAAGCTCGGCGATTTGAGATTGCGAGCGAAGAGCCGTGAAGAAGGCACTGTTCACAGATTCGCTGATGCTGTAAAGAGCCGTGCGAACGCGAGCCTGGGATTCAACGGTCTGGGCTCGCTCGACGGCGCGCCGTGGAGAGAGCGACGGATCGTAAATGCGCTGATTCGCGTTGAGATGTGCGTCATAGGTGTCGTGTGACGGCTTCGGGAGCGTGATACCGGGAATGGATAGCGGTATCGATGCGACATCTGATTGGTACTGCGCCTGGCCTTCAAACGACAATGCGGGCTTGAAGTCGGCGTTGATGTCGCGAAGGCGAAGAGCAGATTGCGAAGCGAGCAGCTCGAGCTCAGCGACGCGGGGATCCTGATTCAGCGCGGTCGCACGCAGGTCGAACAATCTCAGAGAATCGCTCGCGGTCTGCGCGTTGGTCGCGAGCGGCGAAGCTGCGGCGAGACACAGTGCGATCGACAGGAGTCGTCTCATGGCTGAATCGCGCTCCGGACGTAGACCGGCAGCTCTTTCCGTCGCTGCTCGATGAATTTCGCGAAGTCCTCATCGTCGAAGCCGAGTGCGGCGCGGAGCATCGGGCGGGCGGCGAAGGGAAAAACGCAGAGCGAGAGGAGATTCACGAAGAACTGGGCGCCGTTCATTCGGCGAATGCGTCCTGCGCGGGCTTCGGCTGCAAGTTGCTTTTCGAGTTTTTCGAAAGCGGGCTTCGTGACAGATGCCATGTCGCCGCCGCTCATGTGACCGAGGAGCTGGGTGATCCGTTCCGGATGATGGTGGAGCTCGGAGATCATGTACCCCGGCAGAAATGGTGTGCGCGACATCGTTGTGAGGTACATGTCGATGATGCCGTCGATTTTTTCTGTCAGGGGCTGGTCGCTCGCGACGATTTGAAGGAGTGCGGGGAACATGCGGCCTGCCGTATCCCTGAATACCGCTTCGCTGAGTTTTTCTTTCGAGCGGAAGTAGTAGTGGAGAAGTGCCTGGTTGACGTCTGCTTCTTCGGCGATGTCCTGCATGCGCGCGCCGGCGGTGCCGTGCCGGATGAAGACGGCTTTGGCCGCATTGAGAATGCGTTGTTCCGTCTCGCCATCGTGGGGGTGTGCGGATGCTTTCTTCTTAACCATAGACTTTAATTAACTAGTTAAACATTTGAGGGCAAGAAGAATCTGAAAACCCGGGTGGCACGAATCTCTCAGCGTCAGGTTTTCAGAAGTGCATCAGCAGGTACGGTCAGTCACCACACAACAACGGGATTTGTAATGCCGACGCGAAAATCGAGTGCGCGATGGGAAGGCGGTCTCAAAGGCGGAAAAGGGACCTTCAAGGGAGAAACCGGGGCAATCAGCGGCCAGTACAACTTCAGCTCGCGCTTCGAGGAAGGCGTCGGATCGAATCCCGAAGAGCTGCTTGCCACAGCCGAGGCGGCTTGTTTCAGCATGGCGCTGGGGGGCGGACTCGAGGTAAACGGCACGCCCCCCACCTACATCGATACGCAGGCCGCATGCACAGTGAGACCTCAGCTCGAAGGCGGGTTCAAAATCACGGAGATGGCATTAACGGTGTCCGCAGCAGTTCCCGGAATTGACGACGCAAAGTTCCAGGAAATCGTACAGAGGACGTTAACCGGATGTCCCGTATCGAAGGCACTTCACGGCAATGTCGACATCACCGTCTCGGCGACGCTGGTTAACTGAGGTCCGCAATCAGGCTATTCGGTATTCGCCGGAATCCCAGACTTCGCGGGCATCGCAGGCGTCGCAATTGCCGCAGCTCCAGGTCGGTGAAACCTCCTCTCCGAAGTGCTCGAGGATGAACTTCGTCCTGCACTCGGTGGTCTGACAGAAGTCGATTATGGTGCGCAGCTTCTTCTGATCGTTCGCGCGCCGCTCTTCGTAGTCCGTCAGATCGTGGCTCAGATCGCACGAGGTCAAGTTTCCGTGAAGGCGTTGCCACTTGTTGCCGCGATGCTCTCTTACGAGCCCATGTCGCTTCAATAACGCGAAAACGATCTTCGCCTTTCGCTGAGGCACGTCGGTGACGTCGGTTATGTCGCTGAGTGCGACCGCCGTGTCGATCGGATATTTCTCCAGCGCCAGCGCAACTTTCGCCGCCTCCTCGATCTCCGGATACTTTCCGCCGAGGAAATAGGATTGGATGCGTTTGTCTTCGACGCGATAGAGCATGGTGCAGGTCGCCGGCTCTCCGTCGCGCCCTGCGCGGCCCGCTTCCTGGTAGTATGACTCAATCGAGCCGGGAAAATGATAATGCACGACGAAGCGGATGCCCTGCTTGTCGATGCCGAGTCCGAAAGCATTTGTCGCGATGATGGCTTTCACTTCGCCATTCATGAACGCCTCCTGCACCTGCTTACGCTCGGCCGCGGGTCGCTTGCCGTGATAAAGGCCGATGCTGTAGTCCTCCTTCAGCTGCTCATGAAGTCGCTCGGCTTCTTTCACAGTCGCGACATAGATAACGCCCGAGCCGTCGGTCTCACTCAGGATCTGTCGAACGATGGTGTCCTTGAGGCCGTCATTCACCGTGCGGCGAACTTCGAAGCGGAGATTTGGCCGCGCGAAGCCGGTGATGGTGATGTGTGGATTCTCCATCCCGAGCTGATGGACTATGTCATCCTGCACTTCCTGTGTCGCCGTAGCAGTAAGAGCAAGGATCGGCGGTCGTCCGAATCGTTTCGCTATACCACCGAGGCTCAGGTAGTCGGGCCGGAAATCATGGCCCCACTGGCTGACGCAGTGAGCTTCGTCGATCACGAAGAGGGCGATGTGCCGGTTGAGAAGCTTCTCGAAGAAGTCTCTGTCCTTGAATCGCTCGGGTGTGAGGTAGAGCATGTCGCCTTCGCCGGCGTCGATCTGGCGATGCGCTTCACGCGTCTCTCCCATCGACAGATGCGAGTGCATCGCGACAGCATCGACACCCTGTGCGGACATTTTGTCCTGTTGATCCTTCATGAGCGCGATAAGCGGGCTCACGACCACGGTCAGGCCGGGAAGGGTCAGTGCGGTCAACTGATATATGAGAGATTTCCCACTGCCCGTCGGCATTACGACGAGCGTGTCGCGTCCTTCCAGCAACGCGTTAATCGGCTCCCACTGCCCCTTCCTGAAATCACCGTGGCCGAAGCGCTCGCGTAAGAGCTCTCGAACTTCGGCTTTGGAGTACTTCATTGAACACCTGTATTCGCATGATCTATTCCTCCGCGACTCGTGTCAGGTAGTTTTTGATAGTGAAGCCAAACGAAAGCAGTGTTCGAGCAGGTCGTAAGCCAATGGGATTCTTTGCGATTACCGCGCCTGGTCTCGAGGAAATTCTCGCTGCGGAAATCGCGTCGCTCACCGGAAGAATTGGTGAGACATCGAGTGGTGGAGTCGCGTTCCCCGGTGGATTGAAGGATATGCGGCGCGTCAATCTCTGGTCTCGCATCGCGAACAGGGTCCTCGTGCGAATCGACGAGTTTCATGCGTCGAGCTTCTACGAGCTGGAGCGAAGAGCGAAGCAAATCGACTGGACGAGATTCGTGAAGCAGGACCAGCCGATTCGTTTTCGTGTGACGTGCAGGAAATCGCGTCTCTACCATTCAGACGCAGTTGCCGAGCGATTCGCGGCGGCGGTGAATGCGAAGATCGGGGGTAACAAGCACATCGTCTCAGGCGAAGAACACCACGATGATGGCGTGAATGAATTGGCTGAGGCGAGTGATGCGCAACTCTTCATCGTCCGGATTGTCGACGATGGTTGCTCCGTAAGCGCCGACAGCTCAGGCGAGCTTCTGCATAGAAGAGGATATCGCCAGGCCGTAGCGAAGGCTCCTCTGCGTGAGACGATCGCTGCGGCGATGCTTGTCGGCAGCGGATGGGATATGACGTCTCCACTTGTCGATCCGATGTGCGGAGCCGGCACGATCGCCATCGAAGGCGCGATGATGGCTCGGCGAATGGCGCCCGGATTGAACCGCCATTTTGCATTCGAGAATTGGCCGGGTCACGACGCCTCTACCTGGAAGAAAGAGATCGACGCCGCGAAGGCCGAGGCGCTTCCCAATGCTCCGGGAAGAATCATTGCATCCGATAGAGATGAAGGCGCGATCATCGCAGCCCGAAGCAATGCTGAGCGAGCGGGTGTAGCGATCGACATCGAGTTTGACACGCGCGCTCTTTCGGCGGTCGAGTTTCCCGATCAGCCGGGATGGATCGTCACGAATCCGCCGTACGGCCAGCGTGTGGGAGAAAGCGGGCCGCTGAGGAATCTTTATGCGCAGATGGGCAAGGTTCTGCGCGAGACCGCATCCGGCTACCGCATGGCGATGCTTTCTGCCGATTCGGAGCTCGAGGCGCAGATGAAGATCGAGCTGAGAGAAGTCTTCCAGACGAGCAACGGAGGAATTCCGGTCCATCTAGTTGTGGGATATCCGGTGTGACGGAAAGTGGATCGGTTTTCTCGATCAACACTTCGCCCGGTGGACTGGGATCTGGTGGTGCCGGGCGCGACTATCACAGTGGGCGGAGCACTCCTCGAAATCGTATCGTACGCGAGCCCGTGCCGGACAATCCGGGATTCCTTCGCCGAGCAGAAATTCTCGCGGTTGTCACAAAAGCAATTTCCTGGATGGAGCCACGTGTACGCGAGGGTACTGAAGGAGGGATTGGTTCGTATCGGGGACGGCGCGGCTCTCACGCAGCCCGAGCTTCAGCCAAAGGGCTGGCTCGAAACACTGCCAGGCTGAACGGCTAGCCGCTGCGCTTACTCCTGACTGCTGACTGCTGAAAGCGTACCCGGTATCCGTTACCCGTTGTCCGGGGCTCGGTACCCGCCGTTACCGGCACCTGTCGTACCCGCCCTTACTGGCCCTGTCGCGCTCGGCTTCCAAGAAAAGCGGTCCCTTTTTTGATAGGATAAGATCCGAAACTTCAAATACGCCAGGTTCGGGATGAGCCTGGCGGAGCGCTAGCACATCCTTTGTTCAGGAGCAGGCCGTGGAAATCGGCGACACAATCGATACGCAGAAAGAACCCGACGCGCCCCGTAAGCGCGGTCGCAGAGATGCGCGCGCGGGCGTCGCTGACATGACAAGCGATACAGGAACCCGGCGTAGAAACAGCGGAACGAACCGCGGTCGAAACGGGAATGGTCGCGGACCGGGAGATGGCGACCTCGCGAACCTCCTCGCCGCACTCCGGGACATGCGCGACGGCGACTTCACGGTCAGACTCGAAAGCTCAGACGATCAGATGCTGGACGAAATCGCGTCGGCGTTCAATGGGATCGCTGAACGCAATGAGCGACTGATGTCCGAGGCGGTGCGAGTCAGCACCACGATCGGACGCGAAGGCCAGATGAATGAGCGTGCTTCGATCGGGCGCGCAACCGGCGGATGGGCGTCGATCACCAGCTCCATCAACGCCCTCATTACCGACCTCGTGTCGCCAACAACCGAAGTCGCACGCGTGCTTACCGCGGTGGCCGAGGGCGATCTGCAGCAGAAGATGACGCTGGAGATCGATGGCAAGACGGTGCAGGGCGAATTCCTGCGAATCGGAACAACAGTAAACACTCTCGTTGACCAGCTCGGCGCATTTGCATCCGAAGTAACGCGCGTTGCCCGCGAAGTAGGAACTGAAGGAAGGCTCGGCGGACAGGCGAACGTCCCGGGCGTCGGTGGAACGTGGAAGGATCTCACCGACAACGTGAACTTCATGGCCTCGAATCTTACGGGCCAGGTGCGAAACATCGCCGACGTGACGACGGCAGTCGCACGAGGCGATCTGTCGAGAAAGATCACCGCAGACGCAAAGGGCGAAATCCTCGAGCTGAAGAACACGATCAACACGATGGTCGATCAGCTTTCAGGATTTGCTTCCGAAGTAACGCGCGTGGCTCGCGAAGTGGGAACCGAAGGAAAACTCGGCGGACAGGCGAACGTGCCGGGTGTCGGTGGAACGTGGAAGGATCTCACGGACAACGTGAACACGCTGGCAGGAAACCTGACGAGCCAGGTGCGAAACATCGCCGACGTGACGACCGCTGTCGCGAAGGGTGACCTGTCACGAAAGATCACGGTCGAAGCGAAGGGCGAAACGCTCGAGCTGAAGAACACGATCAATACGATGGTGGACCAGCTCTCCGGATTCGCATCCGAAGTAACCCGCGTGGCTCGCGAGGTGGGAACGGAAGGAAAGCTCGGCGGTCAGGCGAGTGTACCGGGTGTCGCAGGAACGTGGAAGGACCTGACGGACAACGTGA
>JADGQR010000231.1 GCA_017881685.1 Gemmatimonadaceae bacterium
AAAAACTGTAGACTGAGGACTCCGGACTCTCTGGGTTTTGCAGTACAGGACTATCCAATCGTTAGCGTTCCCGCTGCCGCATTGTATGTGGTCGCGTACGACTGCATATTCGATGTCCTCTGTCCGCCGACCCACCCACCTGTCGTATTGAACGTCGCGCCGTGATTCGGACAACGGAAGCCGCCCGATATCTGACCGATCGTCGATCCCTGGTGAGGACAAACGCGAGACAGCGTTATGAACGACGTCGCGCCAGTGCGGACAATTGCTACCGGTGTTCCGTTGACTGTCGTTACAGCAACTCCGCCAACTGTCGCCAGCGTCGAATAATCGGAGACCTTGACGGTCGCGGAAACCGAGCCTGGTGAGGTGACGTTGGTCGCAACCGGGGCACATGCTGCCAGCGCGGCCGCGGCGGCGGCGTATGCTCCAAGTGAAAGGAACTTCCGTCTATCCATCGGGCTGACAAGCAGGCCGGGGGCCTCTGCCCCACACGAGCATCCCGCTCCGCAGCCTTCGCCTTTGTTCTCAATTCTTTCCGACATTTTACCACTCCCAATCATCCAGTTAAAATCAGTTCTTCCAGAACCACATCATCAAAGTGCCGACGGTGCTGAGTCCCATAGATCCAATCGCGATGTTCTTGTGAAGGCTTCGCGTACTCGCATTTTCCCGCGCTCCTCCACCAGTCGCGCCTGCCCATGCAAACCCCGCATCTGACGCGAGCATTAATGCACTGTGAATGATCTTTCGCTTGCGATCACTCGGATCCTGTCGCGAATCGTACAGGTTCCAGACGCCGGTCACAGTGTTGATCGTGAACAACGCGCCCAGTCCTCCTGCTACCATCTGGTGTGCACTTCGTTCCGAGCGAGTCCCATTACCGTTCAGCAACTTCTGCCCCAGGTACCATTCGCTGGCGAATAGCGGGAGCTCCACGTAGCTGCCGATCCTGTGAACCATCAATCGCCTTGCGTACCAGTCGCTGTACTCGATCGCTCGAGGCCGGCGATGACGAACAACAACGCTGTCGGAATCGGCGGTGTAGACGAGGGGGGCTGGTGTTGCCGGTACGAGCTCGACGTTTTGCCCACGTGCCACGGAGGCTCCAACGCTTACTTCAGCAAGCGTACCGAACAACACCAGCAAACCGATTCTCGATGCGATAAGCGATTTCTTCATTAAGCTTTCAGGTTAAGGCGATTACGAGCAGCTTGGTATGCCGCGGGGCAGCGGTAGCTTGCACGTCTTGGTTGTCCCGTCAGTCGTGATGACGAGTGTTGCAGTTGCTGAGCCATCATACGTGATGACTTCGCGACGAGCTTTCGTCGTCGGCGTTCCGCCGGCGAGCGTGATCGTTGCAGTCATCTGACGAATCACTGTTCCCGCTGTCGGATATGTCGGCTTGCCGCTCACTACTGGAATCACGAGAGCTTTGGTCGTGTCTCCCACGAGACGCGTAGCTGTGAAGACAACTCCAGAGTCGGTCTTTCCGGCGGTCGATTCCTCACCGCGTGCGACACCGTTCACCGTGCGTTGAGTGCTTCCAACAGAAAGGCCGGAGACTGACCTGCTGCTCGTGTTGTGAACTGTCGATACTGCGCTGTCGCGCCGAGTGACGGTGCCACTCACATCGGTCGTGACGGCTGCGACATCTGTCGTGCTGTCGGGCGCAGACTGCGCGGTTCCACCGGCCGTCTTATAGATGGCTGTCGTGTTGATCGTCAGACCATCATGAGTATCGGTGCAGGTCACTACGCCTGTTGAGCTCGAGAACGAGCACGTGCCGTGAAGAGCTCCGCCGCCGAACGGGCCGTGACCGAAACCTCTGCCGAAACCAACGCCGCCGAGGAAATCGGGTCCAAATCCTCCCCCCATTCCGCCGTGACCACTGATGTCGTCCATCGGTCCTTCATTTCCACGTCCACCATGGTTCATTCGCGGCATGAATGCGCCACCGGTTGTTCCATCGCCGGCAAAGCTGTTGTCCGTCAGTGTAAACCCTGCAGGAAGTGTTACGAATGCCTGCGAGAGTGCGAGTGCCGAGTTTGATGATGTGGAGGGCGACGTCACATCCATGCATGCAGCGGCAAGAAGCGCTGCTGCCGCGATCGCGACGCCCTGTATCATTCTTCGTTTCATTGGAGCAGTCTCCGTTCGGTATTTGAGTGCAGCCGATTTGCGATGTTCGATGATCTTGCCGTCGGCTTTCAATCCACTCAACACGCAAGCATTCGCGTACCCTTACTGTTGCGATAAGGGTGCCATGTACCTGGTTTGTCCTGATACTACAGACTCAGGAAATGTTTTTATGTCGGGAGCTGTATGACGCTATGTAGGTCGATCTTCTATAGCCGCCGGCTTTCAGGAAGCCACGGACGCAGCTCCTCTCGAAGCACGCGCAGAGCTTTACCCATCTGCGCTTCGACTGTCTTCACGGAAATTCCGAGAACCTGCGCGATTTCCAAATACTTCAGATTATGAACGCGACTCAGCTCGAATACTTCGCGGCAGCGATCCGGAAGTATTTCGATCGCATGTTTCAACGCAACCTGGATTTCTTCTTCAACTACGTACGATTGCGCTGGTGCGTCGATCGCCTGCTCGCGCGTGGCGAAGGGCTCGCCCATTCGTTCGACGCGCTCGTGTCGAATGTGATTGAGCGAGCGATTCCGGGTGGACTGAAACAGATACGCATGGGGCGAGCTTTCGTCGGCGAGGGTCTCCTTGCGCCGCCACAGCTCCAGCATCACGTCCTGTACAATCTCTTCGGCCACGGCACGTGAGCGCACTATCGCTTCCGCGGCTCGTACGAGCGACGGATACCACGTGCGAAATATCGCGTCGAAGGCCGACTCGTCTCCGCGTCGTAGCCGTTCGAGGAGGTCGTTGCTTTCCAGTGGCAGCGTGGGTCGAAGAGGCGGGCCCAGGCCCGCAATGGAGATGGCGTTACCCTTTACTCCACCACAATTTACGGGTTCCATAGGGTAATGCACGCCTGGAGTGTTGTAATAGCGATATGACAGAACACCCTTCGAACCTCGACGCGCCGGATTCCACCCAGTCAAGCGACTGGGAGGCTATTGCGCGTCATATCGCGGGCGAGAGCACAACGGAAAGTGCCGCGCGCGTCGATGAGCTGATGGGTGAGCCGTCTGCGAGAGCGCTCATAGCATCGATCCAGAGCATCTCCGGCCGGATGGCAGACGACATTCCCTCGGATATCGACGTCGAAGCCGCTCTCCAGAGCGTCAGGACGCGGATGCCGGTGGCGGGCTCACTCAGGGTCATGTCGTCGCCCCGCAAGCTGGAGGCACCAGAAAGAAGGTCTGGCTGGCGAGTCGCATTTCCGGCTATTGCGGCAGCGGGTCTAATCGTCGTCGGTGCCAGCGCCTGGCTCGCTATGGGAAAGCGCGCTGGATACCCTGTTGCCAGTGCGCCAAGGATGCTGGCGACCGGCGTCGGTACACGCGACTCCATGAAGCTGTCCGACGGGACGAAGATCGTCCTCGGCCCGCTTAGCTCGGTAAAGGTCGCGTCCGGTTATGGCACGACGAACCGCGAAGTCGAGATTCGCGGAGATGCCTATTTCGAAGTGATCCACGATAGCGCCAGGCCGTTCACCGTCCACGCCGGAAATGCCACGATCCAGGACATCGGAACGAAGTTCGCGGTCCGGGCGGATGATATTGGCGGTATCGGTGTATCAGTCAGTGAAGGGTCGGTTTCGGTAGCGCAACTGCAGTCGCCGGCGCCGGCAGTGGTTCTGAAAGCGGGAGATCAGGGTACGGTCGATCGAGGCGGAAAGGTGGTCGCACATCGCGGTGCAGCAACTGACGACGATATGGCCTGGCTCAACGGCCGGCTCGTATTCCGGGAAACACCACTCTCGGAAGTCGCGTCAGAAATGCGCCGCTGGTACGGCATCAATCTCCAGCTTGCCGATCCTTCCCTGGCCAATCGTCATTTAACAGCGACATTCTCCGGTGAGCCGCCGGATCGTGTCCTTGATGTACTTCGTCTTGCCCTCGGTGCGGATATCGAAAGACGCGGCGATACGGCAATAGTTCGTTCGGCCAAAGGAAGAGCGCGATAGAGATAATGCAGCACCAGGTCCGAGGCGCATGCGTAACCGTTTGCGCGCTCGTAGTCTTGCTCTCAAGCAGTGCCAAGTCGGCCGGTGCACAGTCATTTTGTGCTCCGGCCAGCCGCGCTATGGGGGCCAGTCTCCCCGGAAACGCAGAGACGGGAATTCTCGCGCGAAGGATTTCTCTCCACGGCCGCGATGTATCGCTTCGTGAAGCACTCGACAGACTTGCCGCGGCTGCGCACATCAAACTCTCATATACGGCCGAGCTGCTCCAGCTGACACGGCCGGTATGTCTCGAGTACACATCGGAGACTGTCGGCCAGATACTCGAGGATCTTCTTCAGGATGCAGCGGTGATGCCGGTGGTTCTCGCCGGCGATCAGGTAGTGCTCGCACCCGTGCGTGACAAGCCTGTAGCTCAAAAGACCGAAGTGCCCGCACCGATGCTTCAAAAGATCGGTCAGCTCGATCGTATCGTCGTAACGGGAAGCGCAGCCGGTGCATCGCAGCGCAGTCTTCCAATCGCGCTCGATGTTGTAAGTGGAAAGCAGCTTTCACAAAGCGCTGCGACGACTCTGTCGTCCGCAATCGATGGGCAGGTGCCCGGCCTGTGGCTCTGGGATCAGTCGCCACTAAGTCTTCTCGCTCGTTACGGAAGCATTCGCGGAGCAAGCTCGTTCGGTGTCAGCTATCCGAAGGTCTACATCGACGGAATCGAAGTCGCTAATTCATTGCTCGTCACGCACCTGGATCCTGAATCGATCTCACGAATCGAGGTGATTCGTGGTCCGCAGGGTGCTGCGCTTTACGGCGCCGATGCGATCAGCGGTGTGATGAACATCGTCACACGACAGGAAGGCACCGAAGCAGGAGCGCCGCGCGCTCAGCTCAGATCTCAGGGCGGTGAAATCGCCAGCGACTACGCCGCGAACGGAGTCCTGGCGCAGTCGCACGCAGTTTCGCTCGGCTACGGAAATGGAGTTCGCTCGGCCCGGCTCGGCATGACGCTCACGAGCATTGGTGCGTTCATCCCGCAGGCGTACAGTCATCAGCTCACCGCGAACGGTGGTCTTCGCTTCGTCGGATCGAAGAGCGTGATAACCGGAACGATGCGGTTCTTCGCTCAGGACGCGCGAACGCCGTCGAGTCCGCTGCTCGCCGGACTCAACCTCTCGACGAGTCCGTCCGCCCAGTGGCACGGGTCACAGTGGCGCGGAGACAAGACGACGATACCTGGATATCAGATGCCGTACGACTCGATGGGGCAGCATCGCATCGATTCGTTGTCGCGTCTCGCGGTGATGGACTCGAGCGATCGTCAATCGGTTCGTCAGTATACCATCGGTGCAACCGGGATTTTTCATCAGAACGAAAGGTGGACGCACACTGCGATTATCGGTGTCGATGGGTATCAGCTGAAGACCGCGTCGGTTCTGGATGGCGCGTTTCCTTCTGCAATCGACTCCGCGCTTCGCGCAGCTACTGGAAATGCAGTTCGCGCAAGCATTCGCGCGAGCAGCGTTGCGCAATTCGGAAATCAGGATCAAACCGCTGCGACAGTGACCTTTGCGGCCGAGCATTCTTTCGTGCGGGATGAGACGCGGACGCCGGGTTTGTTCTCTGCGCAGGCTCCCGGACTCGACAGTGAGTCGACAGAGCTCGAGACGAGAACGAACACCGGACTCATCAGTCAGGTCAACGTCGGTTACCACGATAAGTTTTTCGTGAGTGGCGGACTGCGTGTGGAGCGAAATACCGGCGTCACCGGACTTGGTGACATCGCCACTCTTCCAATGCTCGGCGTATCCTACGTTCAGTCTCTGGGCGGGACGACACTCAAGCTGCGCAGCGCCTACGGCAAAGGAATCCGGCCGCCTCAGACATCCAGTCGCTCAGGTACACTGCTCGGACTCAAGGAATCGTTGTACGACTCAGGTCTTGCGCCTGAAGTGCAGTCGGGTATCGAGGCCGGTGCCGATTTGTTTGTCGGGCACCAGCTGTCACTTCATGCAACGCGATTCGACCAGCGCGCGTCGGGCCTTATTCAGCCTGTGAGCATCCAGCCCATATATACCGAGAACGACAGCACTCCGAAGTATCGCAGAATAGCGTACGAGCTTCAGAATGTCGGACAGATCGCGAACAGCGGATGGGAAATGCAGAGCAGCTTCACGCAGGGACCGTGGGCGCTCGGCGCAACGTTTACGCAGGTGGATAGCAGAGTTCGAAAGCTCGCAGGCAAATACACCGGAGATCTTCGTGCGGGCGACAGAATGCTCGAGGTGCCGGCGCAGACGTTTGGGCTGAGCACGTCGTTCACCCAGAGCCGCTGGTCGACATCGCTGAACGTGTCGAGAGCGTCAGACTGGATCAACTACGATCGGATAGCACTTGCAACTGCGTTCTCGAACGACAGCACGCCCGATCAGAATTTCGTCGGGTGGCATCTTCGCAGCTACTGGAAGAAGTACGCAGGCGTCACCCGTGTCGGTGCGAGAAGCGCTTTCCTCATCGGCAGAGGAATGGCATTCACTGTCGATGCAGAGAATCTTCTCGATGAACAGCGCGGCGAACCCGACAATATCACGGTACTGCCGGGCCGCACGGTGAGTGCTGGACTGCGACTGAGCTTCTAGAGATACCGCGCGGATGCCATCGCTGCGACCGCGATGATGAGAAGCACGGCAGCGATTTGCGTCACTCTCTGAATCTTGTCCTGAAAGACGTTCATCTGCGCCATCTGCGCTTCATTAGGCTGCTGGCCTGAATCCTGGATCGTTTTTCCGAGCGCTGCAAGCTTGCCTCCCGTTACCGCGCTCACCGATCCGGCCCAACCTCCTCCGACAATCGCGCACAGCGCACCGAAGCCAAGAACTTTCGCGGTGGTCGTCTGCGCCCATCGCCCATCGCTGCCGACAACCAGGTATACGTACATCGTGAGACCCGAAAGGATCGTCAGGAACATCGCAATGAACAGAGATGCGCGGAGCTTTCGTCGAATCATCAGCTCGTAGATGAATGTCATCCCTGCAAGACCGGTCGATTTTTGCGATGGGATCAGAAACCACGCGATCAGCACCGCAGTACCGACCCAGAAGACGCCACTGAGGATGTGAACAAGCCTAAGAGCAATCAGAAGCGCATTTTCATTCACGGTGATCTCCTTTGATCAGTAAGAACTACCGCCAGTCTGCGATGAAGATGTTGGTTTCACCCGGATTGCCCGCATGACGGTTCGATGCCCAGACGAACTGCTTGCCGTCGGGGCTGAACATCGGGAATCCGTCGAACGTCTCGTCGAAGGTGATCTGCTCGAGGTTCTGGCCGTCCGGATCTACAAGGAACACATCGAAATTTCCGCTCTTCGGATTCTTGTAGTTCGACGCGAACACGATCCGCTTGCCATCAGGTGTCCACGACGGACCGAAGTTCGCGCCGCCGAGGTGCGTGATCTGGGTCTGGTTCGATCCGTCGGCGTTCATCATGAAGAGCTCGACCTTGGCTGGTCGTACGAGATTCTGCGCGAGCAAGTCGCGATACGCTTTCAACTCTGCCGAGTCGGTGGGGTGATTCGCGCGATATACGATTCGCTTTCCGTCCGGCGACCACCAGGCGCCGCCATCATAGCCTGGAGTGTTCGTCAGGCGTCGCACGTCGGTGCCATCTGCGTTCATCGTGTAGATGTCGAGATCGCCATCCTTGAGCGACGTGAACACGATCTTCTTTCCATCGGGGGAAAGGACCCCCTCGGCCGTGTAGACGTCATAGTGTGTCAGGCGCTCCAGGTCGCTGCCGTCGCGGTTGACCGTGTAGATGTCGTAGCGGTCGAGCGGCCAGACGTATCCTTTCGACGGATCGGGTTTGACCGGGCAGATGGAATCGTGTGCGCTCGTGGATGCGAAGAAGAGCCGCTTGTCTCCAGGAAAAAACCATCCGCAGGTGGTCTTGCCGCGTCCATCAGAAATGCGATGAGCGCCAGTTCCGTCCGGCCGGATGACGTATTGCTGGTCACATGGATGGCCATCTCGCGTTGTCTGGAGAGTCAGCCATTTTCCATCGTTGCTGAAATACGCTTCGGCGTTTTCTCCGCCGAAGGTGATCTGACGAATGTTGCGCAGGTGGCTTTCGCCCGGCGCGCCGGCCACCGGCCGTGACGTCACAGCTGTAGTCACCGAAGTTCGGGTCTGATGCGTACAACCTGTGACGAGAGCCGCGACCACCAACGCGATCATCGGCGTTATTCTATCCGGCATGACAAATACTTCGCTCATCGATCTCTCGGGAAAATGCGCCCTGGTTACGGGAGGCTCACGCGGTATCGGAGCCGCCGTATGCAGGCAACTGGCACTCGCGGGCGCAAATATTATGGTTGGCTACCGCACGCGTAAGACTGACGCTGAAAAAGTCGTCCAGGACTGCAGATCTTTCGGAGTTAAGGCGGCGTGTTTTGCCGCGGACGTTTCCACAGACGCCGACTCCAGGGCGCTGGTCGATGCGACGGTGACAGAGCTCGGCGCGCTGGACATTTTCCTCGGCAACGCCGGTATCTGGCCGCCGAGGGGTGTCTCACTGTCCGAAATGTCGGACGACCAGTGGCATCGCACCGTCCGGGAGAATATCGACTCGATCTTCTTTACGACGCGTGCCGCGATACGAGCGATGCGGGATGGTGGAAGTGTCGTTCTGATATCGAGCACGGCGGGCCAGCGCGGCGAGGCGTTCCACTCCGATTATGCCGCGAGCAAAGGCGCCGTCATTTCGTTTACCAAGTCGCTCGCCGTCGAGCTCGGTCCGCGCGACATCAACGTGAACGGCGTAGCGCCAGGCTGGGTCGATACCGAGATGGTGAGCGATGCGATCGCAGACGAGGGTCTCGAGCGTATCGTTGCATCCATTCCGATCGGTCGCATTGCGTCAGCCGATGACATTGCGGGTCCGGTTGTATTCCTGTGCTCGTCGATGGCGCGACATATCACAGGCGAGATTCTCAACGTGAACGGTGGCAGCGTTCTCTGTGGGTAACGGCAGCGAGGTTATGGCATGACCAGCTGGCTAATCTCTACGTCGAATTTCTCAAGCGGCATCCTGAGCTGCCGAAATTCGCGCGTCAGTCGTGATCGTGGTCCATCACCTCATTGCCTGACATCCCGTGGTCATCGTGCCAGATGACTTTCGGATCATCGCTGGCGAAGACGTTCGCGTGAACCATCCAGCCGAAGATTTCCTTCTCGAATCGCCCGCCAGCCGCGTCACACTCCGCTTCGGTTGAAACGCCGAGAGGACCGAAGACCGGCCGGCCGTTTTTCTTCGTCAGCCAGGCGGAGTCGGCGCCCCGTGGCGGAACGCACCAGTTGATGTGCTTGTGCCACTGTGCAACGCTGAGCGGGACACGCTTGTCGAGATCTTCTTCCGAATAGCGCTTGGGCGCAGTGTACATCGCGCCGACGAGGACGAAGTTCCCGCCGGAGTCCTTCTTATATAGTAGTGACGTGGGCTTTTCAGGATTGAACCTGAATGCGTTCTCCAGGCCCCATCTGTAATTCGTGAAGTGATACACGTGCTGGTTCTTCACCTGCGGCGCGAACTGTCTGAATCCCTCCGCAACCGCGACGTTCACGTCCTTGTACTTCGAGATCGATGAGCGCAGCTGCTCGACCAGTCGCGCGGCGCGCACGGAATCGGCGGAGCTCTCCGGCCGCGGCGCCGTCATTTTCATGTGCGCTTCCATCGCCTTCATGTCCGCCGCGTTTAGGTTCATCGAGCCCATTGCCGCTTCCGCGTCCATGACCTGAGCGGGCGCGGCAGTGCCCGTATCAGCTGGCAGAGTTGCACGCTGTGCTCTGGCGCACCCAGCAGACGAGACAGTCAGAACCAGCCCGGCGATAATTCCACGAAGGTGGATGTTTGTCATGAGATGTTAGACGCTGATCCCGGCGATTCGTTCACTCCGCGCCAGAGAGCCGCAGCTCGACAAGTTTTCTTGAAGGCTGGGGATCGAGCGTATGGTAGAGCGTAACACTATCGATCAGAGCAGGCTCCTTGATCCGGACAGCGAGCAGTTCCCGCTCGGCCTCTCGCGTCAGAGTTGGATACAAGCTCAACGTACAGTGGGGCGTGAAAGTGAATCGCGCCTGTTGAAACGGCAGACCCGAGCTTGCAACGCGGTCGTGAAAAACTCTCAACGGTCCATGTGGATCGAGCGGTAGAACGATGATCTCGGTCTGCATGAACCGAACGGGTACGCCGAACTCGAGGACCAGCGGAGGAGTTGATGCGGCGATCGGCCCGAGCTTGTCGACTAACTCCGCGACTGTGACCGACATCGGCAGTGGACCAACTCCCGACGATCCCGTGATCGTGACATGCGGCGCTTTGTATCTCGCAAGCCGCGGATCGTACTTCAGGTTTATTGCCCGGATGCGCTCACCAGCCTCGCCTCCGAGCTCGGCAATCATGAAAATGCCGTTAGGCTGCACCTATTGTCTTGGTCCAACAGAAAGCAGCGGCATCCATCCCGTGCCCGGCGACATCTGTACTCCGGCTCTCAGGAAATACTTGTCCAAGCG
>JADGQR010000232.1 GCA_017881685.1 Gemmatimonadaceae bacterium
GCCTCAAGGTATACGCTGTACCAGCGGTGTGACAGAGAGCCGAAAGTCCCGAAAGGGAACGCATACGCTCTCAGTGAACGTGAAGACGGCCAATCTCCCGGGCGGTTAGCTCAGTTGGTTAGAGCGCATGCTTGACATGCATGAGGTCAGAGGTTCAAGTCCTCTTGGGCGCACTAGGTAGTACGGGGCGTAGCGAAGCCCGGTTATCGCGCCTGCTTCGGGAGCAGGAGGTCCCCGGTTCAAATCCGGGCGCCCCGATCGACAAAACCATAGCCCCACCGCGTTCGCGCGGTGGGGCTATGTGCTGTCTCGAGCCCACGGGTCCACATTGAGCGTTGACCGTCTCTGGCAACCCATCATGCATAGTTGCCGCCGGGCATTTCCTTCCATTCCTCGCCGGGGGGCTGCCATGCGGGTCGTTCCCATGTTGGCGCTTGCTCTGATGATCGCTGCCGCTCCACTTCGTGCACAGGCCACGAACAATTCCAGCCTGAGTCTCAAACCTCCGGTGACTGGGGAATCGGGTACGCCTGCAGACGTTTCCGTCGATCTTTCGGTTGGGACGCTAGGCGTCGGTCTCCAGATAGCAAAGCTCGTCACGCCGCACGTGGGGCTTCGTGCCGGCGCGAGCTACTTCTCCCTGAACCGAAATATCACGCAGACCGACGTTCAGTACGACGCGTCCGTGAAGCTCCAGTCATTCAGCGGTCTCGTGGATTTCTTTCCTGGCAGCCGAGGCCCTTTCCGTCTCACAGGCGGCGTCATTTCAAATCAGGACAAGGTCGACGCCACCGGTACGTGCAGCAGCACGATAAAGATCAATGGTCAGAGTTACACCTGCTCACAGGTCGGAACACTGTCCGGCTCGGTAAAATTTCCCAGCGCGTCGCCGTACGTGGGGCTCGGGTTCGGAACGCCGCAAGAGGCTCTCGAGTCCATTTCGTCATGGATCTCGGAGGAGCTTTCGGGACTCCAGACCTCACACTCACAGCGTCCAATTCCGGCAGCAATCCACAGCTCGCGAGCGACGTGAAAGCGCAGCGTGACAAGACGCAAAAGGACATCGAAAAGTACGCGAAGATTTACCCGGTGATTGCGCTGGGATTGGGATTGCGATTCTAGCGTTGACAGGTGACGAATAAGAGACCCCGCCGTGTTACAACGGCGGGGTTCTTTTTTGTGTTCGTTTACGAGCGAGCCAGGTAAATCGTGAACGTCGTCCCGGCATGATGGTCGCGCGCGGTTGGCAACTATGAATTCGGCTGGACGCATTCTGGGCTGGGTTGGGCAACTGACAGAAGAAATACTTTTTCGCCGCGAATTCGGGCTGGCTCGGCGGCGGTACCATCTGTCAATTTCCGCGCATGACAGAAAATTCGACGAACACCGTGCCCGAGGTGCTCTACCTGATTCACAAGGATCCGGCACTCCTTCAGGAAGCTCTCACGCAAATGCGCCCGCCCGACATTGCCGAGGGCCTGCGCAATCTGCCGACAGATGCAGCCGCGCACGTCATGGCCGCGCTTCCGTTCGATGTCGCGGTCCAGGTGTTCGATGAGCCAGAGCTGACCCGCGAGCGCTGTGGGATGATCCTGAAGATGGATGATGAGACTGCGGGATTGCTTGTCGACGCGATGTCGCCCGACCAGCAGGCTGACCTCTTTCGTGAAATACCTGAGAAGGAACGCGGTCGATTGCTGAAGCTGTTGCCGCCCCCGTCGAGACAATCGCTTCAAAAGCTGCTCGAGTATGCGCCAGAAACCGCCGGTGGAATCATGACGACGGAGTTCGCCACGATTCCGTCCACATGGACTGTCGAAGAAGCTCTTCGCTATATCAGCGAGGTCGGAGCAGCAAAGGAAACGATCTACGCGATCTACATAATCGATCCCGCAAATCAAACGCTCGTGAAAGTCGTCTCGCTTCGCGAGCTGCTCGTTGGAGACCGCGCAGCGAATGTCATGAACGTAGGTAATCCGCGACCACCGCTGACAGTTTCGCCGGACGCGGATCGTGAGGACGTCGCGCGAATGATCTCCAAGTACAATCTCCTTGCAATACCTGTCGTCGACGCCTCGAAGCACGTGCTCGGAATCGTCACCGTTGACGATGTCATTGACACGCTGGTCAAAGAGCAGACCGAAGACGCGCAGAAATTCGGCGGTATGGAAGCCCTCGACGCGCCGTATAACGAGATCGGCTTCTTCCCGATGATCAGAAAAAGAGCCGGCTGGCTATGCGCGCTCTTCCTCAGCGAGATGCTCACCGCGACCGCAATGCAGCGCTTTCAGGGCGAGATCGAACATGCCGCGGTGCTGGCGATGTTCATTCCTCTCGTGATGAGCTCCGGCGGAAATTCAGGATCACAGGCGACGTCGCTCGTCATTCGCGCGCTCGCATTGCGTGAGCTGAAGCTTCGCGACTGGTGGCGGATCGCACTCCGCGAGCTGCCAACTGGACTCACGCTCGGCGCAATCCTCGGCGTCATTGGCTTTACGCGCATCGTGCTCTGGCAGCGTCTTCACATCTTCAGCTACGGTCCGCACTACCTGCTCGTTGCGACGACCGTCGGACTCGCACTGGTCGGCATCGTCGCGTTCGGATCGCTTGCGGGATCGATGTTGCCGTTTCTTCTCAAGAAACTCGGTTTTGATCCGGCGAGTGCATCGGCTCCGTTCGTCGCGACTCTCGTCGACGTAACCGGCCTCGTCATCTACTTCTCGGTCGCTTTCGTCATGCTGCGCGGAACACTTCTCTGATGGATGGATCTGCACTTCACCCTCTACTGACAATGCAAATGGAACTGCTGACCCACTCGAGCTTCTGGTCGGACATCCTCGTACCCGGCATTCCGCTGGCTGAAAAATTCGTACGCACTCTCATCGTCTACACCGCAGTCCTGCTTGGGCTGAAGCTCGCCGGAAAGCGCGAGCTGTCACAGCTCAATCCATTCGACCTCGTCGTTCTGCTTCTTCTTTCCAACACGGTTCAGAACGCGATAATTGGAAACGACAATTCGGTGCTTGGCGGTTTGTTCGGGGCAGGAGTTCTGCTTGTCGTCAATCACTTCCTTGTCCGGTACCTGTTTCGGTCAGGACGTCTCGACAAGGTGGAAGGAAGCCCTGACGTCCTGATCGCGAACGGCGAGGTGAACAAGGAGCGCCTCGACAAGGAATTCATCACCGTCGCCGAGCTCGAGGCGGCCGCGCGTCGGCAGGGTATCGCTTCGCTGGAAGAGGTCCTGGAATGTCGTCTCGAAACAGGAGGAGCACTCACTTTCGTGCCGAAAACTCCTACTGTTCACGACATGGAGCATCGAGACCTCATCGCTCGTCTGGACAGAATTGAGCGCGCGCTCGTCGAACGGACCGCCTAGAGGTCCTAACGCCCGATCGACCGGTGCTGTTCGTGAAGGCCTGCGTGAATTGCGCCGCTCTCGAGTTTTTCCAGAAATGACTTCATCTCGGCCAGGTCTCCGTGAAAGAGATGCGGCTGACACTGCTCGAACGTCGCTCGCACTGCGGCGGCGTCGAACGATTGTCGCACTTCCTCTATTCGCTTTGCCAGCTTGTCGGCGTCATCGTCGTAGATGACGAAATTCGGTGAAAGCTCAGGCTCTCGCTCCGTGTAGAGATCTCGGCCGAGCCAGTGTGAGGCAGCCCAGTAATGGTTCGGGAGAAAAATCCTTGCGCCGCACGCCTGCAGCTCGCAGATCGGAAGGCCAAAACTCTCCGCCGATGCGAGGAAATAAATCGACGTGTGCCGGTAGATCTCCCTGATTTCCGCCCGGGTGTAGTAGCCGTCGAGCACGGTGTAGGGAACGCCGGCAAGCTTCAGCGCCTCGAGCTGGGCCTTGCGATAGCGAGAATAGTCGCCGCGATCCTGCTCGAAGTCGATCAGTGCGCGAAACTCGCCCCGCTGATCGGGATACAGCGTACCATCGTCGAGGTCGAGCCCAATCAGTGAAAAGGGCTGACGACCGGGAGGCAGCGGAATCTCCGTTCCGGCTGCGGCCATCAGATACCAGTCGTAACGCTCGAGGCCGAAGCGACCCTTGTCGAACATCGACAAATCCCTGGCGGTCAACTTGGTAATCTCTCCGCGCAAAAGCAGCCGAGCCCAGCTGTCGAGGGTCGGCAGATAGTGGAGATCATAGTTGACGATTGGTACCTTCGGCAGCCGCTTTCTCAGCAGCTCGATGTTGGGAAAGACGCCCGGCGAAAAACTGATCGGGACATTGGCTACGATGACGATCGCATCGACGCCCGACAGCTCCTGAACGAAAGCTTCGAACCTGCGACGGCTTGCGGAGAGTCTCAGCGACGATGCGGCGAGCGTTCTGAGCGAGCTGCGATCGATCGACTGTCTTAGAGCGAGATTTTCCAGGCCTTCATTGAAGATCACGGGCTCGGCGCCGCAAGCCACGAGCATTCTCGCCAGGCCTTCGGCCATTGGCTGGATGAAGCTTGCCTTCTCGTTTGCGAGGATTGCTATGCGCACGCGTAATTCTAACAGCCAGATTGATTCGGCAGCACGGCGCGGTTATCGTGCTCTTAGTGCCGCATCGTGAGTATGGGAGAAGTTTCCGGTTCGAATCCGGGTGGCCCGATTGAATGAGGGAAGTCTCCTCGTTAAATTCAGCGACTGTCCGCGCCAGTAGCTCAGTTGGATAGAGCAACAGCCTTCTAAGCTGTGGGTCGGGGGTTCGATTCCCTCCTGGCGCGCCAAAATGCATCACCTTCTGCGCCCTTAGCTCAATTGGTTAGAGCAACTGACTCTTAATCAGTAGGTTCTCGGTTCGATTCCGAGAGGGCGCATATTGAAGATGAACAATTCTTCGAGTCAGCGGGGCGATCCAATCGGGTCGCCCCGCTGTGCATTCGGGCGCAGGACTGTTCGAATCCTCAGCAGCCGCCTACGCCGGACGGACTCGATAAACGCGCGCTCTCGACCGGGCGCCGTGCGCCTCGAAGACAAGCTGAAAGCTGAACTCGCCAAATGTGCAGAATCTGTCTTTCATGACGGCCTCCATCCGATCGATGTTGGAGCATTGATCGACCGAGTCGCACTCGATAACCGTGTAAACATCTCTGCGGCGTGCCCACCGACCAGCCCCGAATCGAACGCATAGTAATCGAGATTGGCGATAGCCTTCCATCGTCCGCCCGAGCGTGCTCCGACCGAGAGGATTGCGCGCTTGCGCGGCAGCGTCATGAGGTATCGCTTCAGCGGTCTGTACGTGTCCGTCATGCCCGCGATGTATTCCGACATTATCGCCGTCAACTTGGTGGCTCGTTCCGGAGCGCCCCTGGCGGACTGCCTGGACCGAATGCCGACGACGAGGCTTATCGCAAGGAGCGCAAAGAAGATCACGAATGCTGCAAGCGCGACGGGTCGTGTCGCGAGAGGACGGGGAGAGGCGAGCGTTCTTATCGCAATCAGCATCGATGCAAGCGAGCACGCCGCATACGGTGCGTCAGCAAGAGTGATGAAGATGTTCGCCATCCACCACGGGCTCAGGAGGGTGAAGCCGAACGCGAATCCGATGGCTATCCAGTGACGGCTGGCTGGCAGGACCCATGAAAACATGTACGCCGACATCAACGCGATAGCGTCGAGTATGACGATGTTGGAAAGCTGGATCGCCCGGAGCTGGTCGTTGAAGTCAGAAAAAGCACCGATCAGCGGGGCGCGCAGGACACCCGGCATCGACGCATACGGAAACGGCGCCAGGTTGATGGCAAGACGTGCCGCTGTCGAGCCCGTCTCGGCGAAAGTCTTTCCGTTCAGGTAGTAGAGAAGAGCGTCGGTCTCCAGTCTCGAGTAGAAGAACGACGGATCGATGAAGATGACCGCCGCTACCACCAGAAGTGTGAAACCGAGACCAAACACGAGGATCGCGCTTTTTTCGCGGCGCATGAACGCAGCTGGCGACTCGAGCTGTTCGTGAAATCGAAACGACGACTCTGCGACGTTCAGGCTAGTCTCCGTGAATTGGGTGTGAGGACGCGACGAATCTACCGGCTTGAATCAGCGATGGCTCAGCGTCATCACTACTGACCCGGAGCTTTGAAAAAGGATCGAGTCGCCATTGGAGAGAAAGGCGCGCATCAGGCGATCAAAACTGTCCGGCGACATCAGGTCGCTGTGCAGAACTACTCGGCTTACGCCGTGCGAGACCATCATCCGAACTGCGTCCGGGTTTGAAAGGTCATAACTCGCAAGACGGAGGCTGTCGAGCAGAGAAGGAAACAGACTTCCGTGAAATGCGATCACTCCTCGCAAATGTCCGGCACTTCCGTACGCGTAGCGCGTGGCGAACGGCGTTGCAATCCCGCTGTCCATCCTGCTCGGCAGCTCTACGATTCCGCCTCTGTCGCGCTCACGCGCAAGGAACGCATACGCGCTCGACATTCTGATTGGATCGACGATCCGCACTGAGGAGCTTGCGAACCAGCTCGCCGGTCGCAGCTCAACGAACATCAACACGACAATGATCGACGCCACAATCGGATATTGCTTCGACGAAAGTCTGTCGAGCAATTTCGTCGCCCCGAGTCCAGCCACCAGAGCGATACAAAGGACCGAGTACATGAAGATTCGCATTGGCCATCTGACTGCGGAGAAGGCGGTCCAGAGTTTTCCCGGCAGCGGAAGCGCGGTTAGCCAGGGCGATGGAACCCGCGAATGAATCTCGACGTCCGGTCCAAGGGCGATCAGAAAACAAATCACCGCGACAATGAGCAGAACGGAAACAGCACTTCGCGATGTCTGCGTCGCTTTGCGGCTTGCCAGGCCGAATCCGGCGAGAGCCAACGTCACAAACCCCGGAAACGCGCCAACGAATTGTCCTGGAACGGCGGTCGTCAGGACGGTCCGGTTCCACGCCCAGAGCCACGTCGGCGTTCGGATGAGCGCCTCCAGGGGAAGAGAGGAGAGTGACAGCTCGGTCGTCGTATGCGGGTAAGCGCCAAACGAGGACGCGTATCTCACATAGTGAATGAAAATCGGTGAAAGGACCGCCAGCGCGACCGCGATTGTTGCGGCAATCCTCGCCAGCGCACCAACGTTTGGCTCATATCGTCGGGCGAGTAACGCCGCAAGGACATACAGCGCGATGACCATCGACAGAAACACACCGAAGTACATCCCGCACAGGAACGTCATCACGAACCCAGAACCCAGCATTGCGAGCCCTGAGTACGAGCGGCCTTCGAGTGCGAGGTCCAGACCGAGCAGCGCAAGTGGCGACCAGCAGATGGCCATGGTCTGAATGTGAATTGCGTGGTCGAGATGGAACGGATTGAACGCGAACGCGAAGCCCGCGATCAACGCGCCGGCACGCGAAGCACCGAGCCTGCGGGAAAACGCGGCGGTGGACAGTCCGGCGACGAGGAAGGAGGCAAGGAGCGCGACGTTATAGCTCGCTGCGACTGTCGCTCCCATTGACCTGACCGGCGCGCAGAAAAGTTGCCAACCCGCCAGATTCTCCGTCGCTGCGAGACCATTCTTCAGCGGAAAGCCGGGAGGCCAGTCAAAGAACGACAAACCGGAAGTCGAGATGCTTCGAAACCC
>JADGQR010000032.1 GCA_017881685.1 Gemmatimonadaceae bacterium
AGCCTCTCGGGCGCGCCGGCGGTGGCCGGAATCGGCCAGACAGTACACGCCCAGTGAGGCTGGTCAGCCCCAGCGGGCGAAAGCAGTTCGTCACGAATCGTGGCTCTCTCGCTGAACGCTCGATCGAGTAATGGCAGGATGTCCGTCGTCGAGCGCTCGCTGCCCGCCCCGACGTCTCCAATCGCGATCCTGTGCGCCGACTGCAGCTCACGAAACGCCGCGTTGGAGTATACGAGCGACTGCGCGGGGCCCTCGGTTACCGCAAATGCGACCGGAGAAAATGCGAGGTGCCGAGCCAACGAAGCCATCACCTGCACGTCCAAAGTCTCAGCGCCGCCGTTCGCGGCATCACCCATCTGGGTCAACCCCGGGCCCCGTACCGATAAAAGTCGGATTCCCGGTGGTAATTCCGTGGTAACGCTCGAGCGATTCACCAATGAACGCGCCTGCCGACGTCAGATGGTAAGTCCTGAAGTCAGTCGCATGGTCGCTGCCTCGCATCTTGACCACGGCAAGCACCTTTTGAAGGTGACCGTCGATCTCGACAAAGCGCTGGACGATGATGTCGTCGGTGATGAACGACACTCTTTCCGTCGTAAAGCGAAAGTCGGGAAAGACGTCGATCACCTCGGCAGTCATGACGACCGTTACGCCAGTCGATGTGAGCGCCCCAATCAATCGGTACAGCGATTCTCGAAAGTCAATCCTGTAGCTCGGCGCGAGAGCTACATCGAAGCCAGACAAGGAATCGATGACTACACGCGTGGCCCCAACGCTCGCTACCTCGCTCTTGATCGCGGCGAGCATTTCGTCTACCGACAGGTCGAGCGGGCGAAGGTAGGTGATGGCGAGGCGCCTGGCTGCAACCATCTCGCCGAAATTGACAGCCCCGGTTTTGGCGCGTGCCAGATACGCGTCAGGGTACTCCTCGAATACGGCCACCACACAACTCTCGCCATCGGCCAGCCCCTGGGCGACGAACTGCGTGGCAAATGTCGTTTTACCAGTCCCGGCGGGGCCCGTGATGAGCATTACGTCACCCGATGGAATTCCCCCGCCCATCATTTCATCGAGTCCGGGCACTCCGGATTTGAGGCGTCGTGTGGACTGCATGACGCGCCGCTGCTGCTCGGGGATTCTCGGAAACACTTCCATGCCAGCTTTGGTGATGCGGACCGTATGCAACCCGGGCATCTGATTGCGGCCACGCACTTTGACTACGCGAAGTTTTCGAGTCGCCGAATTCCGATCCACGTCTTCCGACAGCCAGAGTATCGAATCGGCCACCGTGAAGACCGGGTGCTGACGTTCTGAATCCGAGTACTCGCCTATCAGGAATGACGTGACTTCCCAACTCGTCAATTGTTGAGCGAGGCGCTGGACGAAACGAGCGAGCGCAATGATATCGTCAGTATCTGAAGGCCGGTCTCTGACGATCGATCGAAATGAATCAATCGCCACGAAGCCGGGGTTTGCGCTGGCCACCTCGGCGATGATGCGTTTGAGCACCGCGTCAAAGTCACCGCTGGCAGCTTCCGCCGTGAGATTGATGAAGCGGACCGCAGAGGGGACGCGCGCCGGATCGAAGAATTCGAATTGACGTTGATAACGAATCATCTTGATCGTCGGCTCGCCCAGTACCGTGAAGTACAGTGCCGGTCGCTCGGGCCTCGCGTTCTTGAACATGATCTGCTGGACCAGAGTCGTCTTTCCGACTCCTGGCGCGCCCGCAATCAAGTTGAACGAATACTCGCAAAGCCCGCCGCCCAGTACGGTGTTGAGGCCCGGTATACCTGTCTCGACGTTGCGAATGACCTGAGATTCTTTTTTGGTCATTGGGCTTGCCTGCCAGTGGGGGCTTTTGAGTGTTGGCCATCGTGATCGAGGAGGTTCATTACCATGTCGGCTCCAATCAGGCCGGCGAGAATGTCGGATAGCGTTACAAGCAGCGATTCGACCGCCGCGGTGACTGCCGGAACGCCATGAGCGTTGACGCCCGCAACAACGTCATCGAGCCTGATACCGGTCTCTCCGATTTGACCGATGTCGGTCAGAACGGGATGCTGAGTCTTTGTCCGAGTGAAGGCCCGTTGCAGCAGGGCGTCGCGTCCGTCGTCGCCGAGGGAGTGGCGAAGGTTCTCCGACACGCGGGAATAGAGTCGCTGGATGGCGTTGCCAACCGCATCGGGCTCTTTTTCGGCGGCAATTTCTCTCGCCAGCAATTGCCGAACCAGGGCCCGCGTAGTGGGTGACGGATCCATCTGCATGCCTGAGATTATCGGGTGCGCCAAAAGAGCGCAATGTGCTGGCCGGCGACGAGGACGCAAAGAAAAGGACACTTCCGACAGGGAAGTGCCCTTTTTCGTAACGTTGTTAATTGGAGCTTACCAAGCTCCCGAGGAGGGACTTGAACCCCCGACCCGGTGATTAACAGTCACCTGCTCTACCACCTGAGCTACTCGGGAATGCTCCGTAAGCTAAACCCGAACGGGGCACCAAATCAACCGCATCAGCGCGGCAATTCCTGACCGTTGGATTAACTTCGTCTTAATCTTCGGCAAGCCGCATCAGCCAAAGATCCAACGACTTACGCAACCAACATGACATCCGCAAAGAAATCGTCGAACCTCACCGCGCTCATCACGGGAGGCTCGGTCGGAATCGGCCTCGAGTTGGCCAAACAGTTCGCGCATCACGGGCATAATCTCGTCCTTACCGCGCGTCACCGAGATACACTCGAGGCCGTCGCAGGGAGCATCGAAGGGAAGTACGGCGTGAAAGTCACGGTCATCCCTGACGACCTCACCGATCCGGACGCGCCTCAGCGACTTCACGACGCGATAGCTGCTGAGAACATCGACATAGACTTCCTCGTCAACAACGCCGGATTCGGACTCGGCGGAGAGTTCGCAGAAACCGACGGCACACGTGAGCTCGAAATGATTCAGGTCAACATCACGGCCCTGACCCATCTGACGAAGTTGTTCCTGCCGGCAATGATCAAGCGCAACTCCGGCAGGATAATGAACGTGGCGTCAACCGCAGCGTTTCAACCTGGACCGCTGATGTCGGTTTACTACGCGAGCAAGGCGTATGTGCTCAGTTTCTCACAGGCGCTCGATGAGGAGCTGCGAAACACGAACGTCAGAGTGACGTGTCTGTGTCCGGGCGCGACGGCGACGAACTTTGCGGAAACGGCGATGGTCGGGGACACGAATCTTCTTGCGAAGTACGGAGTGGGGAAGGCCGAAGATGTCGCGAGTTACGGCTATGCGGCGATGATGAGGGGAGAGAGAGTTGCCGTCGTCGGACTGAGGAACAAGGTCATGGTGCAGGCAGAGAGGTTTGCGCCGCGGAGTCTCGTTACCCGCCTGGCGCGTTTGGCGCAGGAGAATCGGTAACGGCGGAACTGCCGTCTAACTGCGAGGATTGAGGTGTGTCGTATGCTGGGCTCCTATGGAAGTATTGCCATCTTGCCACCTTTTGTCGTCGCTGGGCACTAACCAGAATGGCGATACTTCCATAAAAGCCCAGCGTACGACACACCTCAATCCTCTAGAGCCTACAGGACAGCCCGACGACGCTTGTCAGTCGCCTCTGGCACTCGCGACTTTTTCAATATCGGCTTCAGCCACTGACCGGTATACGATTCGGCGACTTCGACGATTTCTTCCGGGCGTCCCATCGCAACCAACCGCCCACCCTCAGAACCTCCCTCGGGCCCGAGATCGATGATCCAATCGGCAATCTTGATGACATCGAGATTGTGCTCGATCAACAGAATCGTATGGCCCTGCTCGATCAATCGATCCATCACCTCGGCCAATCGCTTGATGTCATCCATGTGAAGACCGGTGGTTGGCTCATCCATGATGTACAGCTTCCTGCCTCGCTTCTTTCCCGACGACGCCAGCTCGCGCGCGATCTTCACACGCTGCGCTTCGCCACCCGATAACGTCGTCGCAGGCTGGCCCAGCCGCAGATAGCCAAGCCCGACTTGCTGGAGCTGCCAGAGGGCCTGGCCGAGCTTTTCTTCGCGCGGGAAGAATCGAATCGCCTGGTCGACCGTCAACTCGAGAACTTCGGCGATGTTCTTCCCGTTGATCTTCACGTCGAGAACTTCCGGCTTGAATCGCTTTCCGCCGCATGCGTCGCAGGGCACGTGAACGTCAGCCATGAAGACCATCTCGACTTCGAGAGAGCCCGCGCCTTCGCAGTCATCACAGCGGCCGCCTTCGACGTTGAAGCTGAAGGTTCCCGGCGTGTACTTACGCTGTCGCGATAGCGGAGCATCAGCGAAGATGGCGCGAATCTGGTCGAATGCCTTGATGTATGTGACTGGATTGGATCGCGGCGATTTTCCAATCGGGCTCTGGTCGATCATCACGACTTCATCGATCGCATCCCAGCCGGTGAGCTCATCGTACGCGCCAACGGCTTCGCCAAGGTGACGCTTCGCCGTGTTCTCGCCGACGATGTGATTCTCGAGCGCGCGATAGAGCACGTCGTGAACGAGTGTGCTCTTGCCAGATCCTGAAACTCCAGTGACGACAGTCAATGCGCCAATGGGAATCCGGATGTCGACGCCTTGAAGGTTGTGCTCGCGTGCGCCAGTCAGCGTGATCCAGCGCGGTCCAACGCGCCGACGCTCGAGCGGCATCGGGATTTCTTTTTCGCCTGTGAGATACTGTCCCGTAAGAGGGCTCTCGCTCACTCTCGACATCGGGCCTGCAAATACGACAAACCCGCCATGCTCGCCGCTGCCGGGTCCCATTTCGACCATGAAGTCTGCGACTTCGATCGCTGCCGGGTCGTGCTCCACAACGAGCACGCTGTTTCCGGCGTCTCTCAAACGCATCAATAACTTGAGGAGCCGCCCCATGTCTCGCGGGTGGAGTCCAATCGACGGCTCATCGAGAACATAGAGCGTGTCGACGAGTTGCGACCCAAGTGAGTTGGCGAGTCCTATGCGCTGTGCTTCGCCGCCGGAGAGCGTGCGCGTCGCGCGATTGAGTGACAGATAGTCGAGCCCAACATCCCGGAGAAAACGGATTCTCTCACGCGCTTCGCGGAGAATCGTCGCAGCAACCGACTGCTCGAAATCGGACAGTACGAGATTCTCGATCCAGTCGGTCAGACGTCCGACTGAAAAATCGGCGACTTCTGCGATTGTCTTGTCGTCTACGCGAACGTTGAGCGCTTCAGGCTTGAGCTTCGTTCCGTGACAGTCGGGACATTCCTTCGCTGTCTGATACTGACGCAGGAAGATTCGTATGTACTGCTTGTATCGCTTTTCCTCGAGGTCCTTGAGGAAGGGCAGCATCCCTTTGTACGCCCGCGTGCGCGTGTTGAGCAGCAGGTGCTGCTGCGCGGCGGCAAGCTGATTCCACGGCTTGTCCTGCGGAATTCCTTCCTTGCGCGCGAATTCAGCCAACGCTCGCCGCTTGTTCTCATATCGCGGCTTCGTCCATGGATCAATCGCGCCCTCTCGAAGCGTTCGCTCGGGGTATGGAACGATCAACGACTCATCGTACTCGAGAACAGCGCCGAATCCATTGCAGCGCTCGCATGCGCCGCGAGGATTATTGAACGAGAAGAGCTGTGGTGACGGAGCCGGCACGCGTGTCCCGTCGTAGGCGCACTCGAAGCGCTCCGTGAATCGGAGACGCTCCATGGTGTCTGCGAGAATTATCACGCACTCGCCGTCTCCGTCGGCGAAGGCGGTTCCGATTGCGTCAGTAAGTCGCGCAGCGACGTCATCCGAGATGGCGAGACGATCGACGACCACGAGCACTTCGGCCGATCGAGTCAGATCGATTTTGGTCGCATCGACTTCGTCGAGATGCATCACCGAGCCATTTGCAAAGACGCGCAAGAAGCCCTGCGCTCTCAGATTCTCGACGACAACCTTGTGCGTGACCTTCTCTGAAAGTCGCAGTGGGAAGGAGACGTAGAATCGTGTGCCTGAAGCCAGTCGCAGAACGGTATCCGCAACCGACTGAACAGTGTCCGGCTTGATCTGCCGTCCGCAAACCGGACAATGCGTATGACCGACTCGCGCCCATAGAAGGCGCAGATAGTCGTAGATCTCGGTCGCCGTTCCGACGGTTGATCTCGACGTTTTGGTAGGGTTGCTCTGCTCGATGGCGACTGCGGGTGAGAGTCCCTCAATAGAGTCAACGTCGGGCTTTTCCATCCGCTCGAGAAACTGCCTCGCGTAGGCCGAAAGCGACTCGACGTACCTTCTCTGACCCTCGGCGAAGATGGTATCGAAGGCGAGGGAAGACTTGCCCGATCCGGACGGACCAGTGATTACTGTGAAGGTGCGGCGCGGGATCTCCAGGTCGAATCCCTTCAGGTTATGCTGACGCGCGCCGCGGATGACGATGCTCTCTTTCACTCTCCCAATCTATAGGCAGAGCCTGGCCGAACAAACACCGGAGGTAAAACCAGAAAGGCGTTACCCGAAACTGCAAACGGCGCTACCCGGTACCCGAAACGGCGTAAGTGCGGCGTCCGAAAACTGCGAGCACAGAGCTTTTCGGAATTCGCCTTTCTGTCTCTACGGGCACCGGGTACCGCCGTTCCTTTGTACCGGGTAACGCAGTTCCGTAGTCAGCGACGAACGAGCCGTCCGAGAAGGAGGAGGACTATCGCTCCAAATGTGGCGATGGCAACTGAGCGGAAATCGAACTCACCGGCGGTGAATGTGCCCCAGCCGAGCCGCGTTCCGATAAAGCCACCGAGGAACGAGCCGATGATGCCGAGGAGAATGGTGATGATGCAGCCAGAGGGGTCCCGCCCTGGCACCAGGAACTTCGCTAGAGTTCCTGCTACCAGACCAAGGAGTATCCAGTAGAGCCAGAGCGGCACGCCTAACCCCTCGTCACCCTATGTGACGCTGCTATGGTACTCGAGTGCGGCCCCGCGTTGCCATGCGGTAGATCCAGAGAAGGATCAGAGCGCCAACGATTGCGAGGAGGAGACTCTGAATCGAAAATCCGGTCAGCGGAGCGCCCATCAATGTGCTGCCAAGGAATCCGCCGATGACTGCGCCAACAATTCCAATGATCATCGTCACGATGATTCCGCCAGGGTCGTTGCCAGGCATTATGGCCTTGGCAATCGCGCCGGCGATCAAACCAAGGACGATCCATGCGAGAAAATTCATTTCTCCTCCGTAGGGTGAGTGGCAGTCCCAGTAGGGACTGCGAGCCCCGGAAGTGCAACCTGCGTACCAGTCCCCCGAGGCGGTGGCGCGACGCTGCAACTGCCGCTACCATACCGCTCAATGACGGCGCCCGCAACCCTGCATGAAGAAGACGCGCTAGCACGCACCTACGACGCACGACTGATGCGTCGTCTGCTCGTTTACGTGCGCCCATACAGGCCACTTGTTTTCGCCTCCCTGGGGCTGCTCAGCATAGAAGGAATCCTTCAGCTCGCGGGTCCGCTTCTGACGCAGCGGGTGATCGACGTCGCACTGCCAGCGCGCGATGGAGCTGCGATCGTCACCGCGACTGTCCTCTACGCGGTGACACTGATCGCGCAGTTCCTCTGCTCCTACGGCGAAACGTGGCTCACGAGTCTGCTCGGACAACGCGTCATGCGCGACCTGCGCATGCAGATCTTCTCGCACATGCAGCGGCTGTCGATCGCGTTCTTCGATCGAAATCCGGCAGGGCGCCTGATCACGCGAGTCACGTCGGACGTCGAAACACTGAACGAGCTGTTCACATCGGGAGTCGTATCCGGACTCGGCGACCTTTTCACGCTGGTTGCGATTGGCGTCGCGATGTTCGTGATGGACTGGCGGCTTTCGCTTGGAGCGCTCGTCGTCATCCCGCTCGTCGCAACGGTGTCGCACTGGTTCAGAACGAGCGTGCGCGATGCGTATCGCGACATTCGCACGCGTCTCGCGAGAATCAACGCGTTCCTCCAGGAGCGATTGACAGGAATGCGAATCGTTCAGCTCTTCGGACGCGAAGGCGAAGAGGCCGAGCGATTCAGGAAGCTCAACGAGGATCATCTCGATGCGCACATAAGATCGATCAGGTATTACGCGGTCTATTTTCCCGCGATCGAGCTTCTGACTTCCGTGGCGATCGCGTTGATCATCGTCATCAGCGCGCACTATGTCGGAAATCATACACTGACCGTTGGAACTGTGGCTGCATTCCTTCAGCTTGGGCGCCGCTTCTATCAGCCGCTGCAGGATCTGGCCGAAAAGTTCAACATCGTTCAGAGTGCGATGGCGAGCTCGGAGAGAATCTTTGCGTTGCTCGACACAGAGCCGGGTGCTGCGCAAGGGAGCGGAGCTCCTGCGAAGCGAATTCGGTCGAGCGTGGAAGTCGTCTTCGACGACGTGTGGTTCGCGTACGACATCGGCCACGTTGCGCGGTTGTCTGACGAGAAGCCGAAAGAGCCGGAGTGGGTGCTGAAGGGCGTTTCATTCACGGCGAAGCCGGGGCAGACACTGGCTCTCGTGGGCCACACCGGTGCCGGAAAGACGACCATCGTGAATCTGCTGATGCGATTCTACGATCCTCAGCGCGGGCGGATTCTCGTCAACGGTGTCGACATCCGCGAGATGCCCACTGATGAACTGCGCGGCCTGATCGCGTACGTGCAGCAGGACATCTTCCTGTTCGCGGGGGACGTCGCCACCAACATCCGGCTCTCGAATCCGATTCCCGACGAGGAGGTTGCCAGGGCAGCCGAGCGCGTGGGCGCTGATCGAATCATCCGTCGCCTTCCCAACGGGTACTCGCACCAGCTGGGCGAGCGGGGCTCGTCGCTGAGTGTCGGAGAGCGGCAGCTTCTGTCGTTCGCGCGAGCCGTCGCTGCGGACGCGTCGCTGTTGATTCTCGACGAAGCCACGAGCGCAGTGGACAGCGAGATCGAGGCGGAGATTCAACGGGCGCTCGCCGTCCTGATGGAGGGCCGGACCACGATCGCAATTGCGCACCGTCTCAGCACAATTGTCTCTGCCGACGAGATTCTGGTTCTCCATCACGGGGAAGTGGTCGAGCGGGGCACGCATGGTGCCTTGGTAGGGAGGGCAGGACTCTATGACCGGCTCTGGCGGCTTCAGAGCGGTGAAAAGCCCGGTCCAGCCCTCAGGGCAGGATAGTGCTTGCTGGCCGGACGGACGTTGGCGTAGTTTGTGTACTTCCTTGAACCTTAGTTCCTGAGATTTCCCTTGACTTCAACTTGCCCGCGACCGGCGGGGAGCGCTCCTTAGTGCATCTTGCTGTCTCTGCGAGAACCGATACAGGCCGGCTTAGAAAAGGCAATGAGGACAACCTCTACGCCGACGCCAACGAGTATCGTGGTCTCTTCATAGTAGCGGATGGGATGGGCGGTCACGCCGCCGGAGAGGTCGCCAGCCAGATGGCTGTTGACCTCATTTCGAGCGAGCTGTCTGACCTCAACGATCTCACCGCTTCGGATGCTCAGCAGCGTGTCTCGGATACGCTCCGCCTCGCGAATCGCCGGGTCTTTCAGCGAACGGCGACGGAAATCGACAAGACGGGAATGGGCAGCACCGCGTCAGCCCTCCTGTTATCCGACACTCATTATCTGATCGGCCACGTTGGAGACTCGCGGATCTATCTCGTGCGTGACGGAGTGATGCAGCAGCTCACCCGGGATCACTCGCTGGTTCAGGAGCAAGTCGACGCGGGCCTGATAACTCAGGAGCAGGCGAGACATCATCCGCAGAGCAACGTCATCACCTGCTGCATAGGAATGAGCAGCGACATCGAGCCGGCGATCATCGTGGGTGAGACTCGCGTCGGCGACGTTTTCCTTCTCGCCAGCGATGGACTTACCGGAATGGTGGAAGACAGGCGGCTCCAGCAGCTTCTCCAGTCGCGCGCCGCACCCGAGCGTATCGTCAACGCGATGATCGCCGATGCGAACAACAACGGTGGCATCGACAATATCACCGCGATCGTCGTCAAGGTGATCACGGCCGATACGCAGTTCCCGACCGGTGAGGTCACGCCGGTTCCGCAGCCGCGCTAGTGTCCGACGCGAGCGCCAGCGGACAGGGCGCCGCTGAAAACGAAACAGTTGCCGATGTTGCCCAGCTGTACCTCGGCAATATTCTTTATTCTCTGGAAGTCACAGCGTTGAGTCTCGACGAGCAACAGAAGCCCGCTGACGCAGCTTTCTATCGCGGGATTAGCCGGAAGCTCGCGGAGGCTCGCGGACGCGAAAAGGCCGGATAACGGCTCAATCGGGTACCGGGCACCTGACACCGGGTAACGCAACCGGATACCGCCGTTGACCAACGGGGTATGACATCTGCGATATTTGAGCTGGCAGCTTATTAAAGGAGTCTCGCACAATGGCAACAGCAACCCTCCCGGAATCCGCGCAATCTGCGGATACCTTTCCAATCAATGGCACCGACTACATCGAGTTCTACGTCGGCAACGCGAAGCAGGCAGCCCACTTTTATCGCTCAGCGTTCGGCTTTGACGTAGTCGCCTATCGCGGTCCGGAGACCGGCGTTCGCGATCGCGCGAGCTATCTGCTTCAGCAGGACAAGGTGAGACTCATTCTCACGACGCCGATCAGATCGGAAGGCCCGATAGCCGATCACATCCACAAGCACGGCGATGGCGTTCGCGACATCGCTCTCTGGGTGGACGATGCGAGAACGGCGTTCAAGCTCGCAGTCGAGCGCGGCGCGAAACCGGCGCAGGAACCGACAGTGATGAAGGACGAAGCCGGCGAGATCGTGATCGCCGCGATTCACCTTTACGGCGACACGATTCACAGCCTCGTCGAGCGGAAGGATTATCGCGGGCTGTTCATGCCGGGATTTGTTCCGTTCAGCTCACCGTTCCAGGTGAAGCCTGTCGGTCTCAAGTATGTCGACCACTGCGTCGGCAACGTCGAGCTCGGCGCGATGAACAAGTGGGTGAACTTCTACGAGCACGTACTCGGCTTCGTGAACATCCTCTCGTTCGACGACAAGACGATCTCCACCGAGTACTCGGCCCTGATGTCGAAGGTGATGTCGAACGGAAACGGCCGCATCAAGTTCCCGATCAACGAGCCGGCCGCGGGAAAGAAGAAGTCGCAGATCGACGAGTACCTGGAGTTCTACGACGGCCCCGGCGTTCAGCACATTGCAATCGCGACTGACGACATCATCAAGACCGTCACCGACATGAAGTCGCGTGGCGTTGAATTCCTGAAAGTCCCGGCAACTTATTACGACAGCGTTCCCGAGCGTGTCGGAAAGATTGACGAAGACATCGCGCCTCTGCGCGAGCTTGGGATTCTGGTCGATCGCGATGACGAAGGCTATCTGCTTCAGATATTCACGAAGCCGGTGCAGGACAGACCGACTGTCTTCTATGAGATCATTCAGAGAAAGGGCGCGAAGAGCTTCGGCGCCGGCAACTTCAAGGCACTTTTCGAAGCGATAGAGAGAGAGCAGGCACTGCGCGGCAATCTTTGAGGAACTGCTGAATGCCCAACTACCACACACTCGGCGCCATTCCTCGAAAGCGGCACATCGCGTTCAGAAAACCCGACGGCGGATTGTACGCCGAGGAGCTGATGGGGCACGAGGGTTTTACGGGTACTTCGTCGCTGCTGTACCACATCTATCCGCCGACGACCGTGAAGTCGGTGCGACGGCTGAAGGAGATGAAGCTCGAGGCTGATTCCGATCTGACGCTTCATCACCGTCATTTCCTGACGTCGCGCGTGAAGAAAGGCGGAAGTCCAACGCTCGACAGGATTCCGCTGCTGTTCAATCAGGACATGGCGATGCTGTACGTCGAGCCCGATACGCAGGACGAGCACTTCTATCGAAATGCGCAGGCCGACGAGCTGGTTTATGTGAGCAAGGGAAAGGGCGTTCTCGAGACGATTTACGGCGATCTGCCGTACGGCGAGGG
>JADGQR010000033.1 GCA_017881685.1 Gemmatimonadaceae bacterium
GAGGCATATCCTCTCCTCAAAATGTGGGTGCGAAGGGAGCACGTCCCTGCGCATAGCAAGATTTATAGCGGAAAAAGCCTGTGTCCAGACTACGCACTCGATGGCCTGACCGTTGGCGGGACATCTTGCGTCGGGCAACCCCAGGGCCGATAATCGCGCGTCCCTATCAGGCTCATCAAAACGTGAAGAAAATCTTATCGCTATCGGCGATTCTCGTCGCCGCTTGCACTTCTGCTTCGTCTCAGGCCCCGACTCAGGCCCCGGCACCTGCCGCCGCGCCAGCCGCCTCAGGAATCGACGCCAAAACCGCCGGGCTGGAGAAGAAGGACGGCTTCATCCCAATGTATCTCGACAACAAGACAGGGAAGATCCTGCTCGAGATACCGACGGATTCGATGCGTATCCTCATGTTCGTCGGCCAGGCGACGGGACTTGGCTCGAATCCAATCGGCATCGACCGAGGCGCTGGCGGTGACAACTTTGTCGCCCGCTTCGACAGAAATGGCGATCGCGTTCTCGTCGTTTTCGAAAACTGGAACTACAGAAGCTCGGCGACTGATAACCCGGCCCACATTCGCACCGTAATGGAAGCGTTCCCGCCGAGTACCGCGGGATCGCTGCCGATTGTGGCGCAGGAGAAGGGAAGGGTGCTGGTCGATGCAACAGACTTCGTCATGCGCGACTGGGACGATGTGGCGCAGACGGTCTCCAGCAACAATGAAGGGACATACACAGTCGCGCGCGACCGGTCGAGTATCTATCGCCCGTACACGAAGGCGTTTCCCGAAAATGACGAAATCGATGTCGCGCTGACTTATGCGACACAGGGACGCCCTGGCCAGACTATAGCGTCGATCGTGCCGGACGGAAAATCGTTCACGCTCAGGCAGCACATCTCCCTGCTCAAGCTTCCAGACGACGGCTACAAGCCGCGCGTGCTCGATCCCCGCACGGGATTCTTTGGACTCGTGTTCAAGGATTACGCGCAGCCAATCCAGAACCCGCTCGAAGTGAGATGGATCAATCGTCATCGACTGGAGCGAGTGAATCCCAATGATCCCAACAGCCCGATCAGGAATCCAATCGTGTACTACATCGATCGTGGAATTCCCGAGCCGATGCGTACAGCTACGAAGCAGGGCGTGAGCTGGTGGATCCAGGCTTTCGATCAGGCCGGACTCAAGGGCGGCTTCAAGGTCGAGGATCTTCCAGAGGGCGTCGACCCAATGGACGCGCGCTACAATGTCGTCCAGTGGGAGAACCGAAATGAGCGGGGCTGGTCGGTCGGCGGCTCGATGAGTGATCCCCGCACAGGCGAGATCATCAAGGGACAGGCCCGGCTCGACAGTCATCGCGCGCGCACGGACTACAACATCTACGCGGGCCTGATGGGCGCCGATGCGGCCGTTGCGGATACTGCATTCGTTCTCGCCCGCGTGCGCCAGGTGAGCGCGCACGAAGTCGGACACACACTTGGTCTCTCGCACAACTACATCGCGTCGACCTATGAGCGCGGATCGGTGATGGATTATCCGCCGCCGCGCGTTCGTCTCGACGCGAACGGCAACATTGACCTTTCGGATGCCTACGCCGTTGGACCCGGCGCGTTCGACCTTTTCTCTATTCACTGGGGATATGGAATCTTCCCGGCCGGAACGGAGCAGGATTCTCTGCGCGCTATTGTCGCGGACGGATTGCGCAAGGGACTCGTATTTCTTTCCGACGCCGACGCTCGGCCGGACTATGCATCGGATCCCCGCGTCAATCTGTGGGACGATGCTTCGACACCGACGGAATTTCTGAATCACCAGATGGCGGTCCGTCGAGTCGCAATCTCGAAGTTCGGCGAGCGTAACATCAGAGTCGGCGAGCCGGTCGCGCTTCTTCAGGAGAGGTTCGTTCCGATCTACCTCTTTCATCGATTTGCCATCAACTCTCTGTCGAAGACAATCGGCGGAATGGAGTACGCCAACTCGATTCGTGGAGACGGCACGCAGGCGACTCATCCGATCGACGGCCCGGCGCAGCGGAAAGCTCTCGCCGCACTCATTGCTGCGATGAGTCCTGCCGAGCTCGCGATTCCGGATACGGTGATATCGCTGCTTGGACCGCGGCCGTTTTCGTATGGTCCGTACGTCGAGCTGTTCAACAGCCGGACGCGTCCGGCATTTGACGAGCTTGGCGCTGCGCGGACTCTCGCGCAGATGATCGTCGACGGAATTCTCGAGCGAGAGAGAACCGCGCGCATCGTTCAGTTTTCGACGCGTGGCAATTCTCCGCTGACACTTGGCGAAACGATCGACGCACTTGCCGCGAGCTGGAAGTCTGCGCCCGTTGAGTCGCCGAAAATGGCCGCCCTTCGCAGAGTGAGTCAGCGCGCCGTCGCAGATCGGCTGCTGACACTGGCCGCAGACAAGGACGCTGCGCCGGAAGTCCGTTCGCTCGTCGAGCTGAAGATGGCGGAGCTGAGCAAGCGTGCCCGATCGCTGTCGTCATCGGGAACCGAGGCCGAGCGGGCGCACTGGACCGCGATTGCCGCCGATTTCAAGCGGTGGCTGGAGCGGCAGGAGCTGCCGAGCCCGAGTCCTGCATTGCGTCCGCCGCCGGGCGATCCGTTTGGAATGGATTGGTAACGCCTGAGCTCTGAATGAAAAACTCCGCGCCGCATTCGCAGCGCGGAGTTTTGCTATTGGACATTGCCGATCGGGGAATACGCTACTGGCCCGGACCCTGTTGATCGGGTGACGGTGGTGGCGGCTCGGGAAGCGAGCTTACAGCTTTCCTGAACGCTGCGTAGCTGGGGATGTTTTGCACGAGCCCTGCGACGTTATCGGCACCTTTCGCGGCGATCAGTCTCCTCGCCTGCTGAATGCGCGACTCCTCGAGCGGGTGAGTCGAGAACCAGCCGTCGACTATTGTCGGCTCCGTTTTGCGCTGCTCCATCAGGACTTCGAAAAGCGCGGGAATGCCTTCGGGGTCGAAGTTGACGCGAAGGACATTTTCCACGGCCTCCGAGTCCGCTTCGAGCTCGTCCTTTCGGCTGTAGCGTGAGATCATCGCGCTGCCGCCGATGTTGATCGCGGCTTCTCCGAGTCCACTCTTGCAGATGTTGGTCAACGTGCACGCGAGGGTTGCCGCGACGCCAAGTTTCTGCTCCTGCTGCATCTGCTTGACTGAATGGCGGAGAATGACGTGACCTATCTCGTGACCGAGAACTCCGGCAAGCTCGTCAGCGCGATCGGCCGATTCGATCAAGCCTCGATTCACGTAGATGTACCCGCCGGGCAGTGCGAACGCGTTCACCTGGTGCGAGTTGACGATGTAGAAATGCCACTGCAGGTCGGAACGGCTCGTGCGACCGGCGATCGTGTCGCCAAGCTCGTTGATGTAGCTGTCGATGTACGGATCGTCGACGATTGGGAGCCGCGCGGCGACTTCGTGCGCCGTCTGCTCGCCCATCTGCTTTTCCTGGTCAGGCGAGACGGAGCATGCCCCGACGGCCATGGCGAGAAGTGGAACAATCGCCGCTATTCGTTTCATGGCCTGTGAAAAAGCAAGAGGTGTTCCAACCAGTTTGGATAAACAGCTAAACCCAGAGAGTCCGGAGTTTTCAGTTAGAAGTGTTTGAGTTTCGAGTTAGGAGTCATGTCGCAACTCAAAACTCAAGACTCAAAGACTTTCAACTGAAAACTCCGGACTCTCTGGGGTGACGTGCCTAACGAGCCGAGGGGCAGGAGTTCAATAGATTTCCCCGTCATGCCAACAGAACAACACATCAGTGTCAGACGGACGGCCCGCTATTTCCTCCTCGGCGATCCGAAAGCAGAAATAACGGATGTCTGGTTTGCGTGTCACGGCTACGGTCAGCTCGCGTCCGACTTCGCGAAGGAATTCGAGTGCATCGACGAACCGGGGCGGCTGATTGTGGTTCCCGAAGGCCTCTCGCGCTTTTATCTGCCGGAAGGCCAGGGGCTTCACGGTCCTGATTCAAAGATCGGCGCGACCTGGATGACCCGGGAGGACAGGGACGCAGAGATAGCTGACTATGTCAACTATCTCGATGTGCTATACGACGCGATCATGGAAGGGCTCGATCGCACGAAGGCACGAGTCACTGTACTCGGCTTCTCGCAGGGCGGCGCAACTGTGAACCGCTGGCTCACGCGAGGAACCGCACGAGCCGATCGACTACTGATGTGGGGCTCGTTACTCGCGAGTGACGCCGACCTCAACGAGGCGGCCGAGTTCTTCAAGAAAGTGGAGCTGACGATCGTCTACGGAACGCGCGACCAGTTCGGAGATGCAGCTATGATCGCCGGTTTCGAAGCGACTCTGAGGGAAAAGGGAATTCCATACAAGATTGTCACGTTCGTGGGCGGACACAGAATGGACCGCGACACGCTCAGGAAACTTGCGGAGCGAGCCGGCTAAGCCGCTGCTTCCGGCTGGTCCCCTTCGGGTGGGATGAGAGCTCCCAGATGTCGGAGCTCGGGCCACGCGGTCGCAACGGCCGCGACGACGATGATCGTTCCAATTCCACCGCTGACTACGGCGGCAATGGGACCAACAGCCGCGGCGAGCGCGCCTGATTCAAATCCGCCAAGCTCGTTCGACATGTCGATGAAGACGCTGTTCACGGCCGAGACGCGTCCCCGCATCTCATCGGGCGTCCAGAGCTGAACGAGAGTGGCGCGGACGATCATGCTGATGCCGTCGAGACCACCAAGGAGGAACAACATCGACATCGAAAGCGCGAACGATCGTGACAGGCCGAACACGATCGTGCAGATCCCGAATCCTGCCACTGCGCTGATCAACGTCCATCCGGTTTTCCGCATCGGAGGACGGTGGGCGATTCCAACCATCACCATCAATGCGCCGATTGACGGTGCTGCACGAAGCCATCCGAGACCATCGGGGCCGACCTGGAGAATGTCCTTCGCGAAGATCGGCAACAACGCAGTTGCGCCGCCGAGCAGAACCGCGAATAGATCGAGCGTGAGCGCCGCCAGAACGATCTTCGTTTGCCTGACGAAACGCATGCCGGCAACGAGTGACTCGAGCGTCATCTTCTCTCGCGGCTTGAGCGACGTTGCCGACGCCTGCACTTCGCCATCGCCGCGAATAGCGAGAAGCATCAGCAGGTAGGTGAACGTCAGCGTCGCGTCGAGGACATATGCGGCAGTTGCGCGATGCTCGAGCGCGATTACAAAACCGCCCATTGCCGGTCCAACCACCGCCGCAGTCTGAAACGCACTGCTCGACCACGTCACCGCGTTTCCAAACACTTCACCCGGCACGAGCCTCGGCAGCAGCGCTGAACGCGCAGGATTGTTGTATGCCTGGCCAACGCCGCGTACGAGAAGTATTCCGAAGATGAGCGGAATCGGACCGGCCCAGTGCGATACCGCCGCAAGCGCGAGAGACATGCTCACGAACACGACCTGTGCTCCGACAACGATCTTCTTCCGATCCATCTTGTCGGCAAGATGTCCAGCCGGAAGGGCGAGCAGGATTACCGGGATGGCGGTGACGAGTCCGACCATGCCAAGTGCGAGCGCAGAGTGCGTTCGCTCGTACAACTCCCATCCGAGAGCGACCTGGAGCATCTGCCAGCCGATGACCCCGAGAATTCGCCCGAACAGGAACAGCCGAAAATCGCGGTGGCGAAGCGCGGCGTACGGATCGTGTGCGGTAGGTATGTCTAGGTTCCCGGTTTTTTTGCCGGTGAAGGCTGGGGGGGCGTTCCCGGCTGCGTGCGATGTACTCTCAATGCAGCGACCCGCCGTCCGTCCATTGCAATGACTTCGAGCTCGCCACCGGGCACAGGAACTCTATCGCCCATTCGCGGAATTCTTCCGAGCTGAGCGAAAGCATATCCGCCGAGCGTGGTCCAATCGCCTTCAGGGATTTGCACGCGATGGTCTGAGCGAACATCGATGAGCGACATCGTGCCGTCGAGCTCGAGCACGCCGTTCGACTCGATCGCTGTTCTCGCTGCCATGTCGTACTCGTCGGCGATGTCACCGATTACTTCCTCGATGAGATCTTCCATCGTCATGATTCCGGCCGTTCCGCCGTACTCGTCGAGAACGACAGCCATGTGCGCCCGCGTTCTCCGAAGATCATCGAGCACGCGCTCGGCCAGTCTACTGTCGGGGACGTAGAGCGCTTCGCGTGTAAGGGCCGCCAGAGAAAACGGGGAGCCATCGTCGCGCAACCAGAGATCCTTCGCGAGAAAGACGCCGACGACGTCGTCGAGCGATTCGCGGTATACGGGATAGCGCGAATAACGCTCTTCCTTTACGACCGCCCAGACTTCCTCTTCCGTTGCATCGATGTCGAGCGCGACGACCTCGGTGCGCGGGCGCATTACGTCGCGAGCTTTCTTTTCGTGGAAGTCGAAGACGCCGGCGAGCATCGCGCTATCGGATTCATTGAGCGTTCCGTGAGCGCGAGCCTGCATGACCAGAAGGCGCAGCTCTTCGGGAGAGTGGCTCTGAACTTCTGCCGTCGGACTCATTCCAAAGAGTCTCAGAAAACCGTTTGCCGCGCCGTTGAAGGTCCAGATCAGCGGACCCATGAGCCGCGAGAAGAACATCAGCGGCGTCGTAACGAACTTGCTGATTCCTTCGGGGTTCACGAGCGCGATCGTCTTCGGTGCGAGCTCGCCGAAAACGATGTGAAGAAAAGTCAGAATGAAAAAGCCGACGCCGAGGGCAACGCCTGTGTGAACACCGGCGGGGGCGGGCGGCAATCCGAAGAGCTGAAGGAACGCGTCGATGGTCACAGCGATCGCCGGCTCGCCAACCCAGCCCAGTGCCAGCGATGCCAGCGTCACTCCGAGCTGTGTGCCCGCGATGTACCTGTCGAGGTGGCTGAGCGCTTTCTGGACGTTCTTTGCCCGTCGCTCACCCGCTTCGGCCATTTCGTCGATGCGGCTCCGACGAACTGCGATGAGAGCGAATTCAGCCGCGACAAAAAACGCGTTCAGTGCAACGAGCAGGAAAACGACAGCGAGGCGGCCAGAGACCGCCCCGATACCGATGTGCTCGGTTGGACCCTGCAAAAGGGCCAGAAGATTCATAGCCATCAAATCTATATAGTAGGGGCCCGGAATTGACTGAATCGGCCAACGCGTCCAATTTGGACGCCCCTGAACGATGAGGACACCGATCGAGGCACCCGCCCGGGCAAAACTCCCGACTTTCGACGAACGCAAGCTGCTCCACGGCCTTTACTTCGGCCGACTGGTGCTGGCCACAGCCCTCTTTCTCGTCGTTGTCGCGGTCTGGCTGAAAGTCGACCGGACGTCGAGTCTCATCGCGTCATTGGCTATCGTTTCGACGATACTGTTCACGGCCGGCTCTTACGTCTGGACGGACCTGCGCCGGCAGGTGCCATCGCCCACGTTCCTCTACCTTCAGGTCTCGTTCGACATGCTGCTCGTTACGGCAGCTGTTCACGTAACGTGGTCGGGCGGTCA
>JADGQR010000233.1 GCA_017881685.1 Gemmatimonadaceae bacterium
CACCAGAACTACGCGATTCAATGGTTTTCGTTTGCGGCCATCTCTATCTTTGGAATGATCCTCTTCGTGAGGCGGAAATGACGGACCAGTCGCAGGCACTCGCCACCGAAAAGGAAGCGCGAGACGTTGCTGAGCAGGCACGCGAGACGGAGTGGGAACACCCCAGCTTCGCGCGCGAGCTTTTCCTTGGCCGATTCAGGCCGGACCTGATATATCCGCACCCGCCGAACGACACCGCTGAAGAAGCGCGGGCGAAACCGTTCATGGACAAGCTGAAGGCTTTCCTGGACAAGGTTGACTCAGCCGAGATCGATCGGACTGGGGAGATCCCGGAGCCGCTCGTGCAGGAGCTTCGCGACATGGGCGCCTTCGGCATCAAGATCCCGAAGGAGTACGGCGGACTTGGCCTCTCGCAGATGAGCTACATCCGTGCGATGGAGCTCGTGACGTCAAAAGACGGCTCGCTCGTCGCGCTGCTCTCAGCCAGTCAATCGATCGGTGTCCCTCAGCCGCTCAAGCTCTTCGGCACCGACGAGCAAAAGAAGAAGTACTTCCCGCGTCTCGCAAAGGGCGCGATCTCGGCGTTCGCTCTTACAGAAGTCGATGCCGGTTCCGATCCCGCAAATCTTCGCACGACTGCGACCCCTACCGAAGACGGCCAGCACTTCATCATCAACGGCGAAAAACTCTGGTGCACCAACGGCACGAGGGCCGAGCTGTTCGTCGTGATGGCGAGGACGCCTGACAAGCAGTCGTCGAAGGGAAAGACAGTCAAGCAGATCACCGCGTTCATCGTCGATGCAAGCATGCCCGGCGTAGAAGTTGTTCATAGGCTCCACTTCATGGGTCTGAAGGCGATCGAGAACGGAGTCATCCGCTTCACCAATGTCAAAGTTCCGCGCGAGAACATTCTCTGGGCTGAAGGGAAGGGATTGAAGCTCGCCCTCGTCACGCTCAACACCGGGCGTCTGACGATTCCCGCCGGATGCGCTGGCGCCGGCAAGTCGATGCTTCGCATCGTCCGGAAGTGGGGAATGGAGCGCGTGCAGTGGGGACAGCCGATTGGGAAGCACGAAGCTGTCGCGCAGAAGATCGCACGCATGGCAGCCAACACGTTCGCGATGGAGGCAATCGCCGAGCTCTCGGCCGCACTTTACGAAAAAGGTGGATACGACATCCGGCTCGAGGCTGCGCTAGCCAAGCTTTACAACACCGAAGCCGGCTGGAAAATCATCGACGACACGATGCAGATCCGCGGCGGCCGTGGATACGAGACCGCCTACTCGCTGGCGAGTCGCGGCGAAGAGCCGATTGCCGTTGAGCGCGCGATGCGTGACTACCGCATCAACCTGATCTTCGAAGGTTCATCCGAGATCATGCGCCTCTTCATCGCTCGTGAGGCGGTCGATCATCACTTCAAGCTTGCGTTCAACATCGTCAATCCCGAGTCGACGATGAAAGAGCGACTCTCGGCCATGGCGAAGTCGTCGCCATTCTATCTCACTTGGTATCCGTCGCGATGGATTGGAGCGGGCCAGCTCAAGACATACCGGGAGTTCGGGAAGCTCGCGACGCACATGCGCTTCCTCGAGCACAACACGCGTCACCTGGGCCGATCGATTTTCCATGCAATGGTGAGATACGGGCCGAAGCTCGAGCGTAAGCAGGCCGTGCTTTTCCGGGCGGTGGATATCGGCGCCGAGCTGTTCGCAATGTCTGCATCGTGTGTGCGCGCAATGATGCTCGCTGAAAAAGGACAGAAGGAAGCGATCACTCTCGCCGATACGTTCTGCCGCGAAGCTCGCCTGCGTATTGAGGATCTGTTCCGCAACCTGTACGGTCCGAACGACGAGAATCTCTACAAGCTCGCGCTGTCGGTGCTTAAGGGAGAGCAGGCGTGGCTGGAGCAAGGCATCGTCGCCGAGAATTGCGAGATGGGCATCGATCAGCCCGTTGCGGAAGGTCGCTTGCCGTCGGTGCCCATCGAGAGAGAAGCGCTGGCCGGAGCCGTCTAAAAGCGATTGCGTATCCCGGACTAACGGCATCGACAATCGCGGACTGATTGAGGGCTCGGACCGGGGATACAACGGAAAGGCATACCCACTGGGGACTACTGCGGACTTTGCAGTTGTCCGCAGTCCGAGTCCTCACTCAGTCGCAGATCGTTGATGCAGTTAGTCCGGGATACGCAATCCTAGAGTAGCGTCCCTTTAAGCCAGAAGAGCGCGACGTAGAAGTAGATTGTCAGCCCTGTGACATCGACGAGCGTCGCGACGAATGGCGCCGAGGCGCTCGCGGGATCAAACCCGATTCGTCGCAGCACAAAAGGCAGCATCGATCCGGCAAGTGTTCCAAACGTCACGATGCCGATGAGCGCCGAGCCGACCGTTACTGCAAGAATGAAAAAGTGCGGACCGTAGTCGTATATCCCCATCCGCTGCCAGAGAACGATGCGGATGAAAGCAATCACCCCTAGAATCGCGCCAAGAACCATCCCAGCCGGAATCTCGCGCACGGCGATGCGCCACCAGTCCTTCAACCGCACTTCGTTCAGCGCCAACGCGCGAATGATGAGCGACGTTGCCTGTGAGCCGGAATTACCTCCCGAACTCATTATGAGCGGAATGAACAACGTCAGAACAAGGGCCTTTCTCAGCTCGATGTCGAAATGCTGCATCGCTGTCGCGGTCAGCATCTCGCCCAGAAAAAGCGCCGACAGCCAGCCGCCGCGTTTCCGGATCATTCTCCAGAAACCGATCTGCGTGTAGGGCTCGTCGAGAGCCTCCATTCCACCGAATCGCTGAACGTCTTCGGTGTGCTCCTCGACGAGTGCATCGATGACGTCATCGACGGTCACCACGCCGAGTATGCGGTGCTGGTCGTCGACAACAGGGAGAACGACGAGATCGTAGTCCTGCGTCAGTCGCGCGACTTCTTCACGATCCATCGTCGGCGGCACGGTCACGACTTCTTCCCACGCAACGTCACGAACCATCGCGCCCTCGGGAGCAGCGAGAAGCTCGTGCAATGACATCACGCCTTTCACGACGCCTTCGCGATTGGTCGCGTAGATCGCGTGCATCGCTTCGCGCCGTCCACCGCGCGCGATTCTTCGAACGCCAGCGAGAGCTTCTTCGACGAGAGTGTCTTCGGGCACGGAGACGAACTCGGTCGTCATGAGTCCGCCGGCAGTGTCGGGCTCGTAGGCGAGAAGGCGCTCGGTCTCCTTACGCGCGTGTTCGGGAATCTCGGAGAGAATGTCGTCGGCGGTTTCTTCTTCGAGGTCCTCGAGAACGTCGGCACGATCGTCCGGTGTCATCTGCGAGACGAGCTCCGCCGCCTGGCCCGTGCTCATCGCTTCGAGGACTTCGCTGCGGAGATCCTCGTTGAGGTACTCGAGGACGTCGGCCGCGCGATCCGGGCTCAGCGCGCTGAGGAGGTCGGCTACACGGTCCCGGGGGAGCGCCTCAGCGATGTCGGCGAGGTCAGCCGGGTGAATCTCTTCGGTTTCGGCTGCGACACTTCCCGGATCCGCATCGAGCAGATCGAGAATGTCGGGGGCAAGCACTGCGGCTACTCCTACTCCTCTCTTGTCATCATCGCCGACCGGCGTATGCAGAGGAACGTGCCGCTGCTCTTTCATCACACCACCGGGAGAGTGCGGCGGTCGTCGCCGAAACCCGCGACCTCATAGCCAGCGACGGAGATGGCCTCCCGGATAGCATCATTGCTGACGCTTCCATCGTGCTCGATGATTGCCTTGCCAATGGAGACGTCCGCGCGCGAAACGCCCTCGACACCGCCGAGCGCGGTAAATACCGCCCTCACG
>JADGQR010000234.1 GCA_017881685.1 Gemmatimonadaceae bacterium
CGGAGGGGCTGTCGTGTGGATCACCGATATCCGTACTGGCAAGCCGCTTCCAGTTCCCCGGCGATTCGAGCTTCTGAACTCAGACTGCGTTCTGAATCCGCGCCTTCAGGCCGTGTTCGCTCCCGGCACGCTCAACATGTCGAGCGAAGACGTCGCAATGCACCGCAATCACATCATCGACGTCGCGACGGGTGACATGGTTGGAATCGCCCCGTTCAACGACAATGGTGAAGTCGTTCCTTTCGACCACGTGCTTGACAAGCCGGCCGAGCTGGAGGTGACGTGCGAGCTGCATCCATGGTCGAAGGCGTACATTCTTGTGCTCGACCATCCGTACTTTGCGATGACCGCGGCGAACGGGACGTTCAGCATCGACGATGTGCCGCCCGGCACCTATCACGTTCGGGCGTGGCATCCTTCACTCGGCCTCAGCGACCAGACTGTTACGATCACCGCTGGTCAACCCGCGAGTCTGGCGCTGAAGCTTACGAGTGCGCCGGCGTCAGCGCCGGCGATAGCGCCGGCGATTGCTCCGGCTGCTCAGCCTAATGGGTGAACCAGGACAGGCCGGCAGACAGCTCCAGCTCGTTGGCGCTGCCGTTGTTGAAGTTGTGCAGCCAGGCAGCTTCGTATCTCGCTCCAAGCTGACCAAGTATCGGCTTCTTCAGTCCGATTCCGATGGCGCCGAAGACCGTGTTCTGGCTGTTGTCGCCGCTGAACCCGGATAAGCCAAGCGCCGGCCGGACGTAAACTCCCGACCGCTGCATCGCTGCTTCGTCGAAGTGATAAAGCGCACCGACCTCGATTCTGTACGAGGTGACAGTCTTGCTGTTTGCGCTTTGAACTCCCAGACGTCCTTTGGGCTCGATGGAGACGCGGGGCGTTATCGGAAATCCAATGCGCATCGATCCCGAAGGAACGTTGATGTCCGTGAACGAATCACCGCCGAGACCGATGTCTGCGGTTGCATCGACTCCGAGCTCGAGCGCGGTTGGTGTGGCTTCGACAGTCGAAGCTCTCGTGGTGGTTCTACGTTGGGCTGAAGCTGACGCCGCACAAAGTGCCAAGGCGGCTAACGAAACGATGATTCGGATTCTCATGATTCTCCGGGTTGAGAGTTATGCCGGCCAATCCAGCCGGTACTGCGCACAATATGCAGGTCACCATCGAACGTCGAGACTTGTTTCTTGTCCTCAGGCCGCTGTTTAGACACAGAGACCACAGAGGCCACAGAGACTACAGAACGGCGGAATGATCAAGGGAACTACGGAACTACGGAACGAAAAAGGTTGATCGCTTCCAGTCGCAGGAGGGAAGCACTCGACCCGGTTTTGTTGTTCCGCAGTCAACCCCAAGAAAGAAAATTTGCGTTCGAGTTATGCTTTGAGAGCAAATCGGTCCAGACGTGAGAGAAGTTTCTGTGGTCTCTGTGGTCTCTGTGTCAAAAGTAGTTGTCTGCGGTCTCTGCGGTCTCTGCGGTCTCTGCGGTCTCTGCGTCAAATAGCAGTCAGCCGAAGACGAGAGAGAGGATCAACGCAGCGCAGCGATTTCCTCGCCGGACCGGAACTGCCCGCGATACAACCGTGAATAAACTCCTTCGCTCGCGAGCAAGTCTGAGTGCCGGCCTTCCTCGACGATCTTCCCGCGATCGAGGACTATGACTCTGTCGGCCCGCAGAACTGTGCTCAGGCGATGAGCGATGATGAGTGTCGACCGTCCTCTCAGCAGCTCCTGCATCGCCTCTTCGACGAGTCGCTCGCTCTCGCTGTCGAGGCTCGACGTCGCTTCGTCGAGAATTACAATCGCTGGATTCTTGAGGAACACGCGCGCAATCGCGAGACGCTGACGCTGCCCGCCGGAAAGTTTTACCCCTCTCTCCCCAACGAGGGTATCGAATCCTTCGACCAGCCTGTCGATGAATTCTGTTGCGTGCGCGGCTGAAGCTGCGCGTCTGATGTCCTCCTCCGGAGGCATCACTCCGTCTTCAGTCAGCGCGTACGCAATGTTTTCTCTGACCGTTCCGCTGAATAACGCAGGCTCCTGAGGAACCATGCCGATGGCACCACGCAGGTCCGTGAGATCGAGAGATCGCACATCATGGCCGTCAACTTCGATGCGGCCCGCTGTGACATCCCAGAATCGCGGGATCAGCGACGCAACGGTCGTTTTTCCCGCGCCGCTCGGACCAACGAGAGCGACGACCTCGCCTGGTGCGATTCTCAGCGATACATCGGTCAGAACATCGGGAAGGCCGGGGCCGTACGAGAAGCTCACATTCTGAAGCTCCACTTCACCGCGCACTGGCTCGGCGAGATGTTCGGGTTTCGCTGGACTTGCGATTGTCGCTTCCGTTTCGAGAAGATCGAACGTCCGTCGTGCGGCGCCAACCGCTTCCTGATAAACGCCGAACAGCGATCCCAGCGATCCAACGGCACCTGCGACGTACAGTGCATAGAGCATGAATGAGACGAGCGCTCCTGCAGTCAACGTTCCTTCGAGAACGAGACGTCCGCCCTGCCAGAGCACGGCGACAACTCCGCCGAACGCACAGAAAGTGAGAATTCCGAAAAACGTCGCGCGAATTCTCGACCTGTCGATGGCCGCAGCAATGACGTGAGCCATGTGCGCGGTATATCGCCGCGTCTCCTCGGCCTCACGAGTAAAGCTCTGGACTGTTCGGATCTGCGAGAATGATTCTTCGGCAGTACCCGTCGCTTCGGCAATTCTGTCCTGCACGCCGGTGCTTGCGCGCTTGAGCTGCTTGCCGAAGAACATCGCAGCACCAATTACGACGGGAACTACTGCGAGCGTCGTCGCCGCAAGCTTCGGGTGAGTCATCGTCAAAAGCACGATTCCGCCGACGAGGAACAGCGATTGTCGTGCGAACTCCGAAAGGTTTCCGCTCAGTACGGTCTGAAGAACCGTCGTGTCGGCGGAAAGTCTGCTCGTCAGCTCACCGGTTCTTCGCTCGGTAAAGAATCCGGGCGACAACCGAATCAGATGCGCGAACAGATCGCGTCGCAGGGTCGCAACGACTCGCTCTGCCGTGACTGTCAGCAGAAAGACCTGCATGTAGTTCAGCATCGCCTGAAGCGCGAACAGTCCGACGAGTCCGAGTGCAATTCTGTCGAGCAGCCTCGAGTTCCCGTTTACGAACGCGGCGTCGAGCAGCTTTTGAACGATGCGCGGAAAAGCAAGCGCGATCCCGACACTGACGAAGAGGCACACGAACGCGACGATGAGCTTCGACGCGTGAGGTCGGATTCTTGGAAGAAGCTGACCGAGCGGCTTGGGAGACTGAAGCCGTTTCGCCTCCGGTGAGTCAGCCATCAGCTGAGCTTTCTGTCAGCCGCCATCGCAACGAAAAGAAGCGCGAGGTACAGAAGCGAATACTTGTACACCCACCATGCGGGAGCCGTCCAGTCACGTGCGGCTCGCATCTTGAGAACTCCGCCCAGCAGCACGAGTCCGAGCGCGAGCGCGGAGACCATGTAGATCATCCCGAATTCGCCAAAAGTCACCGGCAGCACCGTGATTGGAATCAGAATCAACGTGTACCACACCATCTGGTTCATCGTCTCGCGCTCGCCCCACACGATCGGCGCCATTGGCACGCCGGCCTTTGAATAGTCGCGCTGCTTGAGAAGTGCGAGTGCCCAGAAATGCGGCGGCGTCCAGTAGAACACGATGAGAAATAGATAAACAGCAGCGAGGTCGATTCGTCCAGTCATCGCCGCCCATCCGACGAGAGGAGGGAATGCGCCGGCAGCGCCGCCGATGACGATGTTCTGCGGCGTGCTCCTCTTCAGCCAGCGCGTGTAGATGAACACGTAGAAGTAGAAACCGGCAAGCGCAAGCGCCGCAGAGATCACGTTCACGAAGTACGCAAACAGAAACGTCGCCGCAGTTGCGAGCGCGACACCAAATGCGAGGACGGAGATGCTGCTCATCCGTCCGCTCGGAATCGGACGCAGTCGCGTGCGCGCCATGCGGTCGTCGATGTCCCGGTCCATGTACATGTTGACCGCGTTCGCTCCGCCGGCCATCAGGTATCCACCGACTGTTACGACCAGCACGAGCAGAAATGTCGGACTACCCGCGACGAACATCGGCGCGACGGTCGTCACCAGCAGCAGCGAGATGATCCTCGGCTTGGTGAGCATGACCATGTCCTGCAGCAGACTGCGATCTGCAGAAGGCGACACGATTGGAGCACTCGTCACGCTGCAGCTCTCATCTGCGAGTGTGCCGGAGCATTTCGCGCCGCACGATGCGTGATGATCGCGAGCACTACCACCGACAGCCATACAAGCGTTCCGAACGCCTGGTGAAGTGATCGGAACGTGGGAGGGAAGTGCATCTCGATCATCGCCGCGGCGACAAGAATCTGAAGAATTACTGCGCCAAGCGCGAACCTCGCAGCGCGGATGATGACTGCGGGCTCCTTTCTCTTCGAAGTCGCGATTGCAATTCCGATCAAGTGGCCGAGCAGCAGAAATGCGACGATGCGATGAAAGATGTGGACGTAAAGTCCGGTGCCTTCACTGTTGATCGTCCGGCACCATGGAAATCCTCCGCATGAAGCTGCTGCATCAGGAAGATTTGCAGTGAGCGCGCCCAGTATCAGCACGACGAGTGCAAGTCCGACTGCGCCTCGTGCCGATCTCCAGCTTCGCGGACTCGCGCTGGACACATCTGCGCTCGCCGCGAATCCGCCCGCGCGTGCCGCAGCGATTGCGAGTGTCGCCAGCAGCGACATCGCAATCGTGAGGTGAGCCGCGATGACGAACGGGTTCAGCATCATCTTCACGGTGACGGCGCCGAGTAGTGCGGCGGTGATCACGAGTCCGGCTGCGATTGCGGCTGGGCGGAGTACTCCGCCCGGGCCGCTCACCCCGGACTCATTGCTCTTTGTAAACGCGGCGATGAGCAGAGCGATCACGACGATCGTGAGTCCGAGCGCTATGTAGCGATGCGTGATCTCGATGATGAGATCGAGGCGGTCTGCGGGAGGAAACCACTGTCCCGCGCACTTGGGCCAGTGATCACCGCAGCCCAGTCCGGATCCGGTGATTCTTACGATTGCCCCGAACACTATCTGCGCGAACGCGAGTGCAAGGGCTGTATATGACAGGCGTCTCAACGACTGCATTATTGCCTTCTTAGATCAATGAATTGCTCGCCACGTCGCGGCGAGAAGCACACCGAGGATGATTGCAGGAATCACTGCCCACACCATTTCGGTGCCGCGAGGCGAGTGCGGAATCGATGCGGGGGTATCGGCGTGCGTGTGAGGAGCGAACGCCGATCTCAGGATCGCCAGCTCGGCGATGACACAAAGACCGGATGCAATCCAGAAAATGAGCTCGCTTGTTGCCTGGCTCATGGTTTCAGCAAGACGACGAGCGATTTCGCTCGCATGTTGGTGGATGGCATCGGGCCTAAAGCTACTCGCGCGGGTTAGCCCTTTGCAGTACCGTTTGCGCATGGCACAGCCTGATTACAGCGCGGCTAGCGGGGCGTCGACATCGCCTGAGACGCCCGGATTCGATGAAACCACTTCGCCCGGCGGACTTCCGCGCAGGATCGGACTCTGGACAGCGGTTGCGATTCTGGTTGGATCGACGATCGGATCGGGAATCTTTCGCTCACCCGCAGGGATTGCGACGAAGCTTCCGGGTCCGTTGCCTCTCCTTGCCGTCTGGGTTATGGGCGGACTCTTCGCACTTTGCGGCGCGCTTACGCTGGCTGAGGCGGCGAGTGCATTTCCCGAGACCGGTGGAGTTTACGTCTATATAAGAGAAGCGTGGGGGCGACTTACCGCGTTTCTCTTCGGGTGGTCGGAGCTGGTGATGATTCGCGCGGCCGCGCTTGGCGCGATCTCGACCACGTTTTCAGAATATTTCATCAGGGTTACAGGTCATGACCCGAGTATTGCTCCCTATTCGCAGTACGTGCATTACGTGGCGGCAGCGGCGATCCTGATAACGGCAGTGTTCAATTATGTGGGTGTGCGAACGGCCGGCACGGTTCAGAATCTCACCACGCTCGCGAAGGTAGGCGGCCTTCTATTTATAGTGCTGCTCGCATTTTCCCTCGGATTGCCGAAGACAGGCGGCCACTACACCCCGGTCGCACCTCCAGGAAGTTTTTCGGTTGCCGGGTTCGGACTTGCGCTGGTGTCGGTGCTCTGGGTCTATGATGGCTGGGCCGATGTCAGCTTCGTCGCCGGGGAGGTCGAGAACCCTCGAAAGAATCTTCCCCGAGCGCTGATCATCGGGACGAGCGGGATCATCGTCATTTATCTGCTCGCGAATCTCGCCTACCTCGCGGTGCTGCCGGTGGATGAGATCCGGAATTCGAAGCTCGTTGCCGCAGACGTCGCCGATAAGCTGATGGGGCCCGCTGGCGTCGCGTTTGTCGCGACGGTGGTAATGATCTCGACCTTCGGAGGTTTGAACGGATCGATGTTCACCGGTCCGCGGATTCTCTTTGCGATGGCGGACGACGATCTGCTCTTCAAGGCGATGGCCAGGGTACATCCCCGATACAAGACGCCTTATGTGTCGATCACCGTCGTTGCGATTCTCGCGGCCGTTTTTGTTTTGCTCGGTACGTTCGAGCAGCTGGCAGACGCGTTCGTTACTGCAATCGTTCCGTTCTATGCGCTCGCCGTGGCTTCGGTGTTCGTGCTGCGGAAGCGGCCAGGGTATGACCCGTCGTTTCGCGTTCCGGGATATCCGATCGTACCGCTGATCTTCATCGTGTCGACGGCGATGCTCCTGATCAATGCAGTCGTCGATCCATCGAGTCGCTGGGCGACGGTTGGAGTTCTCGGCGGAATTCTCGTCGGGATTCCGGTCTACCTTCTCACGGTCGGCAGGAGGCAAAATAGGGAAGCCGTCTGACCAGCGTCCTCTGTTTCACCATCGTTACCGTTTGACTCGATTTATTCTTGCTGGTCTTGGATTCGGCTGGTAGCTTGTAGGCGGTTGAGCACCCGATTTTTTTGCCCTGCCCGTACGGCCGTTAGCATCAGCCGATTTGTTTTTGTAGTTCCTCGTTCCACACCCTCAGCCTCATACCCATATGGCACAAACACGTTCGATCTTCGCAGCATTGGCATTGCTGCTGGTGGCCGCGTTCATGGCTGCCCCAATCTCCGCGCAAACGACTACCGGAGGTGTAAGCGGAATTGTCTCAGGCGATCAAGGCGTTCTTGCGAACGCTCAGGTTTCAGTCAAGAGCACCGCAACCGGATACACGAAAGTTGTTACGACCGGAGCGGATGGCCGCTTCTTCGTAACCGGTCTGGAAGTCGGATCTTACGAGATCACGGCACGCCGGATTGGATTCAGTCCGCTCACCAAGACTCAGACTGTGTCCCTCGGCATGACCGGCCGCCTCGATTTCGTACTGACACCGCAGGCGAGCCAGCTCGCTTCAGTGCTTGTGCGCGGAGCGGCCTCTTCCGACCAGATCAGCCCGACTCGCATGGGTGCTCAGACGACCCTGACCGACTCGGCTCTTCGTCGCACGCCTTCGCTGAATCGCAATTTCACCGACTTCGTCGGTGCCGCACCGCAGGTTTCCCAGAAGGGACCGGGAAACTCGGGCGGCGGACAGAACAACCGATTCAACGCGATTCAGATCGACGGATCGCTCGCCAACGACGTGTTCGGACTCAGCTCGACGCTTCAGCCGGGTGGTCAGGCTGGCGCCAAGCAGATCTCGCTTGAAGCAGTCAAGGAATATCAGATCCTTCTTTCGCCGTTCGACGTTCGCCAGGGTTACTTCTCCGGTTTCATGGTGAACGCAGTGACGAAGAGCGGCTCGAACGAGCTGCATGGAACTGGCACGTTCGCGGTTCGCAACGAGAAGCTCGAGCGAAACGTTGATTACCTTCGCGCTTCGCCGTTCTCGCAGAAGCAGGAAGGCTTCTGGATCGGTGGACCGCTCGTCAAGAACAAGATCTTCTTCTCGATTGCTCCAGAGTTCCAGCAGGAGTCAGCGCCGGCGAGTGGTCCGTACATCGGCCAGCCTTCTGGTGCGACACCCGTTCCCGCAGCGACTCAGGCAGCGGTGGACAGTCTTGTCGACATTCTCAAGACGCAGTACGGCTTTACCGATCCGGGTACGGCAGGGCCGGTAAATGATGAGAACCCGCTCGCGAACATGTTTGCGCGCCTCGACTTCGTCGATCTACCGCACGACAGCCGACTGGTGACGCGTTACAACTATGTGAATGCGCAGCAGGATATTCTCAGCCGCAGCGCAACGCGACTGAATCTTTCCAACAACGGCTATAACTTCCAATCGAAGACGAACAGCGGCCTGGTTCAGCTGTTCAGCAGCTTCTCGAGAGGAATCGCCAACGAAGCATTGGTTGGCTACACGGCAATTCGTGACAACCGTGTTCTTCCGATTATCGCGCCGTTCCTTGTGATCTCGCGCGTCTCAAAGCCCGGTGGTGGAACAGGCCAGATCTCCGCAGGCAGCGAGAACTCGTCACAGGGGAATCAGCTCGATCAGGACATCTACGAGATTACCGACAACGTGACAATTCCGAAGGGTGCCCACCGCATCACCATCGGAACCAAGAACGAGTTCTACAAGGTTCGTAACCTGTTCGCCCAGAACTCATTCGGTAACTTCACTTTCGGTACGCTCGACTCGCTCAAGAAGAACACGCCGAGCTCCAGCACACTTGGAATCAAGCTCGACAGCACCGACGGCGCGGCGAGATTCACCGCACGCACGCTCGGAGCATACGTCCAGGACGAATGGCAGCCGACTGACCGCCTGAACCTCTCGATGGGTCTGCGCGTCGACATGCCAGGACTCCTGAGCAAGCCGGGACTCAACAACACGATCAAGACCGCGCTCGGAATCAACACGACGAACGTTCCGCGCAACGTGAAGCAGTTCTCGCCGCGCTTCGGCTTCAACTGGGACGTTACCGGTGACCAGGTCAACCAGCTGCGCGGTGGAACAGGAATGTTCATGGCCCAGCCGGCGTACGTATGGCTGAGCAACCTGTTCGGAAACTCCGGCGTCAACGGCTACGGAAACCTCAGCTGCAACAGCATGGCGCTGTCACCGGCGATGCCGAATGCCGGCGTTCCAAATGCGACAAACTGCCGCAATTCGACCGCGGCTCCTGCGATCACCGTGAACACGGTCGATCCGAATCTCAAGTTCCCGGAAACGTGGCGTAGCACCCTCGGTTACGATCGCGCGCTGCCTGGCAACATCGTCGCCACGATCGAAGGCATCTACACCCGCTCGGTCTACAACTTCTACTACCAGAACATCGGCGTGGTTGCTGATCCGATCGGAACCGACAGAAATGGCCGCGCTCTCTACGGCGATATCACGTCGGCCAGCAGCAACGTCGTCGTCTCACGCAGACCAGTTACCGGCACGTCGGCGTTCCTCGGCGATGTCATCGCGCTTTCGAACACGAAGACGCATGACTACTCGTACAGCTATACTGGCCAGCTTCAGAAGCGGTTCTCGAACCATTTCGAAGGTTCCGCTGCCTACACGTACAGTCGCGCCTACGATGTGTGGGATCTCACATCTTCAGTGGCATTCTCGAACTGGTCGTTCGGCCGCGCTTACGCCGGCAGACAGGATGCGCAGGATCTGTATCCGTCGAAGTGGGACGAGCCGCACAAGTTCGTATTCAATGGCAGCTACACCTTCCCGACGAAGACCGACGTTTCTCTGTTCTTCACGGCAGAGTCGGGAACTCCGTTCGAGTACGTCTATGGAAACGACATGAACGGCGACAACTCCACTGCGAACGATCTCGTCTACGTGCCGAAGGATGCGCACGATCCGACCGAGGTTCAGTTCTCGCAGAACGGAAACCTGACGCCGGCGATGCAGGCTGATTCGCTCGAAGCCTACATCACGGGTCACGCCTGCCTGGCTGCGCAGCGTGGCACGATCATGCAGCGTAATTCCTGCCGCACGCCGTGGACGAAGGTTGTGAACTTGTCCGCCCGTCAGTCGATTCCGACGTTGAGCGGCCACAATGCAATTCTTCAGGTCGATGTCTTCAACTTCCTGAACCTGCTCAACAAGAACTGGGGCAAGCAGCTCCTCGGCAGCACGAACAGCCCGACGCTGCTCACCCGCCGTACCTGGGTCCAGCCGACCGCTGGCCAGCCGCTCAAGCTCGCGAGTGGCGCACAGCCGGTGTTCAACTTCACCCCGTTCACTTCGTTCAAGGCAACCAATCCGCAGTCGAACTACGCACTGCAGATTCAGGTGAAGTACACGTTCTAAAATCTCCAGGCAGTAAGAAGGCGGGCACGGATGAAGATCCGTGCCCGCCTTGCTTTTGTCCCCTGACAAAAAGCTGACAATTGCTTCGGCCGCGATACTGTTGCCAGTATCAGGTCCACGACCTAGTCTTAGGGATCACAGGGCTCCGTTCCCAAGGTCCAACCGCGCATGAGAGTCACCGAAGGCGGCACTGCGGTTCTGGTCGGTTTGCGGCGCGCATCATTCACGCTTGCCGCTTTGGCCGCGCTCTATCCCGGACTCTCCCGTGCACAGCAGCTTCAGAAGGATCAGCAGGCGGCTATCGTCGTTGCCTTCGTAACCGACACTGCGGGCAAGCCGCTCGAAGGCGCCGAAGTGCAGGTCGTCGGCACGTCACTCCGCGGAAGTACTGATCAGCTTGGTCGTGTCGCCCTGCTCGCAGTTCCTCCCGGCAACGCAATTCTCCGCGTTCGGCGTCTTGGCTTCGCGGAGCTGACGATTCCCATCTCTGTGACCCCCGGCACATTGGCCGATGGCCGCTACAAGCTGAAGCCAGTCACGACTGATCTGAAAAAAGTCGTGGTACGCGCCAACATGCTTAAGCCTGATCGTTACGCCGGCACTGGAAAGTTCGACGAATTCTACCGGCGACGCGCTGAAGGAGCCGGCACGTTCTTCACGCGGGAGGAAATCGACGCAAGGCAGGCGCAGAAGCCGGAAGACCTGATTCGCATGGTGACCGGTGTGCGCATCCGCTATCGCGGAATGACGCCGTTCATTCAGTTCCTGCGCTGCGAGCAGGTGAACGTCTACATCGACGGCATCCGCAGCCACGACGGATTCAGGGATTACCTGACGCTTAGTCCGCTCGATATCGAGGCGATCGAGGTGTACCACGGCATGGCGACGGTGCCGCCGGAGTTCAGTCCAGAGCCCAACGACTGCGCAGCCATCGTCGTGTGGACGAGATGGCACGGAGCAGACAAATGAAAAGAGGCGGACACTTCAGTTACCGGTAAGGGCGGGCGGTACAGGTGCCGGTAAGGGCGGGCGATACGGGTACCGGTAAGGGCGGGCGATACAGGTGCCGGTAAGCGCGGGCGATACGGGTACCGGTCCGCACCTGCAGTATCCGCCGTTACCGGCCCCTGCAGTATCCGCCGTTACCGGCCCCTGCAGTATCCGCCGTTACCGGCCCCTGCAGTATCTGCCGTGACCGGCCCCTGCAGTACCCGCCTTAAAAGATCCTCAGATTGATGTACCGCCGGGGATTCTTTTTCAGATCCACCATGATCGAATCCATGTGCTGGATCAGTGCGCGCACATCGTTGTAAGCCCCTGGATCATTGAGCGCGAGACCAACCGAGCCCGGCCCGTTGTTCGCCTTTGCGATTACAGAGTCGAGCTTTGCGCTGGTCTTCTGGAAGTCGGCAGAGAGAATCGCAAAGTTCTCGGATGTCGCGCGAACATTCTTGAGTGTCGAGTCTATCTTCGCCGAATCCACTCCCGATGTCGCGCGGCGCAGCGACGCCTGCGTCAGCGTCAGCTGACGGTTCTGCTCGGCGGCAACGGCACTGAATTCGGACACGAGCTTGTTCATGTTGAGCATCAACGCGTTCGATGAAGCCAGTGTCTTGCGCAAATCGGCAACTCCGCCGGAAGCTACAAGCTCCTTCTGAAGCGCAGTGGTGATTGCATTCACTGACGTCGCGATCGAATCGCCCTTCGACGTCAACTCGGCGATTCCAGGCGATGATGGACCGACAGGAATCGTGTCGTTCTCGGGAATCGACAGCGGGGTAGGACGCTTCGGCGTAAGTGCAATAGCCATGTCGCCGAAGATTCCGTTCGGAATGACCGTCGCCACGGTGCCCTGCGGAACCTTGTACGATTTTCCGACGCGGAAGGTCGTCAACACCGTTCCGTCCTGGCGCAGCTCGACCTGATCCACATAGCCGACGTTCACACCTGCGAGCAGAACCGGCTGACCCTGCTTCAGCCCGGATGACCAGGGGAATTTCGCGTAAAGCGCGTAGCCCTTGGACAATCCGCCGCGGGCAAGCCACAGTGAGCCGACGATCGCGACAATGATCGCGAGCGCCATGACAATTCCAACGAGTACGTCGTCGCGTTTCTTCATGCCTGTAGGTAAGGTGCGAGCAGTAGTGCGGTCAGCGCATCCAGAACGAGGATCGCCACCGATGTGATGACCACAGCCTGAGCGGTGCTGCGTCCGACTCCTTCAGCTCCGGCGGTGGTGTTGTAGCCTTCGTATGAACAGAAAAAGGCTATCGCAGCGCCGAATATCGTCGCTTTGATGATACTATAGATGATCTGGAATGGAGAGAACGCGAGACGCAATCCCTCCGAAAACGCTGATGCAGACACGTCTGTCGCAAGAATCGCAGTCAGGAAGGCGGTTCCGACACCGATCGCATTCGCGAGTATCGTCAGCATCGGCACCATGATGATCGCTGCAAGAAGACGCGGCACGACGAGATAACCGATCGGGTCGTACGCCAGTGTCTCCAGCGCATCGATCTGCTCGGTCACGCGCATCGTTCCGATCTCGGCCGTGATTCTCGCTCCAACGCGGCCAGTGAGCACGAGTCCGGTCAGCAGTGGTCCAAGCTCGAGAATGATCGACTGTCGCGAAATGAGACCAACCACCGACAGCTGTACTCCTCCAAAAAGCTGATAGCGGGTCTGGAACGCGGTGACAGCTCCAATGAACGCGGCGACGATCGCTGCCAGCGGCACCGAGTCCACACCGATATTACGCATCTGCCGAATGGTCTCGGCCGCGTATGTGCTCGGATCGCTCAGCGCGCGGCCGATGTCGCGGAGAAAATATCCGCGCTCGCCGACCTTTGCGAAAAGAGTCTTCGTTGCGTTGAAAGTCAGGTTCGTACCCGCGCGAACAGAAATGCGCCAAGGACACCGAACACGATGCTTGGAGTCCACGCTGCGATTTCGGGAGGCACGAGACCGTTCGCCCCCATTCCCTTGGTCAGCTGCACCAGAAAAATGAAGACTACAGTGGTTCCAAGCGCCAGCCCCACGCCGTAGGCCGCTCCACCCCTCTGGGTGCTTGTGGCGAGCGACGCAGCGAAGAGAAGGATGATCAGGCTCGTAATCGGAATCACGATCTTGAGCATTCGCTCGACCCTCAGCTGATTGACGTCCGCGCCGGATCGCTCCATCGCGTGGATGAAGAGGCCCAACTCCTGGAAGTCCATGTCCTGCGGTGCCTTAGGTGTGAGCATCAGGTCCTGTGGCCGCTCCGCAAACCTGTTGTCGCGCGCGGAGTCGAACTGGTAAGTGATGTCCTCGAGCGAATCGGTGAGGACGTGCATTGTGCCTTTCTTGAGAGTCCAGCCCTTCGCCGGCTTGTAGCGCGCATCTGCCGCGGAAAGGATGTAGGACGGATAGGCAGGACCTGCTCCCTTCCGCTCGATCGTCATTCCCTCGATGGCGTTGGCCAGCACATGCAAGGCCTGCACCTTGTAGACGCGGCCGGCGTCCGCGGTATAGGCAAAGTTGTACCGCTCGCTTCTCGATGAGACTGTTTCGCGCTCGAGAAGCTGCAGCTTGTGCTTCGTCGCCCGCGGTGCAAGCTCGCCGAGTACGAGGCCGAGTACCGCGGCAATGGTGGCTCCGAGAAAGATCGGGGCGATGAAGCGATAGAAGCTCACTCCCGACGCCTTGGATGCAGTTATCTCGGAGTGCCTGGTAAATCCACCAATCGAAAAAACCGTCGCGAAGAGCACCGCGGCGGGAAGAATGAGAAAGACCGAGTCCGGTAATCCGTAGAAGTAGCTGAGCGCGATGTCCCCCAGCGGGAGCTTCCTCGCAAGGTATTTGTCGAGGTTGTCGGTTACGTCGAACAGGATGACGAGAAGCGGGAAGCCGAGCGAGGTGGCAAGAAAAATCTTGAACCATTCGGAGAAAACGTACCGGTCCAGCGGACGGACTATGCTCACGATTCGAGAGTCCGCGCTACCGCCGGTCTCGACGCCGCACGAGCGGATTTACGCTTCAGCTTGTAACGAATGGTATCGAGGATCTCACGGAAATCTCCTCCGCGAGACGAGCCAGCCTCCTTGCCCATCCTCGAAAGCAGTATCAAAGCGAGAGTCCCGAAAATGAGGTTCGCCAGCCACATCGAGACGACCGGTGGAACCATTCCTCGCCTGGCGAGTGATTCGCCGGCGATGAGTCCGACATAGTAGAGTCCGAAGACAACGAGGCTTACGCCGATCGTCAGACCAACTCCGCCGCGCGGAAAGCGAAGCGCGATGGGTGCTCCGAGAAGCACGAAAATGAAGCATGCGGCTGCCAGCGCGAATTTCTTCTGGATCTCGACTTCGTAGAGATTGATGTTGCGAAGTGAATCCATCAGTCGAAGTCTTGCCGACTCGACCTGACCGGGAATCACGTCATTCGGAACGGCTGGCCCCGGCACGGTGTCGCCCTTTGCCGCCGTGACGTGCGCCGTGTCGTTGAATGTCGGCCTGGCGAGCCTGGCCGAAGGCATTGCGGCTGGCACTTGCACGGGAGGTTTAGCCATCTGGGCGCGGGCGTAGGTGGCCTTTGCCTGGTTCGGATCAGGCGCAAACGCGCGGCGAAGCGAATCGATGTTCATTCCTCCGACCACGTTTCCGGCTCTCGGGACAACAGGCTTTTTAGCCGTATCCTGCTGAACGACAACAGGCCTCGCGGGCGGACTGGAGATCGAAGTCTTCACAGTCGCCGGATTGACGGGCGTCGGTTTCGCCGGCTCCTGAGCGAGGAGCTCCTTGATCTTGAGCTGCGCAAGGAAATTACAATAGACTCTGCCGACTCCAACCGATATCGGTTCCTTCGTTGTCGTCGTCAAAGTTTCCTTTGTGAGCTTTACGCCGCGTTTCTTCGCCAGCGCAACGCCTTGCCGGTATTCCTTCAACGCCTTGACGAAATCGTTGTGAGACGTGACGGCGTTGCGCTGCATCTCGCACACCGACATCTCACGCTCGCCCTTGTAATTGTCGTTCTCGGTTTTCTGGAACGCGTTACCGACTCCGGCGACACGGATTTTCTGCGTCTGGAAGTACAGGCGCTTGAGCTGCTCCACGTGATCGACAGGAACATCCTGCACTGTGCCGCTGTATAGCGTTAACTGCAGGTCCTGCTGATTTGTCGACATGGCCATGTTGCCGCTGTCCGCGTAAATCGTGCGGCGAGTTGTCGGATCGCCCATGTCGTAGATGGTGATCTCGCGCATTTTGTTGGACGTTTGCGACAGATGGCCGGCTCGCAGATAGAGTTTTCCCGGGCTGACTTCGTTGATTACCTGCTCGCGGAGGGCAAATGTCGGCTTTTTCTGCGCAATGTCTCCCTGCAGTGTCCGGAGCTTGTGGTTCGCGCGCGGGAGAATCTGGTCGTTGAATCCCACCATCAAGATCGTCACGCCAACCGCCGCCCAGAGTACGGGCGTCAGCACGTTGCGAAGGCTGACTCCGCTCGCCTTCATCGCCGTGATCTCGTTTTCCGCGGCTAGCCGGCTGAAGGCGTACAGCGTCGCCACGAGCACGGCCATCGGAAGCGAGAGCGCCACGGTGAGCGGAACGGACAGCCCGAGGAACTCGGCGATGACGCTCCACGGGAGCCCCTTGCCCACGAGATCGCCAAACCGCTTGGCGATGTATTGCAGCAACAGCAGCGAAGTAAGCGCCGTGAGTGCAAAAACGAGGGGCCCCAAGTGCTCCTTGAGGACGTATTTGTGGAGTATCTTCACCGGGTGAAATATACGGGAGACCGTACCGCCTGTGACCCTTCACTGACGGCGCCGCAAACGCGCGTACGCGTCATACACCGTTGGGCGCTCTTTTGCGCCTTTGCGGCACTTATAGCGCTTCCTGCGCTCGCTCGCTCTCAGCAGCCAGCCCGGGACACGGTTCAGACACCACTTCCCCCGCCGCGTGACACGATCACTCGTCCCCCGGTTCGAATCCGTCTGGGCGGAGATACCATCGTCAGACTCCCAACAGTCCTCTCACGGGCTGACCGCGAAAGCTATCGGCGGGCGGTCGAACAAATCGAAGCAGCGCGCGCCACGGCGTTCCAGCAGAACATGCGATCGATCATTCAGGCCGTATGGGGCCAGGTCGCTGCTTCGACTTTTGCCACAGCAGAAAAGCCGCCTTCGTTCGCGACCGAACCGACGGACAAATCGCAGCGAAAGGTCGCGGCAAAGGCCGGAGACATTATCGCCGAACATTCCGATCTGTCGCTGCAGCTGAACGCACGCATGGAGCTGAGGGCAGAGAAGAATCAGAACGAGCGCTGTGCGATCGGCTCGGTACAGGAGGTGTTCGATTGCCAGAGCAACTTTCTTCCGATTACCGACTTCCAGTTCAACGCGAAGTCCGGCGGAGTCGTCGCCGATAGAATCCACGTCGACGTCGATTACGACACCCAGCGCGAGTTCGATGGCTCCAACAACATCTCGGTCAACTACGAGGGCAAGCCGAACGAGCTGATCCAGCGCATCGAGCTCGGCAACGTCACGTTTCAGCCGCCGACCTCGCGATTCATCACTGCCGGAATTCCAAGCGGCAACTACGGACTTCAGGCGGTCGCAAAGATCGGGTCCGCAACGTTCAGGGGAATCGTCGCTCAGCAGAAAGGAAACATCGTCAGCGACCGCGTCTTCACTGTCGGGGATCGCACTCTTTCCGCGATTGACCGCCGAATAGAAGATCACCAGTTCGAGGCGCGGAGATTCTTCTTCACGGTCTCGCCGCGCGCGCTCGGCCCGCCGTATCCGAACATCGACATTCTCGACAGCCGCCGAATGGAGCTGCTCGCCAGGTCCCTGCCCGACACTCTGCGGCCGACGAAGATCTATCTCTATCGCCTTGTGATCGGAGCACAGCCGCCGAATCCGAGCGGGCCGCAGTTCCGAATACTCGGCGATCCACTTTCCCGACGAGGACCCGTATACGAGAGACTGCGAGAGGGAATCGATTACTACGTCGATCCGTCGCAGCTGTGGGTCGCTCTCGTGAGACCACTCTCGCTCAACAACGAGCGCCTTGTAGTCGCTTATCGCGTGAGAGTGAATGGACAGGACACGATTCACGTAACGACAGGCGGCACGCCCGATCTCGAATACACACCTCAGAGGGACCAGTTTGCGAACCTGCTCTGGGATCCGCAGGTCAAGCCGACCGATCCGGCATTCGAGCGGGAGATTCGCAGCGTATATCGAATCGGAGGACCGGAGGTTTTGCGTCCGAGTGTGCAGGTAAAGGTCGTTACCGGCACGAGCGACGATCAGGAGAAGCCGACAGACTCGTCGCCCCAGGGCGCGAATACCTATCTCCAGCTCTTCGGACTCGCACAGAAGACGAACACGTCAACGTTCGATCTCGAGAATCGCCTTTGGCCGCGACCCTCTGACGCGAACTTCGAGCTGAGTCTTGGCGCATCCGCATCGCAGGTCATCCGCGATCATTTTCTGATTTTCCCATCGTTACGGCCATTCGCGAGGAATGGACTCGCCGGAACGATCAATCCTAGCAACGACACGATTTACACGACCCCGTCGGAGTACGTGAAGTCAGCGCAGCGTCCGCCTTCGGTCTACCACATTCGCGTGAAATATCAGGCCGAAGGCAGTGGCGAAGGCGGAACGCTGATGCTCGGATCGATCCAGGTGCGCCCGAATTCCGAGCGGCTCCTTGTCGATGGAATTCCGCTCGCCCGTGGCAGCGACTACACCGTCGACTACGATCTGGGGCGTGTGACGTTCTCGCGACCTGATACTCTCTTTCCGCGTCCGCGACAGGTGACGGTTCAGTTCGAGGAGAATCCTGTCTTCGCTGAAACTCCGACATCGATTCTTGGCGCAACCGCCGAGATTCCCATGACGAACGGAAGCCTCAGCTTCACGGCGATTTCCCAGACTCAGAACACCACGTTCAATCGTCCGCCGCTTGGATTCGAGCCTGCCGGATCGCTTGTCGCGGGCGTCACTGCCCAGTTCGGATTCGACGCGAGTCCGCTGACGTCGCTTGTGTCGCACCTTCCATACGGCCAGACGACTGTCCCGTCGCATATCAATTTTTCCGGAGAGTTTGCAGCGAGTCGCCCGAAGCCCAACGCGGCGGGGCAAGCTTATCTCGAGTCGTTCGAGGGCGAGGGAGGAATTCAGATTTCGCTCACTGAAGGTGACTGGTATTACAGCAGCCAGCCGGCAATAGGTCGTGTAATTCCGTCGAGATTCGGCTCAAATGTGCTCGATCTCACTCGCGCTGCGACGATGGCGTGGCAGAGCGACGGACTCGACGCCACTGGCAAGGCGTATCGTCCGCGCATCGAGGACATCGATCCGCTCACCAACCTCATCGGAACGGGAATCTCCGCACCTGAGCCGTTGCTGTGGATGACGTTGTATCCGTTATCTGTTGGAGGGTTAAGAGGCGACGGCGGATTTCAGTGGCTCGTCAGTCAGACGCCCGCCGGAAGACGATGGCGTTCCATTCGCACGCCGCTTGGGCCGAGCGGCTCAGACCTCTCGCACATTGAGAACATTGAGTTCTGGGCTCGCATTCCGATCTCGGCGGCGCGCCGCGGAAGAAATCCCGTGTTGGTGCTGGATTTCGGAGATGTGTCTGAGAATTCCGTGACGTTCGCGCCGGATACCCTTCATGTGCGGCGCTCGACAGCAGGTGTGGCGAGACTCGACACCGCTTACACAGGCAAGCAGATCCAGGGCATAGACCGGCTCGACAGCGAGCGCGATCCATTTTCGAGAGCGTTCAACGTTGGAGTCAACGACAACGGACTTGCGGGCGATATTGCCGGCGCGATCAACGTCGTCACGGACACAGTCCCGGGAACTCCTCCGACAATCGATGTGATCGGCAATTTTGCAACGTGCCATGGCGGCTACTCGTTCATCCACCTGATTGGCGACTCGCGAAGCGATTGCACCGTCGGCAACAATCGTCTCGATGAAGAGGACATTGACGCAGACAACGTCCTGAACCTGACATCTGCCGAAAGAAATTCGGAACAGCTTCGGCGGTATGTGGTGAACCTGGCGGATACGAGCAGCTACACTCGTGTCGGTGTCTGCGGGCTGTCGCCAAGGACGGTGGCCGGGCCATCGCCCGAAGAAGAATGCTGGGTACTGATCCGCATTCCGTTTCGAAATCCTTCGGATTCGCTCGGCGATCCGCTGTTGAGACGCATGCGCGCCATGCGCATCACGATGATCTCGGGGGACGGCATTGGTGACGGTGAATTCACGCAGGTGCCGATAGCGCGACTGCGTCTGACCGGTGCGCCCTGGCTCAAGCGTGCCGAATCCGGATTGCGAGGAATCGGATCCGAGACAACGGGATCAGGCTTCGTGAACGCCGGCGTAATCGGCACACAGGATCGCAACATCGCTGGAGGAATCAGCTACGAATCACCGCCGGGTGTCGTTGACGAGCCCGATACAAAACAAAGCAACTTCCAGACGAACCGCGTTCAGATCAACGAAAGATCATTGCGCCTGACAGCGGGTAATCTCAATCGCTTCGACCGCGCTGAAGCGTACTTCAGGTTCCCTGAGGGCGAGAAGAGCTTCATGGCCTACAAGGAGCTGCGGCTCTGGGCGCGCGGAGTTCGTAACGGATGGGGCGAGAACGGCGACATGCAGTTCTACGTGAAGATCGGCCGCGATCCGAACAACTTCTACATGTACCGGACGCCTCTCAACGGAGGATCGGATCGAACGGCGTGGCTTCCCGAAGTCAAAGTCGACTTCGAGAAGCTGTTCCAGCTTCGCGCCGAAATTCAGAACGCTTATCTACAGGGCGTTACGAAGAATTCGTGCACGGGACTCGACTCGGCGTTGATTGCGGCGACTCCGCTGCCTCCGGCCGGAACCAGATACGTCGCATGCTCCGACGGCTACATCGCGTACACGTCCGATCCGGGCGTCACGCCGCCAAATCTCGCCGCGGTGCAGGAGCTTTCGGTTGGAATGATTCGTACCGCCGTTGGAAATTCGGCACGTCCCGTTGCACCCGGCGACACTGTCGAGCTCTGGGTTGATGACATTCGGCTTGGCAACGTCGTCGACGCGGCTGGATTCGCGGGTCAGGCATCACTCTCGATTCTTGCGAGCGATTTCGCGGATATCCGGATGAGTGCAAGTCGTCGCGATCCTAATTTCCGGCAACTCGCCGAATCGCCGAGCTTTCTCACCGACAACAGCGTCAATGTCAGCTCGGCATTTCACGTCGAGAAGTTGCTTCCAAAATCGCTGAATATCTCGTTGCCTCTCACCGTGAATTACGCGGGCGCCTCGAGCGATCCTCTGTTTGTGTCGCGCACAGATATTGAAGGCGATGTCATCGACGGGCTGAGGACTCCGAAGTCATCAGCGACCTCGGTGACGTTTGGACTCGCGCGTGCCACGCCGATTGCAGACTCGCGACTTGCTCCTCTGCTGAATAACCTCTCAATCGCGAGCACTTACACGTCCGGACGAGCCCGAAGTGAATACGCTGACGGAAAGGCGAGCAACTTCACTGTGGGGCTCGATTACAACCTGTCCCGCGCATTGCTGCCCGATCTCTCGCGATGGGCACCGGCTGAGCTGCACGTGACGAGCGTCTATAGCAGGAGTAGCGATGATCGATCAGCGTTCCTCAAGCCTGCCTCTGCGGGCGACGACATCCCCCGGCGTATCGCGGGCTTGACCAGCGAATGGAGAAACGGGACGTCTTTTCAGCTTCGACCATCAAAGACCCTGTCGGGCCGTCTCGACTTCAATTCGATTCGCGATTTGCGCGGGTACGGCGATAACACGCCGCTCGGCATCATCACTGGTACTGATCGTCAGCGCATCTTCGGTGCGGACGCAGGTCTGGAACGTGAGCGCGATCTTCAGACGGGGTTCACGTACACCCCGGCGTTCTCTTCGTGGGTACGGCCGCGCCTCGATTTCGGCAGCTCGTACAACATGCTGCGCGATCCAAACACGCTCAGCTTTCTGCGTGTCGAAGATTCAGTCAACAGCCTTCACCTTCCGCGACGACTCGGCAGCTCGCAGACGAGCACTGCAGGTGTAACACTCGATCTGCCGCGCGCGGCGGAATTGTATTTCGACAGCACGAGTGTGGTGCGGCGGCTTCTGACGGCCATTCAGCCGATTGACGTCAACTTCAATAGAAGTCTTCTGTCGGTGTTCGATCAGAGCCCGTTCTCGCCGCCGCTGTCATACCAGTTTGCGTTCGGCGGCGTGCATCGCTTCAGGGAGATCGGCGGCGATCCGGCGACGAGTGCAGGCGTGATAAATCAAGTATCGGCGAACCACACGATTCTGCTGCCGTTCGGGGCGAGCATCGCAAACCGCTACCAGCTCATCAGCGCGCGAAACTGGACGCGCCGCATCGATGATTCTCAGGCGGTGACGGACGGAACGCAGGTGGTATTTCCCGATCTGTCGCTCCGGTGGAGCATGAAGCCGGACCGGCTGCGGCAGGTTATCTCGAGCATCGGCGGGAGCGCGCGCGCCGTGCAGACCCGTCAGATCAATACCAGGGAGCCCGAGTTCATCAGTGTTCCTCCGGTCTCGCAGGACGGACTGGCTTCGACGTTGCCGGCGTCGGCGATCGATCGCGGGGAGACAGTTGTGAGGAGCTATCCGGCAAGCCTCGCTGTTGTTTTCGCCGGTGCGCGGCCACTTTCCGCGAACGTGGGGTATGCATTTTCGCAGAGGCGCGAAACGAGCCCCGGATTGAGCTCGAAGAACGCAAACAGCGACATCAACGTCGAGTTTGCAAAACCATGGGCGACGCCGCCCGAGTGGAAGCTGAGGAGCGACATCCGCACCAGAGTCAGTTATCAGAACACGCACGGTGATAACTTCGTTCTCAACCCGCTTACTTTGAGTCGAGAGAGTCGGCTGATCGACAACGGGCGACGGGCGTTCAGCTTCAGCGCCGACACTGATGTCGCTGAAAATCTGTCGTCGAGCTTTGTTTACTCGAGAGTCGAAAGCTTCGACAAGAATCTGAACCGCAATTTCACCCAGACCGTCCTGAGTGCCGTCTTGCACCTACAATTCTTTGCCGGAGATCTGAAGTGATGACAACGCCGCCGTCGAACATCTCAGCACGCATCGCAAGAGCGGCTGCGCTTGGGGTCGCTTTTCTCCTGATATCGAGCTGCCGAGGCGAGCGGGGAGTAAGACCCGGCAAGTTTGACGGGCAGTCGGCGCTCAACTACGCGAAAACCCAGGTCGACTTCGGTCCGCGAATCCCGGGTACTCCGGGAGCGCAGAAGGCGGGTGACTGGATCATCGCGCAGATGAAGCAGCGCGCGGACACCGTCATCGTGCAGACCTGGACGCATGTCACTCAGGACGGAAAAAACCTGCCGATGCGTAACATCATCGCGCGCTTCAAGCCGAACGCGACCGATCACATACTATATGTAACGCACTGGGACACCCGTCCCATCAGCGATGGATCCGACAACCTCGGCGAACGGCAGTTGCCCGTTCCCGGAGCCAACGACGGCGCCTCGGGGGTCGGTCTCTTTGTCGCATTGGGTGATGCGCTCAAGAAGAATCCACCCGCGCAGGGCGTCGATCTGCTCTTCGTCGACGGAGAGGACTACGGCGCCTTCGACGACAAGCTCGCGGACGTTCTCATCGGGTCAGCCTACTTCGCCCAGCACCCCGTCGATCCGAATTACAAGCCGATCTTCGGAGTGCTCTGGGACATGATCGGCGATTCCGACCTGGCGATCAAGAAGGAAGCGATCTCGATCGATCAGGCGCCTGAGGTCGTCGACCGTGTGTGGCAAACGGCGAAGGATCTCGGACACGATGATGTCTTTCTGCCGATAGAGCAGGGCGCAATCACGGACGATCACGTCCCGCTGCTGAGAGCCGGCTTCCGTGTGATCGACGTAATCGATCTCGACTATCCCTACCACCATCGCCCAACCGATACGATCGACAAGATATCGGCGAAATCGCTGTCGATTATTGGGGATGTTGCTGAAGCTTTGTTACGATAGGAGTTCCTTCTCTGGGAGCCACGTAACAGCCATTAACAACGATGGCACAGATGGGAAAGCTTGATGGCACAGATGACGACGGAAAAGAATGGGGGACTTCGGGACGACACTTCCGCAGTTCCCCTTTTTCATTGCGTCGTTCTGTAGTCATCTGTGCCATCGTTGTTAATGGCCGTTACGTAGTTAGATGACTCGCTAAGCGAAACGATGACGCTTGTCGGTGATGGGTCGAATACCATGACGAGATGCCGACCCCCGGAGAACGAAAAGCCCTCTTCTTCCTCGGCGCTGTCATCGCGCTCGGCGGAGGAATGCGTGTGGCAAGGGCAGTGGGAAGCACAGCACCGAGTGATGCTCGAGCGAGAGCGGCAATCGACGCCCAGATAAACGCCGTCGACTCCGTTCGAAAAACCGGCAAGAAGAAGAAAGGGAAATCGAAACCGAAGGGCAGTGAAGTAACGAAAGTCGACGTACCAGCCGTTCCGGCGATCATTGACCTCGATGTCGCAACCGCCCAGGAAATCGAAACGCTCCGTGGAATCGGCCCCGCCATGGCGAAACGGATCGTTGCCGATCGAGACAGCCTCGGTCCTTTTGGCAGCCTAAAGGAGCTTCAGCGGGTTCGCGGCATCGGTCCAAAGCTCGCGGCAAAGATCGACTCCAGCGTAACCTTTTCCCTCGTACCGCGTCTTTCTCCCACAGAGTCATCCAGGTCAACCGGTTCGCAGAGAGGCGGCCGGCGACCTCGTCGGGGGAAAGTTTGACAGCACCTGCGGTAATTGCCGAGCGGATCGGGGATTTGCTCGTCCGTGAAGGCCTGATCTCGCGCGATCAGCTCAACATCGCGCTACAGGAACAAAGGGAAAACGGTACTCGCGTAGGCTACAATCTCGTCGCCCTTGGCATGATCAAGGAAACCGAGCTCACGAGAATGCTGGCGAGACAGTACCGGATGCCTGCGGTCGACCTTTCGAACTTCGAGGTCGATCCCAAGATCGCACGTCTCATCCCCGGCGAGATGGCGACCAAGCACCTCGTGCTTCCTCTCAAGCGCGACGGACGCACTCTCACCGTCGCGATGGCCGACCCGACAGGGACGAGCCTCCTCGAAGACCTGAAGTTCATCACTCGCTGCGACATGTTTCCGGTAATCGCCGGCGAGTACACGCTACGTAACGCAATCGAGCGTTACTACGAGTCGAACGAAGCGCAGATGGAGACCCTGCTAAAGGACATCTCCAAGTTCGGCGATACGGACGTCGAGCTCGTCGAGCAGATCGACGAGGACATGACTGCCGCGGCGATGGCCATCGCCGTGCAGGAAGCCCCGGTCGTCAAGCTCATCAACGCGCTGCTGACCGATGCAGTGGCGCGCGGCGCTTCCGACATCCACTTCGAATGCTTCGAGCACGAGCTGCGGGTGCGATATCGCATCGACGGTGTGCTCCAGGAAATCATGAAGCCGCCGCTCAAGCTCCGGTCGGCGCTGATTTCCCGTTTCAAGATCATGGCGAACCTGAACATCTCGGAGCGCCGGATTCCGCAGGACGGACGCATCAAGCTGAAGATCCTTAACCGCGTCATCGACTACCGCGTTTCGACCCTCCCGACGCTCTTCGGCGAAAAGGTCGTGCTACGAATTCTCGATAAGGGAAATCTCAACCTCGACCTGCAGGGTTTCGGTATCGAGCCGCGCGCAGAGAGGGAAATCCTCGACGCGATCGCGAATCCTTACGGTATGGTGCTCGTCACCGGACCCACGGGCTCCGGAAAAACGACGACGCTCTACTCGGCACTTTCCAAGGTCAACAGCGTCAACGTCAACATCATGACGGCCGAGGATCCGGTCGAGTACAACCTGTTCGGCATCAATCAGGTTCTGGTGCGGTCGGAAGTCGGCATGACGTTCGCCGCCGCGCTCCGCGCATTCCTCCGACAGGATCCGAACATCATCATGGTCGGTGAGGTGC
>JADGQR010000235.1 GCA_017881685.1 Gemmatimonadaceae bacterium
AAGGACAAAGAGCAGAATGCGCAGCGGATCGCGCACAATTCCCAGGCGTTCGTTGGCGGCTGAAGACGACCCGGTCGCGACGTGTGATCGATGATCGGATCGGCCGAAGGGCGCCGGCGCTAGCGGCACAGACATGGCGCTCATGGATGCGCAGACGCAGTAGTCGCCATCAGGTGTCCCAATCAGCCTACGGCGTACGGCTGCCTGTTCGCGACGAAGTGCGCCGCCGCGCGAAGAGACCCGAGATTGTCTTCACCGATTTCACAATTTGAAATGTGCAACCCAAATCCTCCCTCGACGAAGGTGATCATCTCGGCCTAGAACGTACTTGAAGAGTGAATAGGGACGCTGTCACCGAGGAGTACCGAGGCCTCGCTGGCGGGGAGCGGCGTGATGAGCAGCGCGGTCTGGACGAACTGGTGATGCCAGAGCTGGGTGGACAGCACGCCAACCATCGCTTGATTCTCTCCGAGTGCCAGGCTCGACCCGGCCCGGGAACGTCGAACAAGCCCCGCGACCGCAGGCGCGGAGAAGATTCCTACTCGGCGAAGCGCTTCAGCTGATAGGTGATCGCCGATCCACGGCGGTGAAGTCGGCAAAAAAAAGCTCTGTGCTTCCGGCACACGGTACCCGGTATTGCCGTCCGCATCGATCCTGCGCGGAAGTATGCGGAATGCCCAGCGGCGGAGTACCTCCTTCCCTCGAAGCCCGCGCAGTCGAGACCCGGTTGGAAGGGCAGATGCGAACTCGAACAGCCGATGGTCGAGAAATGGGTATCGTCCTTCCACGCCGTGCGCCATCATCATCCGATCTCCGTGAGAGCTGAGGAGATACGGCGACAGCCGAGTCGTCATCTCGATATATGCAGCCTGGTTGAGCGGCGACCAACCGAAGAATCTCGTCGGGAGCGAAGCGCGCAACTCACGGATCACATCTATCCCGCCAAGGCCCGCCTTGAAATCAGGCGAATAGTAATCATCGATTCGCGAGCTGAGGAAACGCGGAAGATGGGAAAAGAGCGGATCGCCCGGCTCCGCAGCCTCGAGCAAAGAGCGACACCATGACTCCGGCGCGTGCAGTACCTGTGAGTCGTCGCGGTGAATCCTGTCGAACAACAGTCGGCGGGCACTCGATTCGGGACGTCGGAGGCAGAACCGACGGACCGAGGCTTCCTTGAATACATCGTTGCCGAGGAATATCTCGTCTGCACCGTCGCCACCGATGACGACGTTGATTCCGGCCTGCTTCGTCAGCTTGGCGAGGTGGAACATCATAGCCGGCGCGGTTCGAAGGAGGGGAGTCTCCGTATGCCAGAGAACGTCCGGAAAGCTTTGCGCGACGGTATCCATCCGCATCACACCCGCAGTGTGCAGGCTGCCAACGGCGGCCGCCACTTCGCCCTGATGACGGCTCTCGTCGAACTCCGGAGCGGCATATGTAATCGAGAAGCTTCGCAGCGGATCCGAGGATGCGCTCCGTGCGAGTGACGCGGTGATCGAAGAGTCCAGCCCGCCGCTCAGGTATGCCCCGACGGGAACGTCAGCGCGCATCCGCATTCCAACGCTGCGAAGGATTATTTCGTCGAGTTGTTCGATTACGTCGGGCGGCTCCTCCAAAGATTCCGGATAGTCGAGCTCGTAGTAGTGACGAAGCCAGAGAGCTCCGTCCTTCCAGATGCCGTATGTGCCAGGCTCGAGCGCTGCAATGCCGCTGAATGGCGTGCGTGGAGGACGCGCTGCGCCGAATCTGAGAATCTCGTCGAGGCCGCGTTGATCCAGGGCCGCGTCGACCTCACCGGTCGCGAGAATTGCCTTGATCTCCGAGCCGAAAAAGAAATCGCCGTTCCGCTGCGCGTAAAACAGCGGCCGCACCCCGAAGCGATCCCGCGCGACGAACACCGTCTCGCGATTGCGATCGTAGATAGCGAACGCGAACTGCCCATCGAGTCTCGGGAGGAGATCAGCCCCCCATTCCTCGTAGCCGTGCACCAGGACCTCGGCGTGGCATCCGGTGCGAAATACGTGGCCTCGGCCTTCGAGCTCATGACGCAGCTCGGGATGGTTGAAGACCTCGCAAGTGGATGTCAGCACGATTTGACCGTCTTCGTTCGTCAGCGGCTGACCGCCGCCTCCAACATCAACGACACTCAGTCTGACGTGTGCGAGCCCGACTTTCCGGCCGGCATAGAATCCGTAGCTATCCGGCCCCCGGTGCTTGATCGCGGCAGCCATGCGCCCCAGCGACTGAAGGGTCACACCGGCCGGTGCGTGTCGCGCAATCCCCGCTATGCCGCACATGGGATTGTCTCAGTCAGATAAGGGAAGTTGCCGGTCATCGGAGAGGCGGAGTGTGGGGTCTGGATCGATGGTTTCGTCGAGCCGTTGTGAGCGGACCGGCGACCCCACGGAGTGCAAGCTTGGAACCGGTCACTTTCGGCTTCGTATGCGTTTGCCAATGACCACCTAACCTCTTTGTGGGCAACGACCTACGCTATCCGGCGCTATCGCGATTCGTCGGCTGGGTATCTCGAAGTGTGGTATGTCCGCAACAGCGATGTTGGACATCGGCGTTACCGCGATACGCGCACTTGCTTCAACGATTCCGACAGCAGCGAAAGCATCATTTTCGCTGCTGAAGAACGCTGACCAGGGTGGCGGCACATCGGTCCAGGCGATCAAACGACGACTCGAACACATCGCTGGACAGATTCCACGGGTCGCGAATTGCGCGACTCGCTTCGAAGCGCGGGTCAAGATCGCCTGCAACTACAATTCTGGCGCGTTCAATTCGGAAGCCTCTCCAGATCTGGCGCGCCTGATCGGGATCCATCACGATCGCGAGATCGGCGTCGCCAACCATCGATTGCGCGATCGGCCGCGA
>JADGQR010000236.1 GCA_017881685.1 Gemmatimonadaceae bacterium
CGTGGAGTTGAAGTTCGCCGCGTCCAAGGGAGCGGCTCGGAGGCTCATCGAGCAGGGCGGAGTGTCGGTGAACGGACAGAAGATCGCAGGCGTCACCGGGCATCCCGGTGATCCTCTTGCGCGTGAGTACTATCTCGTGAAAAAGGGCGCGCGGGACTTCGGGTTGATACGGGTTCGGCCCGCCTAGGTTCTCGTTTCTGTGGCGCTTTTCCCAAGGGAAAGGGTTCGTGCTTTCGAGGCCGGTCTACGGCTCGCGCGGAGCCTTCCGTTGCTGCCTCGGATCGAGCGCATCACGGAGCGCATCGCCCAGAAGATTGAACCCAAGCACTGCTGCGCCGATGGCCATGCCGGGAAACACCGACGTCCACGGCGCGCGGCGCAGCTGATCGAGATCACGACCGTCAGCGATCATCGATCCCCAGCTCGGCGTCGGCGCCGGGACACCAAGGCCCAGGAATGAAAGCGCCGCCTCGGCCATGATTGCTCCGGCAACACCGAGCGTTGCTGCGATTACCACCGGCGCGATCACGTTTGGAAGAACGTGCTTCAACATCACACGCGTGTCCTTCGCGCCAAGCGCGCGAATGGCCTGCACGTACTCGAGCTGGCGAACGACAAGCACTTGACCACGCACGAGTCTCGCCATTCCCGCCCATCCAACGACACCGATCGTCGCGAACACCACTCCCATCGACGGCTGAAACGCGGCAACCATCGCGATGAGCAGCAGCAGAGTCGGAAACGCGAGTGTCACATCGGCCAATCGCATGACGAGCTCATCGACCCACTTGCCGTAGTAACCGGCGATCAGCCCCAGCGTTACGCCGAGCGAGAGCGCGATGCCCTGGGAGATGAGTCCGACACTGAGTGAGACACGCGCGCCGAAAACCAGGCGAGCCCAGATGTCCCTGCCCTGCACGTCGGTCCCGAGCCAATGCGATCCCGACGGGCGCGACAGGTAGTTCGACAGATCTATCTTCAGCGGATCCTGCGTCGCGATCAGGGGAGCCGCGATCGCGGCAAACACCATCACGACGATCACGGCGATTCCAAATCGCGCGCGATTGTCGCCGAAGAGCCGTTTGCGCTGCGCGGGATCTAGCACTGGATCATCGTGAAGGAGTCCACTTGCTCGGATCCTTGAGTGTCGGATCGCGCAGCTCGGGCGGTGTCTCGGCCGGCTGACGTCGCCAGCGACGATGCTGCCAGAAATACTGCGATGGATATTGTCGTACCCACTTCTCCAGAATTTGACTGTAGCGCGCAACCATTGCGTCGACATCCCTGTCACGATCTCCGGACTTCTCGACTTCGATTGGCTCGAAGACGACTCTGAACCTGCCGTCAGGTAGCCGAAGCATGTCCATAAAACAGACCGCTGCATCCAATCGCAAGGCGAATACCGCAAATCCGCGAGCGGTCTTGGCAGGCCGTCCAAAGAATGGGACGAAGCTTGAAGCGAGACCAAGAACACCCTGGTCGGCGAGGATCGCGACGAATTTTCCATCGCGAATGGCTTTCACCGTGCTGCGAACCGCCTGTGTGTCGTGAACGACCGTCAGTCCAAGCTTCTCGCGATTCGCGTTGAGGTAATCCTCGAAAAGTCGGTTGGCCGCTCCGCGGACAACAACTTCCGGATTCAGGCCGCGCGCCGCGAGATAGGCGCCCATCAGCTCCCAGTTCCCGTGATGGCCGCCAACCATGATACCACCGATTCCCCGGCTCCTTGCCGCTTCGACGTGCTCCCATCCATCCACTCGCTCGACGAGACCGAGAACGCCATCGATACCGAGCCTGGGAAGAATTGCCGCTTCGACCGCGTTGCGTCCCAGATGTCGATACGATCCCACTGCGATCTTCTTCACGCCTGCTTCGTCGAGCTCGGGGAAAGCTGCTGCGATCTGTCGCTCTACAACGTCACGACGGATGCCGAGCGGCCAGTGACCGAGAGCTCCGAGTCGCTCGCCGATCGCGCATGCACGGGCCCACGGAAGTTTCTGTAGACCAGCGAACACCGCGCGCATGGAATAGAACTCCGCCCGATGCGACAGCGTCGGCGGCTTCTTCCTCCGCTCTTCGTAAGTATTCGCGGCCATTATTTGCTGTCCTTCAGCACTGAGAGCGTAAACTCGCGCGTGTCATGAGCCACGCGATCCCAATTATAGTGCTGCTCGACTGTGCGTCGTCCCGCGGCGCCAAAAGCGGCACGGCGATTTGCATCGCCGAGAAAAGCGCCAACAGCGGATGCCATTGCTTCGATGTTCTCAGGTGCAACCACAACTCCCGTTTCACCGTCGCGGACGGCGGACCTCACTCCTCCTGAATCGCCCGCAACGACTGGGATTCCCGACGATGACGCCTCGAGAAAGGAAATGCCAAAGCCTTCGACGTTCACTTTGTTGTCGAGACGAGACGGGCCGAGGTAGACTGTCGAAGTCGCATATGCTTCAGGGAGGTCGGCGTCCTCGATTGGTCCGGCGAAGATGAGGCGATCGGAAACTCCGAGCTCAGCGCCAAGCGCGCGAAGTCGTTGTTCATCGTGTCCTTCTCCAACCATCACGTAGCGAAGAGTCGGAAATTCGGACGAGAGCTTCGCGAGCGTGCGAATTCCAATGTCCTGGCCTTTGTGCGGGACGAGTCGAGCGACCGTGAGAATCAGCGGAGCGTCGCCAACTCGCCATTTCGCTCGTAATCGGCCGGTGTTTTTCGAAGGCGCGAAGATGTCGGGATCGGTTCCGAGATCGAGCGCAGCGATTGGCGGCATATGCTTCACGCCCACCTGATCGAGAACGGAACGCGTCAGATCCGCGACCCATGCCGAAGTTGCAGCAATGCCTGCTGCCTGTCCGAGAATTCGTTTCGCGCCCATCCGCTTGAGCCTGCTCTTCTTCGCCTTCAGCTGCTCGCGAAGAAGATCGCCGCCGTTCACGTATACGATGTACGGAATCCCGAGCCTCACGTGCGCCCATGAGACCGCATATCCGACCGGCCGAATGTTGCCGCAGTGAAGCACGTCGACGGAATTGCGCCCGAACTTCGTCAGCCATCGGGCCCATTTGACCTGATTCGCGAACCTGTTCGCTTCCCGGAAATGAAACGGCTGACGATGAATCGGATATGCTTCGCCGCGATCGAATTGACCCGCTCCGTCGAGCGCCACCGTCGATACTTCCATCGAGTTCGTCGCGTCGCCGAAGCGGCGGCACAGCTCGACGTGACGACGCGCCATTCCGCCGCGATCCGGACCGTAGTCCTGCGTGACGAACAAGTGATTGAGTATCCTGCTCACAGCGGATTCACGAATTCGCGGTTCTCGAGAAGGTTGGCCACTCGCTGATCGTACGTATGATTGGCGCGAACGAATGCTTCGCCGGCCAGGCGAATTCGTTTGCGAGCAGTCGGATCAGTCAGAAAGGTCCTGCATTGCCTGGCACATGATTCAGCGTCGTCGTAAAACACACAGTGCTCGCCTTCACGCAACATCGCCGCGACACCAGGCGTTCGCTGCGCGAGATAGAATCCGCCCGCGAGCATAACCATCCAAGTGCGATCAGACGTATACGACACGCCGCCAGCGGCGCGAGCCGGATTGATTCCGAGCACGATCTTCGAACTGGAGCAAACTGCAGCGAAATCTCTTCCCTCTACCGATTGTCCGTTCCAGTTGAGCGGTTCCCTCCATTCCTCCCAGCCGGGTCCCCACACGCGGACGTTTTGTTCGCGAGCAACCCGCACCAACAGCTTCGCACGATCGACGTCGTAACCCGTCCCGATGAACGCAACATCCGACGCGAATCTTTCATCGTGCGGCACCGGTCGAATGCCGGAATCGCCGGCCGCTGGGAGGAACACCGCATTGAGTCCGTTCGCCCTCCACTCTGCCTCGAATCCTGTAACGAAGAACGTTCGGGCCAGGCGGCCGATTGTCGCGATGTGCGCGATGTCGGGCCGATCGAGATCGCGATACCACTGCGGATCGTGATACCACATCGCGTTCGGCTTGCCGTTGATTATCGCGATGACAGTTTCGGGATCCAAGGCGAGACACTTGGAAAGGAAAACAAAATCGGCCTGAAACCTCTGCGCATGCCATTTTGCCCAGCGTTGCGTCAGCGTACGTCCGATCCTGCGCTTCATGCGCCGGTCGTCGATCAGCAGCGTCGTGTGACCGAGCCTTTTGAGAGCGCGCTCAACCGCGGCCTCCATGCGCCACGGATTGTCGCTGCCGATTAGCAGAATTCGTAGACTCACTTCTCGCCGCGCTTCTGCATCTCCCACAATCGGGCATACTTCATCATCACGCTCGTGCTCGCCAGCGCAGCCAGGACCACACCGGCTTCGCCATCGAGAAATCCGAGCTTGAGGAAGTACATGCTCGCAAACCGCAGCCGCGACCGAATCAGCGCAGAAAAAGGACTTGTGCGCCTGCCGCGCTCGTACCGGTCCTGCGCCCACCATCCGCTGTATCGCTCGAGCTTCTCGAGATAGCCGTCAATCGACGAATACGGTTCGTGGATCAAAGTGCTGGTCAGCTCGCCAACATCTCCCGTAACGACGACATGCTCATGAACCCGGCTCGAGTCATATCGCAAATTCGATCTGAATAGACGAATCGGACGATCGTGCTCCCAGCCGCCGTGCCTTATCTCCGAGCCCAGAAAGAAGTTCCGGCGCGGAACGCGATACGCATCGTACGACGGACGGCTGATGACGGAGCGGATTTCCTCGCCCAGATCAGCAGACCCGCGCTCATCAGCATCGACAACGAGAATCCAGTCCGACGACGCGCGCTGTATCGCGACGTTCCGCTGCCCACCAATTGTCTCGAAGGGATTCGCAAAGACCGTCGCTCCAGCAGCGGTCGCTATGTCGACGGTCCGGTCGATTGAGTCGTTCTCGACGACGATGATCTCGCGAGCCCACCGGAGACTCGCGATGCACTGACCGATATTCGCGGCCTCATTTCGCGCCGCGATAACGACGGTAACCGCTACCGGCTCCGCCGCACTCACCCCTTTCGCCGTGACCGGCCTGCTGCTGTCGTTACCGCCTTCTCGAATCCGTCGATCATCGCCTGCTCGGGGAAGTCTCGGCTCACGCGAATTCTCGCCGCAGCACCCATCGCCTGCCGCTGTTCTTCACTCGCGAGCAGCGAGACCACGGTCGCCGCAGTCATCGCCGCGTCTTCAGGCGGAATCAGCGCACCACTGATGAGATTCGCAACGTACACGTCCGCGACACTCCCCTCAGCCGCAATGACTGGAACTCCAAGCGCCATCAGATCGAGAATTCCATACGCAGCCGTGTCGGCCTCGGCCACAACCCAGCCCAGCTCTGCGTCGCGCATCAGAGTCAGGTGATCGTCACGCTCGCCAAAGAAGCTCACGAGGTCCATCACATTCAGAGCGGCCGCCTGCATGCGAAGATCTTCGCTGTCAGAACCAGCGCCGAAAATGATGAGACGCAGATACGGATGCCGCGGAGCGAGCATCGAGACGGTGCGA
>JADGQR010000237.1 GCA_017881685.1 Gemmatimonadaceae bacterium
CATCTCGCGGACTAGGTTCGTCACTGATGCATGTCGCCGAAGCTTGTCGGGTGCCCAGCCGCCGGCGAGGATGACGCATGTTAGTTCTGTGCTTTTCAGGGAATCGATGCGCACGGTGGGCGTGATCACGAGGCCGTGCTTTCCCGTAACCGGTTTGAGATCGAGTCCGGCACCGACAACGTCGGCGCCTTCCTCTTTGAGGCGCATGAACGGGACGTAGTACTCGAGGTCCTCGACGCCTTCTGCGATCAGAATGGCGACGCGCGTCACATGAGTCCGAGCGATGTGTTATGACGCCGGGCGGCGTTACCGGCGTCCATGATGCCATAAACCCACGTACCCAGATACGCCAAGGTACCTAACAGCAACGGCGCCGTGTTGGTACTGCAGGAGGAATACGAGGAATACGTGCCGCAGGAGGTTCCGCTCGCGGCAGCGCCGACAACGAGGCTGCCAAGCCCGATCCCGAGGAGCGTGGCGCCTTTTGTCGTTTCTCCTGAATAGAATTGACCGCCGCCGGTGACAAGCACTCCAATCAAGGTCGCTGTCCCGGGATCCTTGTAGCCAAGCATGTTCATTGAAGAATTATTTTGCTGACTCCGGGCGGTTTGACCGACTAGCAAGATGCTCGCGGTAGTCGCGATGACCAACATTGAAGATTTGTTTTCAGTGCGGTCAAGCGCCATAGACCTACTTCGATGCGTTCTTGCGCTTTACACAAAGCACGCGTCGCATCATGTCGTCGGCGCTGCAGCTGTAGACGCCTTTCGCAGTTGTCGCCGTCCACTTAACCGACGAAGCACCCCGTTGGACTTCCGAAACGGCGACGTCCTATGGCATTACGTCGCCGATTGACATAGCCGACTCGCGCTGCATGTTCCCTCCGCTGCTTGCGCACCCGACAACTGCTAGAATGGAAAGCGCCATCATTGTTCGGATCATTTTGCCTCTCGATGATTGAAACGCTGTGATGAATGACATGCTCGCTGACGGTCAGCAGGGTGCTTCGGGGCCGTCTACTCATCGTCTAACGGTCGATTCTTCTGGATACGCGCAGTTCCGGAGATAGAGTGGCACCTCTCCCCCGGTTCACCAGCCAATCTTGATAGGCCCGAGAAACGCACATAGCTTGTTGCTGCCAGGCAAACAAACAGTGCGCCCCTGACTCATTTTCAATGGAGGTGTCCCGGGGTCGAGGCGGGAGGATAGTTGCTGCAAAGCGTCTACTCACCGTCTAACGAGACTCTATTGAAAGAGCAGCATGAGCACGGCGTCGAGTTTCACCTTGTAACGCTCGACCTGCCGCACCTTGACATCAGAGATTGCAAAACCGCTTCGACGCGTTCGTCAGGCGCGAGTAAGTCACTTGCCATCATCACGTTCCTCGCGTTCGCGCCGCGGCGCACCGCTTCGCGGGATGCCGTCTGTGATTTGCTGTGGGGCGACCGGAGCCTCAGCGAGGCTCGCCGGCAGCTGCGACAAACCCTCTGGCTGATCAAGACACAGATTCACCCTGAGCTGATTCAGACTGATGCGGACGTCTTGTCCCTTTGCTCGAGCCTTACTTGCGATGCCGACGCTTTCGTTTCCGCAATCGAAAGGGACGCTCTCAGCGAAGCAATTGCGATCTATGCGAACGACTTCTTCGCTGGATACGGCGCCCCAGGCGCGGGACGCTTCGAGGAATGGGCCAACTCCGAACGCGTAAGACTCCGAGGACTATTCCTTAGCTCCGCCGAGACCCTCGGCCGCCGAGCGCTGAATTCTGGACGGTTCCCTAACGCAATCACTCTCGCTCGGCGCATGCGGACTGTTGATCCGAATGGTCAGGCAGGTTGGCGACTCCAGCTCGAGGCCCGAATTGCGGCGGGCGATTCGATAGGCGCCCGCGCAGACGCGGACCATCTTGAAAACTGGTTGCGCGCAGAGGAGTGGGAAGCTGAACCAGAGACCAATGCGGCGATTCGGACAGCACGACGTGTCGCAGAACCGAGCGGAGACGCGTCGCGTTCCAGCGAACTAGTCGCTGAGCTGGTGGGAAGAGAGAAAGAATTCTCAGTTCTTCATGATGCGTGGCTTTCCGCAAGATCCCGTGGTGCGCGATTCATGCACATCGTCGGTGAAAGCGGACTCGGCAAGACGCGGCTCACGACAGACGTCGTCGCAAGGATTCGTGCCTCTCGTGGAAAAGTGCGCTATATCCGCGCAAATTTCGCTGAGCGCGCGATTCCGTTCAGTTTCGCGGCAGCGGTTGCGGAGTCACTCGCTTCTGCCTCCGGGGCTGGTGGCATCGCTCCTTCAGCGGTGAAGACCCTGGTGTCCCTCAGCCCAGCGCTTTCTTCCAGATTCTCCTCTCCCACTGGAGATACCGAGCGGCTCGAGCCTCTTCGAGTTGGACTTGCCATTCTCGATCTCATGTCATCGGTGGCAGATGAAAACCCAATCGCGATCGCACTCGACGATCTCCATTGGTGCGACGCACAGTCGCGCGAAGCGCTGACAGTGGCAGCGTCGCGACTGAGCGACGACAAAATTCTTCTGCTCTCATCATCGCGGCCACAGTATTCCGCCGGGCCACTTCGACATGACTCGCCGGTCGTTCGACTCACACGCCTCTCTTGCGTCGACATTACCGCTTTCCTGACGAGCCTTGCGCGGCTTCCGCAAACCTCGTTGGCGGATAGGCTTCCGAGCGCGCTGTCCGAATCAACCGAGGGAGTTCCCCTTCGAGTCCTAGAGGCACTTCGCTTTTGCATGGACGAAGGACTCCTCGTTCGCGTCGGCGAGCAGTGGAGTTGCCCCGATGATACTGCTCTGCTCAAGACTCTCGACGCCAGTGCGACCATTGAACGACGACTGTCATCACTATCGACACCCGAAAGTGAGATACTATCGCTAATCGCCGTTGGTGGAATGCCAATCCCCCGGAACCTGATCGTCGCGGCATCCGGGCATCAGTCGAGCGGCGCCGAGCGGACCGTCGCGGAACTCGAGCTTCGCGGGCTTGTGGTCACCGACAATGATTCATGGGCGCCGGCACACGACAGCATCGCGGAGGCATTGGTTGCCAATGCAGATCGCGATGGCGAGACCTTGCGTGCGTCTCATTTGCGGCTTGGCACTGCAATGCTGGCAAGCCCTGATCCAGAGTGGAAGAAGCGAGCTATTCCCCATTTGGCCGAGGCGCAACGCTGGAAGGAAATCGCACTTGTGGCGATCCCGTTCCTGCGCGCTAATAGAACGACATCGAAGGAGATGCGCGCTTCAATCGCATCGTTAATCGGTTGCGCGGACAATTCCGATGCCGTTTCGCGCGTCATGGCCGAGCTCCCTCTGTTGGTGAGAAATGCCGGGCTGATCCGTCGCGTTGCGCTCGTCGGAATTCCGGCCATCGCGTTGATTGCCGCCTTTGCCCTTCACGCCTTGAGAGATTCGGCACCGACATCGGGCACCGGGCTCGCATTGCTCACGAGGACTCCAGGCGGCAACACACAGATCAGTGAGACGCGCTTGGACATCAACCGCTGGGATGCCTCTTCTCC
>JADGQR010000238.1 GCA_017881685.1 Gemmatimonadaceae bacterium
CGGTTGGATCAATCTCAGCGAATATCAGCGAAGGCTACTCCCGCAGCTCCGGGAAGGATCGCGCCCGGATTTTCGAGATCGCTCTGGGATCGGTGCGCGAAAGCATGAGCTGGTACAGATCTTCTGAGCCCGTTCTTGGCGAATCGGTGGTGAAGGACAGGCGAAATCGCCTTGAAGAAATGCGCCAGCTACTCCTCGCGATTATCCCGCGCGAGCGTGGCCGTGCAATGAAGTAGCCTGGCGTATCTCCCGCTCATCCTCAGTCCGCAATTAGTCGTCGATCGTCGATGGCAGTTAGTCCTGAGTCCGCAAGGGTTCTCGATCCTAACCCCTTAAGGACGTCAAAGTGACCCACCACCAGGTTCGTGAGACCCATCTGAACAACGACCTCCTACCACGATAGCTTTCAAGGCATGTCGAGCAACCAAAGAACAATCGCGATCCTCACCGGCGGCGGCGACGTTCCCGGACTCAATCCAGCAATCAGGGCAATCACCATCCGCGCGCTGCGCGAAGGCTACCGCGTGATTGGCATCCGGCGCGGCTGGGCGGGAATCGTCGACTACGATCCGTCAGATGGCGCCGACAATTCCGAGAACGTGCAGGAGCTTTCGGAAGCTGACGTGAATCGTGCTGGACGCACCGGCGGCACTTTCCTTCACACGTCGCGAACGCGCCCGAGTCACATGCCGCTCGCACGCGTGCCCGCGCATCTCACCGGCTACGACCAGCCGATCAATGACGTCACGAAAGACGTGCTCAAGCATCTCGAGCACATCGGCGTGGACGTGCTGATTCCGATCGGCGGTGACGACACTCTCAGCTACGGCAAGCGGCTTCACGATGAAGGTGTGCACGTCGTCGCGATTCCGAAGACGATGGACAACGACGTGTACGGAACCGATTACTGCATCGGCTTCAGCACGTGCGTCACGCGCACCATCGAGCTCACGCACCGGCTGCGCACGTCGGCGGGATCGCACGAGCGCTTTCTCGTCATCGAAGTTTTCGGCAGATACGCCGGCTTCACCGCACTTCTTCCGACGATGGCAGGCGCGGCGGATCGCTGTCTCATTCCAGAGTCTCCAGCGGATCTCGAGCATCTCGTCGAGCTCATGACATACGACCACAACAGGAATCCGAGCAAATACTCGGTTGTGATCGTGTCTGAAGGTACGCGTCTCAAGGAACAGGAAGGAATGAGCTTCGAGAGCGAAGAGACTGACATGTTCGGACATCGCAAGCTTGGCGGAATCGGCGACAAGGTCGCGGGCGCGCTCAAGGCGTACTCACCCAAATACAACAAGGGCCGGCGCATTGACGTCGTCAGCCAGCGACTCGGCTACCTGGTTCGCTCGGGTGATCCGGACGGGCTCGACTCGATCGTGCCGATGGCGTTCGGCAATCTCGCGCTCGACCTGATTCTGAAAAACGAATTCGGCCGCCTCGTGAGCGTGCACAAGGGATTCTACGACAGCGTTCCGATCTCGAGCGTGACGTCGGAGAAGAAGACAGTTGACGTGTCGAAGTACTACAACCCGGATCGCATGCGCCCGATCTACGATTTCGATGGCGCTCCGCTGTTCATCATGACGAGCGATTGATTCGCGAAGCGTGATTCAACACCTGAGCATTCCGGAGCTTTACAACCAGTATCAGCCGATCATTCGGCCCGTTCTGCGCATCGGGCCGATTTTTGGCGGGATTGCGATGCTCATGTGGCGCGTGCGCGAGACGCGCGTGCCTGTGTCGCGAAATGCGATCATCATCCCGCCGGTCGCGATGAGCAGCGGCTTCATGATGTTCATTGCTCCGATGATGCGAGTGCCGTGGTCGTGGGCGATCGCCAGCCTGGTTCTCGGATTTTTCTTCCTGTCGTGGCCGCTTGTCAGCTCCACGCGTCTCGAGCTGCGCGATGGTGTGGTCTACATGAAACGCTCGCGTGCGTTTCTGGCGATCCTGCTCGTTCTGCTCGCTGTGAGACTTGGCCTGCACGATTACATCGGGCACATCATCTCGCCGTTGCAGACAGCGGCGGTGTTCTATCTGCTGGCGTTCGGCATGATCGCGCGCTGGCGGCTCGTGATGTACAACCAGTACCGGCGTATTGTCGCTGAGGGACTCGCGGTTACAGCCTGAACTACCGCGCGGTGATCAGGGCGCTCTTTTCAGTCGCCGCCGAGCGAACGCGCCGATGCTCGTGAGAACCAAACCGCAAATTGCACCGACCAGGCTGAGGCCTGAGAAGCCGACAATTCGGCCTGCGAACGGCTTGGTGCCAATGTACCCGACGACGAGAAAGCTGAAGACGAGCACGAATCCGTAGGCGACTCCCGTGCTGGCCGGGCGATCGAATGCCCACCATCCAAGCAGAAGTCCTGCGATGCCCCACGGCACCAGTGTCCAGAAGCCGAGGTAAAGCATGTGCTCGCCGGCGATGCCGAGCACGAGGCCGACTGCGGCGCCGGCGATGATGGAGACGGAGAACTTCGCCATGTCTGGAGAATCCTCAGGTTGTGTGCAAGCTTTATTATAGATCAGGGTCGCGCCAGCAGCGTGACCTCGTGCGCGGGAGATTTCATGAAAGGTCCGAGACTCGTCTGCTCCTTGCTCGTGTTGGCTGTCGCCGGCTGTTCCCTGCCTCTCGCCAGATCGCGGTCTGCGATTGAGACCGTTGCGCTGCCAGTGTCGAACATCGCGAACGCCGACTTCGTGACGGAAAAACCGCCGATCGTTCAGGTTCGCTCGTACTGGCACTCGTCGGTCGTCACGATTGTCGCGTGGGACGAAGATGATCCTGCGTTCGGGCTTCGAACATCCGTCAGTCGCGCCGGCAAGCTCGTTGGCGGCCGGCAATACGGCGACCACCGCCTTTATCTGACGCCGTTTCTTGCGCGCGACATGGGCGGCTTCGCGCACGCGGAGGCGGAGGCGGAGCCCGATCAGATTCTCGCGTCCGTTGGCTGGCAGAACGATTCGTACAATTGCTTTTATGGCAGGAGATGCTCGCCGATGGTCACGCTCGGAGTGAGAGTGCCTGACTCCCTGCTGCGCGCAAATCGGGATGATTTCGTCGTGACGTTCTATCCACGCGTGCTCGATCCGTGGACGCTCACGTTGCGCCGCGAGCTGATCGACGCGTATCTCGCAAAAGTGGATTCAGTTGTCGCGGAGATGAAGAAAAGCGCGGACTGAACAGAAGCCAGCCGCCCTGCAGCCGTTCATTCATCGATTACGGATTGAGGACCTTTGCGGACTCAGGACTAACTGCCATCGACGATCGCCGACTAAGTGCGGACTGAGGATAGGCGGAAAAACGGTTGTCGAAAGAGGATTTTAGTGACACGAAACAGCGGCCAGCTCTACGCTGCGGTTGGATCCTCGGAACCCGTTCCTGGCGAATCGGTGGTGAAGGACAGGCGCGACCGCCTTGAGGAAATGCGCCGGCTCCTGCTGGCGATTATCCCGCGCGAGCGTGACCGCGCGATGAAGTAGCTCATCCTCAGTCCGCACTTAGTCGTCGGTCGTTGATGGCTGTAAGTCCTGAGTCCGCAAGGGTTCTCGATCCTAAGCCCTGAGGACGCCGAAGTGGCCCACCACTCATGTTGTCGGTTGCCTTCCCGGCGCGACGCCTATGATAATCATCCGCTTTGTCCGTACGCGGACTCAACGCACGGTCACGCGAAAAGTCTCGTGACATGACGTGCAGGAGCCGCTTATTTGCGCGAGGCGCACGAGGACCGTGTCTTTCAGCAGCTTCGGGTCACCCGTTCGCCGTACCGCGATCGAGAGACTGTCGAACCCGCCGTGCGTTCGTTCGGCGAGCTCCTTCCATGCTGCGGGCAGGAGTGCCTCGATCGCCGGGTCTGCTGCCGCTGCGCTTCCCGCCGGCTTCAACGATGCGAGTAACGCGGTTGTGTCGCCTTTCGACGCAGCGAGCATTGCGCCGCCCATTGCGCCAAGCATCTGGCGCATCTCGCGGAGGACTGCCTGCTGTCCTTCAGCGGGAAGCGGTACCGCGGTGCGCTTGTCGGTTGACACTGTATCAGCCGCGACCGACGCCTTCTCATTTGGTTTGCATCCGCTCGCTGCAGCAAGCGCGAAGATGAATGCGGCAGATGACAGTCTCAGCCATTTCATTTTCATCACCTCTCGACGAGAGTTGCGAGCTTGTTCATCAGCTCACTTCAACGCCAGGTTGTACAGCTTGGAAGCGTTCCCGCGCATCACCATCGTCGCGATCTGCTTGGCGCGAGAACGACTGACCTCGCCGTCCCGGATCATCTCGGTGAGTGCCAGCGCGAGCGCCTCTCGTCCATTCTTTGCAGCGATCCACGCGGCTGCGTCCCAACCAGCGTCCGGCCCGAACGCGACTGCGTCGGAGCCATAAAGCACCTTCTCCGGAAACTGCGTCAGCCAACCACGCAGCACCTCGGTAAGCTTCGCCGGCGTGTAGGCGAGCGTCATCATGGACATGTCGGTGTAGACATTCGGCTTCCACAGCATCAGACCCGCATGCGATGAGTAAGTGCCGCCGCCGTGGATGATCACGAAATTCGTTTTGGCCAGTGCCGTGTCATTGAACGCCGGCTCGAGGAGGAGTGGATCAGCGCCACGAGCGCTGTAGTAATTCCCGAAGCCGTCGAACGAATGAATGTGGACGGCCATGCCGAGTCGTCCGGCTTCACGCGCGATGTAGCGGAAGAGAAAATCCTGGAGTGCCTTGTATTCGGCATGTGACGGCTCGCCGCCGGCCGCGTACTTCGCGTAGATGCCGCTCGCGGTCGCCAGTTCTGCGTCATCGAAGTCCAGGGCGCGGAGGTACGCGGCCTCGAACTTCACCGCGACGCAGCCACCTTTCTTCTGCGCCTCGAGTGTCGGAGTCACGACAGTTTTCAAATACGCGTCGAGCGTCGCGGGGCGTTCGGTGATTTTGAGGTCGGCCATGTAGCGGCGCAATAACTTTTCTTCGAGCGGGAAGAGTTTTGCACGATCGGGCGTCACCGATCCCTCGAGTTTCGTTGACAGTGGCAGCAGGAGCGCATCCACGTACGACACCCAGCGAAAACGCGGCGATGTGAGGCCGGGACCCATCGCGACTCGGTTTGCGAGAAGCACTTCTGTTCCGGTCTGGTCCAGAACCCACGCTGGAAAGTTCTCGCCCCGCGATTTGGCGACAGCCTGCATCGATCCTCGCAATTGCTTCAGATGCACATCGCTGAGATCGGAATACGGATATCGGTAGAGCGCCTTGTAGGCGGCGATCCAGCTCGGACTGTCGCCCCTCAGCGGAGTCGGCAGCTCGAACGGAATGCCATCGAGCGGAAGCGCGTCGGCGTCAGAATCGGCGGGAGCGACGCTGTTTGCGTGGCTGTGATTGTCCACTGCGCGGATTTTCGCGATGAACGCAGTGATTTCCGGGTCCGCCACCGACTGTGCGAGCGATGTCGAGGCGGACACCAGTACCAGACAGCCACCTGCGACTAAAGCTGCCGCAATTCTTCGTGGCTTCGTAAAGCCAGTCACTTATCAGGCTCAGTCATCTGATCTCGCACGTTCAGCTTCGGGCTGAGGATGCGGCTCTGTTTCGGCCCCTGATCAGTAGATACAAAACAATCGATGTGACTCCACCCAGCGTATCCATCAGCATGTCCTTCTGGGTATCCCAGATATCGCCCTGGCTGCCGAGGAAGTCGGCGCCGGCCTGCGCGTTTCCGCCGTATGCGGCGTAGATCCACTCGAGCAACTCGTATGACATCGCGACGAACGCGACCGCGAAGATTGCGAAGAGACATGCGAGCCGGACGCTCATCTTGTTTCTGACCAGGAGGTATTCAGCGATGCCGAACGCGTAGAAGCCGACGCTGAAATGGCCGACGCGGTCGAACATGTTGCGCTTGAACCCGAACAGGTGGTTGAACCAGTCGAATGGCACTCGCTCGAACGTGTAGTGTCCTCCGATCGTGTGCCAGTAAGGAAGGACGGCCATGAGGATGTATGCGAGCGGGGAGGGTCTGACGCCTCGCACGTAAAGAATCACAAGAGCGAGCACGAGCAGGACTATCGGAATGTTCTCGGCCCACCAGTCCGCGCGGTCGTAGGGAGCTATCGCAGCCCAGATGAAAAGCAGGACGTAGCCAGCGAACAGAAAGATCGGAACGCGATCTCGAGTACTCATAGGTCGATCGCCTCCACGCGGTCGGCAATGCGTGATTTCGGGTTCTGCATTACTGCTTTCCCCGCTCCAATCCACAGCCGTTCCATCGTGCGCTGGAACTCTTCGGCCTTGCTTTGGCTGTCGAACTCGAGGTCTATCATGACGTAGTTGGGGTCGTCGTGTGCCCGAAAAATCTGATAGCGGCGCACGCCGGACCCTTTCCGATCGACCGGGTCTTTGTCGAACGCCTGCTTCCACTTCTCGAAATTCGGGACGGCGTGTTCGATCCTGACAATGGGCATGCGACAGAGGTTGGCAGTGTCAGCGCCATAGCGCAAGTTCGATTTCCTAACCGTTCTCGCATGTTTCGGCTGGTCTGACGAAGACCGTCCGCTCTACTCATCTTTTGGTGATGCACAATCGACGTACTTTGACCTTCGCGTGTCTCGCCGCAGCTATGTTCGCGTCGCCGTTATTCGCGCAGACGAGAGCACGCGCGCGCGACCTCGGTGTCGCACCCGGCATCTTCCAGCCTGGCGTGAACAACGCGATCACCGACGTCGCCGGCGTAAAGGTCGGACACGCGACGATCATCAGCGGCGACTCGATTCATACTGGCGTCACAGCCATCCTGCCACACGACGGCAATCTCTACTTCGATCGTGTGCCGGCCGCCATTCACATCGGCAACGCGTTCGGCAAGCTCGTCGGATCGACTCAAGTGAAGGAGCTCGGCGAACTGGAGACGCCGATTCTTCTCACCTGCACGCTATGTGTGTGGCGCGCTGCCGATGCACTCGTTGGAGAGCTGCTCGCGCAACCGGGAATGGAGCGTGTTGGATCGATCAACCCGGTCATCGGCGAGACGAACGACGGCAGTCTCAACGCGATTCGCAATCGACCTGTTTCGGCGGATGACGTGCGCAAGGCACTAACGTCGGCATCAGGAGGTCCGGTAGCGGAGGGAAGCGTCGGCGCCGGAGCGGGGACAATTGCCTTCGAGTGGAAAGGTGGAATCGGAACGTCGTCGCGCGTGGTGCCGCGCAGTCTCGGTGGCTGGACTGTCGGCGTGCTGGTGCAGAGCAACTTCGGCGGCGTGCTTCAGGTGCTCGGCGCGCCCGTCGGTCGCGAGCTGGGGAAGTATTCGTTCAAGGATGCCGTCAGTCGCGAGCGCGGCGACGGCTCGGTGATGATCGTCGTCGCAACCGACGCGCCGATCTCGGATCGCAACCTCGAGCGCCTGGCGGCACGCGCGATCATGGGACTGGCTCGCACCGGCTCGAGTGCGTCGAACGGATCCGGCGACTTCGTCATCGCCTTTTCAACCGCGAAGGAAGTTCGTCGCGGTCCGGCCAATCTCGTTCGGAGTGACAGCACTCGTCGACTGATGACGACTGCCGAGTTGCCGAATGATGACATGTCTGCGCTCTTCGAAGGTGTGGTCGAAGCGACAGAAGAAGCGATCTACAATTCGCTGTTCATGGCGACGAGCGTCACTCAGCGCGGACGCACCGTCGAAGCAATTCCTCTCGATCGCGTGCGGGAGATTCTCGCGCGCTACAACGTTTCTCACCGGTAAGCTCATCACTCCCGAGCCTTCAATATGATGCGTGTTCGCTCAGTTGCCGTCGCCTGCTCTGCTCTGCTCCTTCTGCCCGCGTTCGCGCGGGCGCAGTCGCGCGCCGTCCCCACGCCTGCGTCAGTTATCGGCTTCGAGCCGGGCACCGATCGCAAGCTTCCGGAGTGGCAGCAGGTCGTCGCCTACTTCAAGGCGCTCGACGCCGCATCGCCCCGCGTCAAGCTCCACGTGCTCGGCAAAACGACACTCGGCCGGCCGTTCATCGCGGCCTTCATCTCAGACTCTGCGACGCTCGCGAATCTGCCGAAGATCCACGACGCGCAACGCAAGCTCGCGGATCCGCGTCTCACGACCGAGCAGGAGCGCGCGGCACTCGAGCGCGACGGCAAGGTCGTCGTGCTCGTGACGTCGAGCATTCACTCAACAGAGGTCGGCGGAATTCTCACGCCGCTCTCGCTCGCGTACCGGCTCGCGACATCTGAAGACGCCGAAGCGAAGGCGATCCGAAAGAATACTGTCGTCATCATGGTACCTTCGCTCAATCCCGATGGCGTAGACATTGTCGGCAACTGGTACCGCAGCTCGCTCGGCACACCGTGGGAAGGAACGCAGCCACCGACGCTCTACCATTACTACACGGGCCACGACAACAACCGCGACTGGTA
>JADGQR010000239.1 GCA_017881685.1 Gemmatimonadaceae bacterium
ACAGCTCCACCAGCAGCGCGGTCGATTGGCGAATCTGTTAGTGCCGCGTGGTGATCGCGATCACTCCGCTCAGGTTGTGACTCCCGTATTTCGCGTTCGCCTCAGACACCCGATAGAGTCGAATCATCGTGATCTGCGCTGCCGGAATGCTGGAGAGACTGCTGATCGGCCCGAATTCCTGGTCGTCCAGGTATACCGTCGGGTAGGGAGTGGATTGACTCCTGTTGAAGCTCGTCTCGCCACGATTGGTGAGGAAATTTGATCGCAGCTTGTGGATCACCTCGAATGCGGTCGATCCCCGCGATGCGATGATCTCGTCTTCCGTGATCACCTGTGAGTTGTACACCTCGCCAGGACCGAGCTTTGGATGCGAGCAGCCGGCTACGATGACGAAGGGAAGTGCGAGCACCAAGCGCGCAATCATAAGACCTCCAACTGCGGAGTCATCTTGTGAAGAACTGACTTTGCATAATCTAAGCCTTGTAAACGAAACTGGCTCGGGGCGAATCCCCCGAGCCAGTCGTTACAACAATGTGCTGCCTTCCGCAAGGATCACGGAGTGCAAGCCGGGTTCACTGTCAGCCCACGGGCGTTGAGCTCTGCGCGTGGGAGCGGAAGCGCCGCGTTGAATGGATCTGTCGCAGTCTCCATCCGCAGATAAGTCGCGTTCAAGCGACCGTACTCTCTAAGATCGTCGAGCCGTTGCGCGCCCTCAAACAGCAAGGAATAGCGCTTCTCGTAAAGAATCGCATCGATCGCCGCGGTCTTGGTTGCCGGCGCGACGGGTGCCAGACCGTAGCTCGTCCGGACATCGTTGATATCCAGAATGGCGTTCGCCAGTTGGCCCGCTTCGTTGTAGGCCTGAGCCCGCAGCAGAACCAGCTCTTCGTCCCGAAGAATTCCAAGCGGCGCGGACTCGTTCGCCGTGCTCGCAACAGCTTTCACGAACGTGATGGTCGTTGAGAGTCCAAAACCGGCCAACGCGGTACGCGTCACGATCTTCGAAGCGCGTGTATCGCCGGCCTGGACGCTGTCACCAACCAGCGGATTCAAGCCGATCTTGGCATCGGAGATCGTGTTGGGGGTGTTCTCGGATCCGCCCGGGACGAAAGCGTAGTACGGGCCGTTGGTGAAGTCCGCCTTTGGTACGGCGCCCGCGGCAACGCCGCCGAGCGCCTGCGTCAACTCCGTGATCGCCGTCGGGAACAGGGCCGGCGTCGGATTCTTACGATCCAACCCACGGTAGAAGTCAACTTTGCCCTTCAGGCCGCGGTTGAATTTCACGAGATTGGAGACAAGTGAGTAGTCACGGCCGAACGCAGTAAAGCCTGTTGGCAAAGCGAACGGAAGCACCGTCGCGCCGCCGGCCGCGGTCAAATCGGCATTCGCGCTATCGAGCAAGGCCGCGATGTAAGTAAGCACGGTGGCCTTGCACTTGAGATCCGTCACGGCCGCTGGATCATCCGTCTGGATGGTCGCGCCAACCGTATCGTGCATTTCTATGATTCTCCAGTAGTCCAGAGCCTTTATCGTCCGAACAAAGCCTCGCGTCGCATTGATTTCGGCAGTTGTAAACGCCGGCGTCGCCGAGGCAGGCAAGGCGTTTACGAGATTGTTCGCAGCGCGTAGCGCGGTGTAGAAACCCGCCCAGTTGCCACTACCGGAAAAGCTGCCCGGGTCGGGATTTCCACCGAGGGTTTCCTGTACGAACCGCGGCTCGGAAGCATCGATTCGATACACGTCACGGGCCCATATTTCCGGCTCGATCGCGTACGCAAAAGCGTCCACCGAGCCACGGTCCTGGGCCAGTACTCCCGTTGCAAGCTGCTGCAGCGTCACGGCCGTCAGTGCCCCGCTCAAGGCATCAATCGTTGGCGCATCGATCGGATTCGCCACCGGGTTGTCCTTGCATCCCGCAGCGACCAACGCAGTCGCCGCGAGGACAATAGTTGTATATCGCTTCATCTGATTGATCGCTCGGTTAAAAGGTTGTGGCTATCGAGAAGTAGAACAGCCTGCTTGGCGGATATGGCGTTACGTCCTGGAACCTGCCGAGGGCCTGGTTGCCAAAGTTCGAGACCTCTGGATCGAGACCCGTGTACTTCGTCCTAGTCCAAAGGTTGCGTCCGCTCAGCTCGATCCGCGCCCCTTGGGCGTGACCGTTGAACAGGCGCGACGCCATTGCAGGCGGCAGCTCGTAACCGAGCGTTAGCTCGCGGAGCTTGAGAAAACCGGTGTTCTCCAGCCATACGTCTGTGCCCTTGCTGAACGCGGCCGCCATCTTGGGGGCCCTTGCAGTATCAGGGAATCCGAGGCCGCTGGAGACGAAGTAGTCGTTCGTCAGGTTGACGCCGAGACCGCCCTTTCTCCAATCAAACAATGACGAGAGACGGAAGGAGCCGAAGGTAAGATCGTTGGTGAATCCCATCTCGTAGTCTGGAGCAGAATTTCCAACGAACAGCAGCAAGCGGTTCGCGGACGGACACGCCGTTCCCGCCGCATTTAGCGCACTGCATCCGTTCACAGCCTGCATGACCGTTATGAGCTGGCCCTGCTGAACGAAGGCATTGCCGAAGCGGCTGCCGAACGAACCCGACGGCGGGATGAATCCCGGCACCGGAAGCTGCGTGACCTTGCCCTTGTTGCTCGAATATGTCGTTCCCGAAACCCACGAGAACCTGTCCGTGCGAATCGGCGTCATCTCGAGCTCGAGCTCCGTACCATGCGTCACAAGCTGACCGCCGTTGATCGTCTTGCTCCCGAACCCGGTCGACGGGGCGAGAGCTGCGGTGATGAGAAGATCGTCGATCTGCTTACGGAACTGTGTCGCCGAAAGTCTGGCGCGGCCGCCGAAGAAAGTGAGGTCCATGCCTCCCTCCAGCTCGCTCGCAGTCTCAGGCTTGATGCCTGGCGAGCCCAAAGCCGTTGAAGCGCGGAACCCGGTTACACCTTCGTCGATGAGATTCGTGAGAAGCGTAAACTTTCCGCTGAGCGGCTGATTGCCCGCTCTTCCGTAGGCGAGACGCAGCTTGAGCTCGTCGATCTTGCTGACGGGCACCGGAACACGATACGAACCCGAGAACTTCGGATAGGCGTAGTACTTTTTCGGATCGCCGTTGTTGCTGGTCCGTTCGCCATTGACGCCAGCGGTGAGCAGCAGTCTCTCGCCCATCGTCAGGAACTCTTCCTGACCGAAGATCGACTGCGATTTGACGATATCCTGGCTTTCCGTCGTGAAAATCTGCGTCGCCGAGGCCACGTTGGTGACACCCGGGAAAACGCCGCGACCGGTGTTGCCGATGATGTCGACGTTGCGCCGGACCTGACCAATACCGGCCGAGGTCGTGGCGGTGAACATGTCGCGAATCAGCCGGTGCGTGAAGTTCGCGCCGATGTTGCCGGTGAAAACGTTCGCGTTGTTGTTTACCAGCGTACCGGGATTGGCATTGGTCAGCTCGATATAACCAGTTGCTGGAGAGATTACGCGAGCGTGATCGTTATACGCGTCGAGACCGCCGCTGAGCGTAAAATCCAGCGTCTGCCGATCCTGCGAGATCAGGCTATACGAGGCGACTCCGCTGCCAAGAAGGCGGAACACGTCTTCGGGCGTTTTGATCAGCTCGGTGTTCTGGAACGGGTTGTTGAAGTTGACCACCGACAACCCGATCGGGTAGGTCCCATTCCCCTGCTTCGTCATGTCGTAGAAAGACGGAACCTGCGAGAACGTCGTATAAGGATTGACGCCCGTGTTGTCGTTTCCGCTGATTCCGCGTGCAGTCAACGAGTGAATCAGCTCGGTGTTCGCGCGTATGTTGAGGCGGGAGCCAACTTTCTGGCCGAGGTTAACGCGCAGTGACTGCTTGTTGTAGTTGTCGTTGAGCTGAAGACCACCGTCGTGCTGGACCAACCCGGACACGAAGTAGTTCGTGCCACTGGTCGTCGCGCCACGCAGTGATGCGATCGTCTGGTAGTTGAACGGGTGCTGGCCGTAGAGCTCCTGCTCATAATCGTGGCACTTGTTGGTTGCGGCACCGAAGCCCGTTGAATCGAACTGGGCAGCAACCACTTCTGCGCCCGAGCTGAAGCAGCGAATTCCTATTTTGTTCGAAAGCGCCGCCGAGCCGAAGCGCTGAATGATGTCGAGACTGCTCTTCCCTGCCTGGCCCTGTTTCGTCGTAATGATGATTACGCCGTTCGTCCCGCGCGATCCGTAGATCGAGCTGGCAGACGGACCCTTGAGGACCTGGATGCTCTCGATGTCGTTAGGGTTGATGTCGGCGGTGCGGTTGACGCGTTGATCCTGGCTCGAGCCGAAGTTGCCGCCGGCTGCCTGCGTGACCGCGTTGGTGCCGTTCGCGATCGACGAGTTGTCGATGATTACGCCGTCGATCACGTAGAGCGGAAGGAAGCTCGCGTTGATCGTCGATACGCCACGAAGCTGAACCTGGACGCCGCCACCTGGGGCGCCGGAGTTCTGCGTGACGATCGCGCCCGGAATCTTGCCCTGGAGCGCGTAGTCGATCGTTTGGGACGGTGCGCGATTGAGCTGGTCGCCCGATATGACCGTGACTGCGTTGGCCGCGTTGACGCTCGATACTGTGGTCGCCGTACCGGTGACGACCTGTGTCTCGAGCTGCAGCACGTCGCGAGCAAGCGAGACATTGGCCTCGGTTGCGCCGGTCGGTACAGCCAGCGTCTTCTGTGTGTAGCCGATGCGCCGGACGCGAAGCGTCGCGGGGCCATCGGGGACGTTCAGGGAGAAGTTGCCCTGATCGTCGGTGTAGGTGCCGAGTGACGTCCCGACGACGTTGACACTCGCTGCAACGATTGGCTCACCGCTCCCTTCCACAGTGACGCGTCCGCTTACTCGGCGCGTCTGGGCAAAGGCGCTGGCACTCACGA
>JADGQR010000034.1 GCA_017881685.1 Gemmatimonadaceae bacterium
CGATCCTCTCACGTCATGCGACCGCTTCGGTATTCCATCAACGTCACATTGGACGGGTGCGGCGAATGGTGTAGTGTATGAGAAACGTGCCGACGGTGCCTGGTACATCCTTGATGACACCATTCGCGTTCCCGGGCCGCGATCGTCTCTGCAACTTCCAGGATGAGAACATGAAAAAGTCGAACGCGAGCCAGGGCCAGCCGGCACCGGAGCTCATCTCGAAAAGAATCGCCGAACTCGGTGACTGGCGCGGGAAAACTCTCGGCAGAATGCGCAACCTCATCAAGAAAGCAGACCCCGATGTTGTCGAAGAGTGGAAGTGGATGGGCACTCCTGTCTGGTCACACGATGGCATCATCTGCACCGGCGAAACCTACAAGACTGTCGTGAAGCTCACTTTCGCCAAGGGCGCGTCGCTGAAAGATCCGACCGGTCTCTTCAACTCGAGTCTCGAAGGGAACACACGCCGTGCGATCGACATCCGCGAAGGAGAAGAAGTTGACGAGTCCGCCTTCAAGGCGTTGGTCCGCGAAGCGATCGCCCTGAACAGTTCTGGCAAGTCGAAGACTTCGAAGAAAGCAAAATCCTGAAGGCCATGCCACGCATCGACATTTCAGCCTCCACGATAATTCACGCACCCGCTTCTCTATTGTATGAAATGGTCGCCGACTACAATGTCGGCCATCCGAGCATCCTTCCTCCACAATATTTCGGCCGTCGGCGTGGCATTCTCCGGCGTTCTGGCAATCACGGCGCGCGGCCAGACAATAGACAAACTCTCGCTCCGCTTATTTGCCGCTCTCGGCGCTGGAGCCGGCTTGCTCTATTTTCTCTTTATTGGACTCAACAACGGGTTCAGAGTGTGGTCCGCCTCGAACGCCATCGGCAACCTGGTGATACTCACTCTCATGGGCGGCGTGTTGGCCGCGGGCACCTTCGTACTCGCACGAAGAGCCGGGCGCGCACTGAAGTCTGGAGAGGAATCACGCAGCCTGGGTGAAGGTGGAATCGAGGCATCCCTTCCCCAGCGCGCGGCTGAGCAGAAGTCGCGTCCTTAGAATCGATCCGCACGGATGGCGAAGCTGCATCACCGTGTGAAGCTACCTCGCGCGTTAGATGCACGCCCGTAACGGGAACTCACCAGACGCACGTTACCGCTCCTTAAGTCCCCAGCTGAAACCAGTCGGTCACAGGTCCATAGATCGGCTCATGCCCCAGATCCACAAGGATTCACGTTGGCCCCTCGCTGCTGTTCACGCCGGGGCCACGATGTTTGTCGTTGCGCTAGCTGCCTCGGTGTTCTTCGACCGCTCGATCTGGGTTCTTCACGCATCCCAGGCCTCGATCTACATCGCGATCATGGTGCTCGCGCAGAGAGAGAGTGCCTCGGGCTTCGGCGCAGGCTTCACGATCGCCGTGTTGTGGAACGGTGCCAATCTCTTGGCGACGGGCTTCATCGCTGCTGGCCTGCACAGTCTGTATACCATGCTGAGCACGGGTCAGATTGTGCGGCCAGTCCTGCTGTTGGTCCTGTTTGGTGCCACCGGGCACTTCCTGATGATCGCGGGCTGCCTTACGTGTTTCTTCCGCTCGAGCACCGGACGGCGCCAGTGGACTCGGTTTCTCGGCGGAGCGATCCTCGGCGTCGTCGCGCTCGCGCTCATCACTCCTTTGCGGTTGCGACTACACGAGCAGGCGCTTCCGCTCGATGTCGCACCGCAGCACGACATCCTCTCGCATTAAGTCGTATTCGGTCGCAGGTTAGCTGCCGCATGCACGAAGACTTCATCAGACAGACAATTGCCCTAGCAGCGCAGGCCCGCAGCGACGGTAACGAACCGTTCGGCGCTCTTCTTGTCATCGACGGCAATGTAGTTTTGACCGCGACGAACTCGGTGGCGACCGATCGAGATCCCACTGCTCACGCCGAAACCAACCTTGTGTCCGCCGCGATTCGACAACTGTCGCGCGATCAGATCAGGCGTGCGATTCTCTATACCAGTTGTGAGCCATGTGCGATGTGTGTCGGCAAGATCTACTGGGCAGGCATACGCTCTCTGGTCTACGCTCTCCCGGCCGACGAGCTTGCGGTGTTTGCGGGTCCGGATTTCCTCGTCCCATGTCGCGATCTTTTCAGCCGGGCGATCGAGCCGGTGAAGGTTGTTGGTCCCATGTTGGTCGAGGAAGCGCGAATCGTCCATATTGGTTTCTGGCCAAAGCCAGTGGCCGAAGGTTCCAACTCGACCAACAACCGACAGCATCGTGAATCCTGATCAAGCATACGCCGAGCTGATCCGCCTCTCTCGCGAAAGATCTGTAATGGCCTCGACACTCGGCCTCCTGCAATGGGATGCGGAGATTGTCATGCCGCGCGGCGGAGTCAAGCATCGCGGCGAGCAAATGGCACTTCTTGCAGGTCTCGTGCACGATCGTTCGACCGACCCGCGCATCGCGGAGCTGCTCGGCGACGTCGAAGGCTCACCGCTCGCCAGCGATCCTGAAAGCCCCGAGGCCGTAAACGTCCGCGAGCTCCGCCGCGAGTTCGATCGCGAGACCAAACTGCCACGCATGCTCGTCGAGGAAATGGCACGCGTACACGCGATGTCATCGCAGGCATGGTCAGAAGCGCGCGACAACGACGACTTCAAAAGCTTCGCACCGTGGCTCGACAAGACTTTTGCGCTCACACGCGAGAAGGCAGACGCAATTGGCTACAAGGGCGTACGCTATGACGCGCTCCTTGACGATTACGAGCAGGGTATGACGACCGAGCAGCTGTCAGCATTGTTTGCGGAGCTCGGTCCACAACTCGTACCGCTCGTCGACTCACTTCGCGGCCGTCCAATGCCGCAGAAGTTGCGGAGCCGTGCGTTTCCCGTCGACCAACAGCGAATCTTTGCTGAAAGCATTGCGACAAAACTTGGATTCAACCTCGACGGCGGGCGCTTCGACGACGGGCCGCATCCGTTCTGCTCCACGATCGGATCCGGCGACGTCCGTATTGCATCGCGCTATCGGACGAACAGCGTCGATAGTGGGTTCCTTGGCGTCATCCACGAGACGGGACACGCGCTGTATGAACAAGGCCTCGACCCGGCGCATTACGGCACACCGATGGGTGAAGCCGTATCACTCGGCATTCACGAGTCACAGTCGCGCATGTGGGAGAATCTGGTCGGACGAACCCACGGATTCTGGCTGCACTTCTACCCCCAGCTTCAAAGCGAATTCAAGGAACAGCTGCACGATGTTGCGATCGACGAATTTCGTGCGATCATGAATCACTCCGAGCCGGGGCTCATCCGTGTCGAAGCAGACGAAGTCACTTACAATCTTCACATTGTGATTCGTTTCGAGCTCGAGCGGGCACTGCTCGCAGGCGATCTCCATGCGAACGACCTTCCCAGTGCATGGTCAGAGCTTTATCAACGCTATCTCGGCATAACGCCTGACAACGATCGTTTTGGCTGTCTTCAGGACATTCATTGGTCCGAGGGTCTCATCGGTTACTTCCCGACTTACTCGCTTGGCAACGTGTACTCGGCTCAGCTGTTCGAAGCAGCGGAGCGCGCAGTTGGCCCACTGGAAGAGTCGTTTGCCGCCGGTGAATTTGGGTCGCTCCGTGAGTGGCTCCGCGAGAATATTCATCGGCACGGCAAGCGCTATCCAGCTCCTGCCTTGATCGAAAGGGTGACCGGCAATCCTCCCAATCCGTCAGCGCTGATTGCGAGTCTCTTTCGGCGGTATCGAGTGGGCTGATCCACCTGAGGTCTCTCGCTGGGACGCTCCTTCCCAAGTGAAAGGGTTAGGGCTAGAGAGACCGAAGAGACGGAAGAAAAACGGAAAAGAAAATGTAGGTTTGTCGCTTCGATAGCAGCGTGGATTCTGCGCATCGGATTGATAACCCCAACTTTCCCGTCGTTTCTTCAGTCTCTTCGGTCTCTATAGCCCTAACCATTTCATTATCGACTGGGCGGCAGCAGACGAGAGAGTCGACTGGGCCGCCGGAGACGAGAGACGTGGTGGTGGAGGGACCGTACCGGCGCGTAGATTCTACTCCGCAATCGCCCCCGTTCCTCCACTCTAAAATCCGCATGCGCACTCTAGCGATTACTCTGCTTTTCGCCGCGTCGACCATTGCCGGCGCGCAATCGAAGACTTCCAGTAAGAAGCCTGCAGCGCCGCCAGACAGCTCGAAATTCACATCGGGTTTGCTCTCCGGATTGGCGCTCCGTTCGATCGGACCCGCGCTGACGTCGGGACGCGTCGCCGACATCGCAATCGATCCTGCCAACAAGCGCACGTGGTACGTCGGCGCGGCAGCGGGCGGCGTGTGGAAATCCACAAACGGCGGAATCTCCTTCACGCCAATCTTCGACGGGCAGGGATCGTTCTCGATCGGTACGGTCGTCATCGATCACGCCAACCCGAACGTCATCTGGGTCGGTACGGGCGAGAACAACGCGCAACGCGTGGTCGCGTACGGAGACGGCGTCTACAAGTCGATCGACGGCGGGCGCAGCTGGACGAACATGGGACTCAAGCAATCGGAGCACATCGGCCGCATTGTGATCGATCCGCGCAACTCCGACGTCGTATACGTCGCCGCACAGGGGCCGCTCTGGCGAAAAGGCGGAGATCGCGGAGTCTACAAAACCATCGACGGTGGAAAGGCATGGACGAAGATCCTAAGCGTCGATGACTGGACGGGCGCGAATGACATCCAGCTCGATCCTCGCAATCCGGACATTCTGATCGCGACGACGTGGCAGCGCGAGCGCCGCGTTTACACGTTCGTCGCTGGCGGTCCGGGTTCTGGCGTCTGGCGCTCGACCGACGCCGGAAAGACGTGGACGAAGTCGCAATCGGGTTTCCCGGATGTCGACCTTGGTCGTATCGGACTCGCGATGTCGCCAGCAAATCCGAGCGTCATCTACGCGATCGCCGAAGCTGCAGACGGCAAGGGAGGATTCTTCCGCTCAAGCGATGGCGGCGCGAGCTGGGACAAGATGAGCGACCACCAGGCCGGCGGTAACTATTACAACGAGATCTTTGCCGATCCCAGGAACGTCGACCGCGTCTACGCGGTGGAACCGATTCTTCAGGTTACCGATGACGGTGGGAAGACATTCCATCGCGTCGGCGAGCGCAACAAACACGTCGACAATCACTCTGTCTGGATCGACCCCGACGAAACGACACATCTCGTCATCGGATGCGATGGTGGCGTCTACGAAAGCTTCGACGGTGGCAAGACCTATCGCTTCGTCTCGAATCTTCCCATCACTCAGTATTACCGTGTAGCGACCGACGATTCGAAGCCATTCTATAGAGTATTCGGTGGTGCGCAGGACAACTTCTCTGTCGGTGGTCCGTCGCGCACTCGCAACATCAGCGGAATCACGAACGCCGACTGGTTCATCACATCCGGCGGAGACGGATTTGGAAGTGTCGTCGATCCTGTCGAGCCTAATACCGTCTACGCCGAGTCACAGTTCGGTGCGCTGGCGCGGTTCAATCTCAAGACCGGCGATGTGATGGGCATTCAACCGACCGAGGAGCCGGGAACACCGGGTCCGCGGTGGGGATGGGATTCTCCGCTCTTCGTCAGTCCGTTCAATCACAACCGGCTTTACTTCGCGTCGAACCGGCTCTTCGTGTCGAACGATCGCGGCGATTCGTGGAAGGTGATCAGTCCCGATCTCTCGCGGCTCATCGATCGCAACAGGCTGAAGACGATGGACCGCGTGATGGGTCTTGGCGCCGTTGCAAAGAATGCGTCGACGACACTCTTCGGTGTCGTGTTGACGATCGCCGAGTCGCCGGTGAAGGAAGGTTTGCTGTTCGCGGGAACTGATGACGGAAAGATCAGCGTCAGCGAGAACGGCGGAACGACGTGGCGCTCGATCGATCACGTACCTGGGGTGGCCGATACCGCGCCGGTATTCAAGATCCTTCCATCGCAGCACAGTGCCAACGTGGTCTATGCTGCGTTCAACAATCATCAGGCGGGCGACTTCAAGCCGTACGTGATGAAGTCGACCGACATGGGTCACACGTGGACATCGATCGCCGGTGATCTTCCGGAGAAAGGCAGTGTGTATTCGCTGGCCGAGGATTACGTGGATCCCAATCTTCTGTTCGCGGGAACGGAGTGGGGATTGTTTGTGAGCCGCGATGGTGGAAAGAAGTGGCTCAAGCTGAACGGCCTCCCTACCATTCAAGTGCGCGATCTCACGATTCAAAAGCGCGAGGGTGATCTCGTTGCGGCGACGTTCGGACGCGGCTTCTACGTCCTCGACGACTATTCCGCACTCCGGAATATCAGTGATGCTTCGCTGGCAAAGGATTTCGTTCTCTTCCCCACGCATCCCGCGCCGCTGTATGTGCCATCGGTTCCGCTTGGCCTTTCCGACGCAGTTGGTCCCGCGTTTCAGGGCGCCGGCTACTACATGGCGAACAATCCTCCGTACGGTGCGGTCTTCACGTACTATATGAAGAGCGCTCTCAAGTCGCGTCGCGAGAAACGTCAGGCAAGCGAGCAGGACCTCGCAAAGAAAAGCGCTGATGTGTTTTATCCGCCGTGGGATTCATTGAAGGCGGAAGATCGAGAGGACAACGCTGCGGTCGTCGTCACGATCAGCGATTCGAACGGCAAGCCAATTCGCCGGTTGTTTGCTCCGTCGAGCGCCGGGATCAATCGTGTGGCGTGGGATCTCCAGCTTCAGGCTCCGAATCCGGTGACCGGTCCACCGTACACTTCCGATCCCGATTGGCCGTTCGGCAGTCCGCCGGCCGCTCCGTACGTGGTGCCAGGGACATACCAGGTGAGCTTTGCCACGCGCGTAAACGGCGTCTTCACACCACTCGGCGAGACGCAGCAGTTCCAGGTTGTCGGCATCGATGGAGCGGGAGCGCGAACCACGGCCACGCTTGCAGACCAGCAGCGTACTGCGGATCTCGAACGGGCTGTGCTCGGTCTCGATCAGGTCGTGAGCGAGGCGCTGAACCGAATGACGTTGTTCAAGCGCGCAATTGACGAGACGCCGAGTGCGGACACGAGTCTTCAACATCGCGCGCGTGTCGTGACCGACAAGCTGAAAGACGCGCAGGAAGCGCTCAACGGCGATCCGACTATGGCGAACCGGAACGAGGCGACACCACCGTCGCTCATCGGCCGGCTGAGTGGGGCGGTTGGCAGCAACTGGGGCACGACGCTCGAGGCTCCGACGCCTATGCAATCCGCTGAGCTCGATCTGGTGCGGTCGAAGTTCGATGCGATTCTCGCGCAGGTCAGACAGGTCATCGATGTCGACTTGAAGGGCCTCGAGCAGAGCGCTGAGCAGGCTGGGGTTCCGTGGACGAGCGGGAGGTTCCCGAAGCCGCCGGGATGAGCGAGTTCTTCCCCGCGTCATGGCGGTAGATTAGCGCGATAAGGAGGCACCATGGCAGAAGCAAACGCCAACTCACGATTAGAAACGTTCTGCGACGGAGTATTTGCAATCGCGCTGACGTTGTTGATCATCGACGTCAGACTTCCTGCACCCGAGAGCATTGCAAGCACTTCCGAATTCTGGCGCGCGCTTCAGCACCTGACTCCAACCGTATTTGCCTTTGTGTTGAGCTTTGGCATCATTCTCATCACCTGGGTCAACCATCACGCTGCTCTGAAGCTGGTAAATAAATCCCAGCATTCATCTATGCGAACGGATTTCTGTTGCTGACGGTCGTATCCATACCGTTTCCAAACGTCTTTGCTCGGATCCTTTCTCCTGACCGACCACGCCGCTCCAGCAGTCGTCCTTTACGATGCA
>JADGQR010000035.1 GCA_017881685.1 Gemmatimonadaceae bacterium
GAATTCGGCCGAGACGCTCGAGACGCAGCTTGGAGTGTTTTCCCGTTTCAGCCCGAAGATTCCACAACAGTTCAGAAACGCGCCTTTCGTATTTCTCGGCAACATCGATCCGCGGCTTCAGCTGGATGTTCTGAGCCAGGTCGACAAGCCGAAGCTTGTCGCATGTGATACGATGAACTTCTGGATCCAGAGCCGTCGTCCTGACCTTCTCACTCTTCTCGAGAACGTCGATCTCGTGATGTTGAACGATGGTGAAGCGAGACAGCTGACAGAGAAGGTGAATCTCGTTCAGGCTGCGAAGTGGATCATGGACATCGGCCCGAAGGTAGTGATCATCAAGAAGGGTGAGCACGGAGCGTTCATGTTCACCGGTGAGAGCATTTTCTTCGCGCCTGCCTTCCCGCTCGAGAACGTGTTCGATCCAACCGGCGCAGGCGATTCGTTTGCCGGGGGATTCATCGGATATCTCGCGCGAACGGGAGACCTGAGCGAAGCGAACATGAGACGCGCCGTGATGTATGGATCGGCGATGGGCTCATTCGCAGTTGAGAAATTCTCAACCGAACGCTTGATGGAGCTGACGCGCGAAGAGATCGACGGACGCATAAGAAAGCTCAAGCACCTCGTGACGTTCGAGGAGGAGCTGCCGGCTTGAACGACGACGCCCTGCACTATCGAAGTGCGGGGGTTGACCTGCGCGCTTCGAACGAAGCGAAATCGCGAATCGCATCGCTTGTTGCATCGACGGCAACTGCCGGCTCGGTTGGAAAGTTCGGCGGGTTTGGCGGAATGTTTCGCGTTCCGCCAGGCATGCGGTCACCGGTTCTCGTCTCGAGCGCGGACGGGGTCGGGACAAAGCTGAAGGTCGCGATCGAAACTGGTCGCAACGCCACCGTTGGTCACGACCTCGTGAATCACTGCGTCAACGACATTCTCGTTCAGGGTGCGATCCCGCTTTTCTTTCTCGACTACGTCGCGTTCGGTGTTCTCGACCCGAAAGTGGTCGAAGATGTCGTCGCGGGAATCGCCGCGGGTTGTCGCGAGAACGAATGCGCGCTGGTCGGCGGAGAAACCGCCGAGATGCCAGGATTGTACACGCCTCCGGATTACGATCTCGCCGGTTTCATCGTCGGCGCCGTCGAAGAAGACGCGATTCCGGGATCTCAGCGCGTGAAGACCGGCGACGTTCTAATTGGTTTCGAGAGCTCCGGCCTTCATACGAACGGGTACTCTCTCGCGAGGAAGATCGTCAGCGAAAAAATGAAGCTTGCCTACGACGATACGTATCCAGGAATGGACGTGAGCGTGGCAGACGCGCTTCTCTCGGTACACCGATCCTATCTGCGTGCCCTGAAGCCGTCACTCGGCAGCGTTCATGCAATGGCACACATCACTGGCGGAGGACTTCCGGGGAATCTCGATCGCAGCCTTCCCGAAGATCTTGATGCCGCGATTGATGCAGGAACGTGGGAAGTGCCGCCACTGTTCACAGCGCTCGAGGAAGCCGGCGGAGTTTCCCGCAGCGAGATGTACAGGGTATTCAACATGGGCGTTGGCATCGTTGTAATCGCAGCGCGCGACGCGTCCGACGAAATAATCGGTCGGGCTCGCGTCTCGGGCGTGACCGGATGGATAATGGGCGAAGTCCGCCCGGGGAGCGGAAACGTCATTATCTCCTGACCAGACAGTAGACACGCAGCTGATGGATGAGGCCTACATGGCCAATGCCATCGGTCTCGCTCAACTCGGGTGGGGTCAGGTTGCACCCAACCCTCTGGTCGGAGCCGTGATTCTCAATGGTCCCGATGTGGTCGGCTCGGGATACCACGCGCGTTTCGGAGAGCGGCATGCCGAAGTAGCCGCGCTCGAAGAGGCTGGTCCGCGCGCGCGGGGCGGCACGCTCTACGTCAACATCGAGCCCTGCAATCACTACGGAAAAACGCCGCCTTGTACCAGGGCAATCATCGACGCGGGGGTTGCGAGAGTCGTCGTCGGCAGTCGCGATCCAAATCCGATCGCATCGGGTGGAGCGGAAAGACTTCGCGCCGCTGGAATCGTCGTCGATTTTGACGTTTGCGAGAAAGAAGCACGCGAGATCAACAATGCCTTTTTCAACTCATTCTCGTCCGACCGGCCATGGGTGACGCTGAAGCTCGCGATGTCACTCGACGCGTCGATCGCGCCCGCCGACCGTTCGACGCTGATGATCACGAACGAGGCATCGCGGCAATTCGTGCATCGCATGAGGGCTCAGAACGACGCGATTGCTGTCGGTGCAGCGACTGCAGCGGCTGACGATCCGCAGCTGACCGCGCGTTCTGATCCGCCGCCGCGAGTCGCGCCGACGCGAATTGTGTTCGACAGATCCGCGCGACTCTCTTCGCAAAGCAAGCTCGCGAAAACTGCGCGGGAGGTTCCGGTTCTACTCGTGACAGGCGAGACGACAAGTCTCCCGGCGGATCTCGCGAACCTGGGCGTCGGGGGATTGCCGGCGCATGATCTTGCGGATGCGCTGAAGAAGCTGAAGACGCGCGGGATCAACTCGCTCATGGTCGAAGGTGGCGCCGGACTCGCCGCTTCTTTCCTCGGCTCAGGCTTCGTGAACCGTCTCGTTATTTTCCATGCGCCGATCATACTCGGCGCAGGGTCGCTGAATGCGTTTGCGGGAATAGCCGCTCAAACGATCGGTGATGCCCCCAGATTCAAGATCATCAGCAGCGCCAGGCTCGACGATGACGTAATGACCGTGTACACCGTGGAGAAAGACTGATTGTTCACAGGAATCGTTGACGCCATCGGCCGAATCACCGACGTGAAGCGCACCGATGTTGGTGTAGAGCTCACCCTCGAGTGCGATTACAAGGATCTGCTCGCGGGCGAGAGCATCGCCATGAACGGTGCTTGTCTAACGGTTCGCGAATGTGGTCCTGGATGGTTCAATGTCGGGGCAGTTGTCACGACCACAGGCCGGACGACGATCGGCAACTGGAAAACCGGCCAGCGGATAAACCTCGAGAGAGCGATGCGCGCGGACGCCCGGTTTGGCGGTCATATCGTTCAGGGACACGTAGACGCGGCAGCCAAAGTCATTGCCGTCTCACGGACCGCCGACTCGATGCTGATCGATATCCTGCTCCCGCCGGGCCTGTCGCACACACTTGTTCTTCACGGCTCGGTGACGGTCGACGGGGTAAGTCTCACCGTTAACGACCTCGATGGTGATAAGTTGCAGGTATCGATTATTGACTACACCTTCCGTCATACGACCCTTGGGGACCTGAAGGCGGGTGACGAGGTGCAGATCGAAACAGATGTCATCGGAAAGTACGTGCAGCGTATTGTCGCTCCGTACCTGAACTCGATGCCCGAGAACAGTCGGGCCTAAAGGATAGGACCATGCAATTCGGAACGGTCGAACAGGCAATTGCCGACATAAAAGCAGGGAAGCTCATCCTCGTCGCGGATGACGAGGATCGCGAGAACGAGGGTGACCTCATCTGCGCGGCCCAGCTCGTAACGCCCGAAGTGATCAATTTCATGATCAAGAAGGCGGGCGGATGGATCTGCCTCGCACTCACCGGCGAGCGCGCCGACCAGCTTCGGCTGCCCCAGCAGGCTCAGCACAATACGGAAGAGCAGCGCACCGCGTTCACCGTCAGCATCGATGCCGCGGCCCGGTTCGGCGTAACGACGGGAATCAGCGCGCAGGATCGCGCGCGCACGATTCAGGTCGCAGTTGATCCAGCAACGGTTCCGGCCGATCTGCGCAGACCGGGTCACGTTCCGCCGCTTCGCGCACGCGATGGCGGAGTGCTTCAGCGCGTTGGACACACTGAGGCGGCTGTCGACATCGCCCGGCTGGCCGGACTGTTTCCGGCGGGTGTCATCTGCGAAGTGCTCAACGAAGACGGCACGACGGCGAGACGCCCGCAGCTCCAGAAATTCGCAGAGGAGCACAAGCTCACCTTCATCACCGTTGCGCAGCTCGTCGCCTACCGGCTCCAGTCGGAGAGGCTCGTGCATCGCGTCGCGGAAGCTCGCCTTCCCACAGATTTCGGCGTCTGGAAAGTCATCGGCTACAAGAACGACGTCGATGATCATGAGCATGTCGCCCTCGTCTATGGCGACGTGTCGAACTCCGAAGACAGCGTGCTCGTGAGAATGCACTCGAGGTGTCTAACCGGCGACGTGTTTCACTCGCTTCGCTGCGATTGCGGCTGGCAGCTTCATACCGCGATGCAGAAAATCGCTGCAGAGGGTCGCGGTGTCGTCGTCTATCTCGATCAGGAAGGCCGAGGGATCGGGCTGCTGAACAAGCTCAAGGCGTACGAGCTTCAGGACACCGGATCCGATACTGTCGAGGCGAATGAACAGCTTGGTTTCAAGCCCGACCTTCGCAACTACGGTATCGGCGCGCAGATACTTCTCGATCTCAAGCTCAGGAAGATACGTCCGCTCACGAACAATCCGCGGAAGCTCATCGGTCTCGAAGGTTACGGCCTCGAGGTTGAGGAGAGAGTGGCGATCGTGCCGCCTCAAACCGAAGAAAATTCCGGCTACCTCGACACCAAGCGCGACAAGCTCGGCCACCTGCTGGCTTCCTGAATGGCTGAAATTTCAGGGAATCCCGTCGGATCCGGCCGCCGGGTCGCGGTAGTCGTCAGCAGATTCAACGAAACAGTCACCCGCGCTCTCGTGGACGGGGCACTGGACGCACTTGTCCGTCA
>JADGQR010000240.1 GCA_017881685.1 Gemmatimonadaceae bacterium
CTTCTTGCCGAGCATCCCGGCGAGCGCCGGCAACTCCTGCTCGGCGAGCACGTCCGATGACTCGCGCGCCTTCCGCTTCTCGAGCGTCTTGAGCGCCGCCTTCATCTCGGCACGCTTCGCCGGGGTCAGCGCCGCGTCCTCAGCGGACTCGGTGTGGAACGTGAGCTCGTGCGTGATGCCTTCCGCCTCGCGCTCAGCCAGCTCGCGAGCCGCGGCCGCGAGATAATCGCGAACACGGTGGTACATGTCGCGCGTTTCCTGCGACATGGTGCGGCCGCCGAACTCATTGATCGACGCCTCCTCGAGACGAACGAACTTCTCCGCCTCTTCGGTGCGGTCGGGCTTGATGTCGGCCAGGAGCGTCCGAATGTCCTTGTCGCTGATCGACGGAACGGGCGTCTTGAGTCCAAGCGCCTGTCCGGCCCAGGTGAGGCCGGCGAGCTTGAGCAGCAACGCGATCTCGCGCTCGTTGGTTCCCTGGAACACCGGGGTCTTCGCGTAGAAGCCAAGTCGCTTCGCGGCCCACCCGAGGTGCGTCTCGAGAATCTGACCGACGTTCATTCGGCTCGGTACGCCGAGCGGATTGAGCACGATGTCGACCGGGCGGCCGTCGGGGAGCAGCGGCATGTCCTCTTCGGGCACGATGCGCGCGACGATACCCTTGTTGCCGTGGCGACCAGCCATCTTGTCGCCGACCGACACCTTGCGCTTCTCCGCCAGGTAGACCTTCACCAGCTGAATGACGCCCGGTGGGAGTTCATCAGGCTGGAGGATTCGATCGATGCGCTCTTCAGCGCGCTCCTCGATCTTCGACTTCTCGTCATTGGCGGCGTCGATGATCAGGCGAATCTTCTCGTTGACGCGTTTCGCCTCGACGCGGAACGTCTTGAGGTCGACACTCGCCAGCTTCACGTCCTTCAGGAAGGACGCGGTGAGTTTCGTGCCGGCGGGGATCGCCTCTTCGACGGTTCCCGACTTGAGCGCGAGAGCGATCGTCTGACCCTCGAGCAATTCCACCAACTCGCCGTCGCGGACTTCGTTGACACGAATCTTCTCGTCGCCCTCGAGCCGGCGCACTTCTCCGATTCGCTCGCCGCGATCCTTCTCGACCACCTGGTCTTCGATGCGTGAGAAGATCTTGACGTCGATGACGACGCCTTCCATACCCGGCGGCACTTTCAGGGACGAGTCCTTGACGTCTTTCGCCTTCTCACCGAAGATCGCTGTGAGCAGCTTTTCCTCTGGTGACAACTCGGTTTCGCCCTTTGGGGTGATCTTGCCGACGAGGATGTCTCCCGGCTTGACGTGGGCACCGATGCGAACGATGCCGCGCTCGTCCAGGTCGTTGAGGGCTTCCTCGGCGACGTTGGGGATTTCCCGCGTGATTTCTTCCTGGCCGCGCTTCGTGTCGCGGACGTGCAACTCGAGCTCCTGGATGTGGATCGACGAATACACGTCGTCTTTCACCAGGCGCTCTGAAAGCACGATCGCATCTTCGAAGTTGTGCCCGTACCAGGGCATGAATGCCACGGTGACGTTCGCGCCCAATGCCAGCTGGCCCTGCTCAGTAGCGGATCCATCGGCGAGCACCTCACCCGCCTTCACCTTCTGGTGGAGGCTGACCAGCGGCCGCTGGTTGATGGCCGTGTCCTGGTTCGTCCGCCAGTATTTCTTGATGCGGTACCGGTCATGCTGCGTGAGCCGGGCCAGCGGACGATCGGTTTCCGCGTCCTTGTTTCGCGCCGAGTCGGCGTCGACGATGATCTCGTCGGCCGTGACGCGCGTAACGACACCATCGCGACGAGCGATGATCACCGCGCCGGAATCACGAGCGACCTTCTCCTCGAGTCCCGTGCCGACGTACGGTGTGCGCGGGTTGAGGAGCGGAACCGCCTGCCGCTGCATGTTCGAGCCCATGAGGGCGCGGTTCGCGTCGTCGTGCTCGAGGAATGGAATGAGCGCGGCCGCGATGGACACGAGCTGTTCGGGGGCCACGTCCATGTAGTCGACGCGGTCCTTGGGTACCAGCGGCAAGTCACCCTGCTGACGCGACAACACCAGCTCTTCGATCAGGTTTCCCTGAGCGTCGAGGCGGGCGTTGGCCTGCGCGATGATCGCGTCCTCTTCCTTGTTGGCGTCCAGCCAGACCATTTCGCCGGTCAGCTTGCCGTTCTTGACGACGTAGTAGGGCGTTTCGATGAAGCCGAGATCGTTGACGCGCGCGTAGCAGGCGAGCGACGTGATGAGCCCGATGTTCGGACCTTCCGGCGTCTCGATCGGGCACATCCGGCCATACTGCGAATAGTGCACGTCGCGCACTTCGAAGCCGGCGCGCTCGCGCGTCAAACCGCCCGGACCAAGCGCGGACAGACGACGCTTGTGCGTCAACTCGGCCAGCGGATTCGTCTGATCCATGAACTGCGACAGCTGCGACGATCCGAAGAACGCCTGGATGACGGCGCTCACGGTGCGCGCGTTCACGAGGTCGTCCAGCGAGATCTTTTCCGGATCGGTGTTGATCGACATGCGCTCCTTGACCAGACGCGCCATGCGGGACAATCCGACAGAGAATTGATTTGCAATCAATTCTCCCACAGATCGGATGCGTCGGTTGCCCAAGTGATCGATGTCGTCGACGTGGCCGCGACCCTCGTGGAGTTCCACGAGGTAACGAATGATCTCGACGAAGTCTTCCTTCGAGAGCACCGTGTAGTCCGCGGGCGTGCGGAGACCAAGGCGCTGGTTGATCTTGTAGCGGCCGACGCGGCCCAGGTCGTAGCGCTTCGGGCTGAAGAACAGACGCTCCAGCGCCTGCTTCGCGGTCTGCGCGTCCGGCGCGTCGCCGGGACGGAGCAGCGCGTAGATCTGGCCCAGCGATTCCTTTTCGCTGTGGGTCGGATCCTTGGCGATCGTGTTCTTGATGAGCGTCGATTCGGCGCGGCCTGACGCGACGAACACGCTCACCTTGGTGATGTCGTGCTTCCGCAGCTTCTTCATCACCGTGTCGGTCAGGTTCTGACCGACTTCGCCGATCACCTCACCGTCGGCGTCAACGATGTCGAGAGCCAGCACACGGCGCACGGGACGCTCACCGCGTTCGACGGCATCCTGCTCGTCGCGGAGGTCGACCGTCATATAGGAAGCGAACACCTTCACCGTGTTGATGCCCTGGCGGCGGAGGCGATTGAAGACGACTTCCGTCAGCTCGTCGCCTTCCTTGACCAGCATGACGTTCTCGGCGGCTTCACGCTCAGCCTTCGCCTTCTTGGTCCGGGCCTTCGGAGCGTCTTCCGGCGTCGCCTCGCCCGGGAGGGCGATGTCTTCGGCGATGATCGCGCCGACCGCTTCCTTCACGTCGACGCGGCTCTCACGCTTCTTGGCGAGATCGAGCGTCCGAACGGCAAAGAACAGGCGGAGCAACTCGGAGTTCGTTCCGTAGCCGAAAGCGCGGAGCAGCGCCGTGGCCGGGAACTTCTTCTTCTTGTCGATGTGGACGTAGATGACGTCGTGAATGTCGACGGTGAATTCGACCCACGATCCGCGGAACGGAATGATCCGCGCCGAAATCAGGCGCTGGC
>JADGQR010000036.1 GCA_017881685.1 Gemmatimonadaceae bacterium
ACGACGATGAAACTGTCGGACACCACTCCGCCAATTGTGTCTACTCGTGCTCGAGCGCTCGCACGCCCAGGGCGACTCGCGGCAGGCCAATCGATCAGCACCCGTCCGTCGCTCGTGGTCCATTGCGCATCGTCGGCCACGATTGCATCGCGTACGATCTTCGCAATTCCCGATGACGTCTGTCCCAACCGAGAGACAGTTATCGCAAGCGGATCCCCACTCGCGCTCCTGAGCTGAACAGGACTGGTTGCATTTCCTTCGCTCGCCCTGATACCCGCCTGGACGACCTTGGCTCTTCCTCGCCACATGGATCTGATGCTGTCAGTCGCCGCGTCGAATTCATCAGCGGCCAAAGGCGACACGACCACCAGCTCGAGACTATCGGCCTTGTCACGCAGCCTGCTTCCGACTCGAAGTGCTGATACCAGCGCGCCAGACAGACGGCCGGCGCCATCCGCTTTCGCAAGAGTGCGAAGCGAGTCGGACACGCCCGCACCGACCGAACGCGCAGCAGAGTCAAAGACAACGAGAGCGTCACCTTCGCGGTAGTAGTGCAATGCACTATCGCGTACGGCCAAGATGTCGCCGACGCTCCGCGAGGCATCGAAGAGAATTACGCGAGCGTTGGGGTTTCTCGACGCCGTGAAGACCGGACGTGCGAGCCCAGCTCCAATCGCGAGGATCAGAAGAACCCGCAACAGCATCAACAACAGATCCGATGGCCTCGTTGCTCGCGCCGTTGCATTCGCCGGCAAGTCGGGAACGAAACGAGCAGTTGGAAGAACCGCGGCTTTGGGCTGTCTCGTGACGATGAAATGCAGTGCGACAACTGCCGCAGCGACCGCGAGCGACGCGAAGAAGAAGCCCGGAGCGAGGAACGTCATGCGCTGGCCGACACCCCTCGCGGGGCCGCAATTCGTCTGATGATGTGATCGGGAGTTTCGTCGCCTGCCACCACCATCGTGTACGACGCGCCTGCATCGCTCCAGTCATGCGCGATCGCCTCTCGCCACGATGCGTACGCTAGAAGGTAGGAATCACGGGCGTCGGCAGTCAGCGGACGACGAACCTCTGGATCTTCAGGATCAGCAACCAGAAGCGTTTCCCTCGGCGGATCCAGCTCTTCCGGAGCGACGATGTGAATTGCGTGAATCTCCTTCGCTCCGACTATTCCCCGGGCTGCGGTCGAGAGCAGCTCCTCTGCGTCGCCGAGGAAGTCGGTAATGAGGACGATGCGTCCGCTTGCGCGCATCGCGGCGGTCAGCGCCGGAGTGAGCGGTGCGTTGCCTTCAGGCTTTGCTTCGGAAACTGCGCGAAGCATTTCGTGAATGATTCCCTGGCGTGTACGCGGAGGGAGCTGAACCATCTTCCCTTGCTGGGCGATGATCAATCCGACAGGATCGGCTGAGCTTCGCGCAACCGCAGCGAGACCGATCGCAAGCTCAGTCGCGAAGTGCCACTTGGCGTGCGTGTCCACAGGAAAAGCCATCGACGCGCTTGCGTCGAGAACGACGGTCGTCGGCAGAATGGCGCGATCATTCGACAACCTTATATAGGCGCGGTCGCTGCGACCGAAGAGCTTCCAGTCGATTCGTCGCAGGTCATCGCCCTGGCGATACGGTCGGTACTCGGTGAACTCCGCCGAAGTGCCGCGCATGCGCGATGTGTGCGCACCTGGAATTCCACCTCGAACGGCAGAACGTGCGGGCCAGCGGATTCCGCGAATTGAATCGAGGAGAGCGGCGAAGTCAGGCGCGAAGTCGCGCGCCACGTCGCCCGTGGGTTCGCCGCTTCCGTCCTTCCAGCGAGCCATTGCTTAGAGCTTTATTTCGCTCTTCGGAGGCTTCACATCCTCGAGCAGCTGTTCGATGATCTGCTCGGCAGTGATTCCCTTTGCCTCCGCGGCGAAGTTCGGAAGTACCCGATGTCTGAGGACCGGCTTGGCGACTCGAATGATGTCCGCAGGTGCGACAGCGAATCTGCCGGCAAGGAGTGCATGAGCCTTTGCGCCGAGGATGAGTGCCTGTCCTGCGCGTGGACCGGCTCCCCATCGGACGTACTTCTTTACCATCTCCGATGCTTCGGATTCGGCTGGACGTGTCGCACGAGCGAGACGTGCGGCAAAACGAAGAGCCGGATCAGCGGCAGGGATGTCACGAACCAGACGCTGAAGGGCGCGAGTCTCTGGTCCACTGATCACCGGGCGAAGGGGCTCGAAGTCCAATCCCGTCGTCGAGCGTAGAATTCCGATCTCGGTTTCTTCATCGGGATAACCGACGCGAACATCGAACAGGAAGCGGTCCAGTTGTGCCTCGGGAAGAGGGTATGTCCCTTCCTGTTCGATTGGATTCTGCGTTGCGAGAACGAAGAATGGCTCTGGAAGCTCCATCGTTTCACCTGCCGCGGTGACGCGATGTTCCTGCATTGCTTCGAGAAGCGCGGCCTGTGTACGCGGCGGAGCGCGATTGATCTCGTCCGCGAGAACGATGTTCGCGAAGATCGGGCCTTTGACGAACCGGAACGAGCGAGCGCCGGTCGCGCTGTCCTCTTCCATGATCTCCGTTCCGGTGATATCGCTCGGAACCAGATCGGGCGTGAACTGGATGCGCCGGAAATCGAGGTCCATTGCCTCGCTGACGCTTCGAATCATCAGCGTTTTGGCGAGGCCTGGCACCCCGACAAGCAAAGCGTGGCCGCCGGCCAGAAGCGCCATGAGTATCTCCTCGATGACAACTTCCTGACCGACGATCCTGCGGGCGACCTCTGCGCGGAGCCGTGCAGCGGCGCCAAGGAGCTCTTCCCGTGACAATTCGTGCGATTTTGGGCTTACTGACTGTAGAGCCATGTGCCTGTGGTTAGCGGCTGAATCTGAATCGAAAGCTACGCCTCCACCCCTGGAAAAGTAGCGACACCAAACTGTAATTCTTTTGTAAGATCAACCCTTACACGAGGTTATGCGTGTTGGCCCGGATTGCGGCGACTATCCACGGTTCCGATATTCGCCACAGCACGTTCGTGTGACAAATTTTTTACACGGCTTCGCTCCTCGTGCATGACGTACGCATTGAATGCGTGAGTCGCTGTACGTCCGGATAGTAACCCCAACCTCGATACCCGTGAAAACAAGGCGAGACTTTCTCAAAAAGGGCGGGATGGCGGCCGCAGCGATGGCAGCGGCCGGTGCATTCAATCCCGCGGAGGCGATGTCGGGCTTGATTTCTGTGCCGCGCGGCGCGGCTGAGATGCCTGCCGAAGACACCGTTCGCGAGCTCATGATGGTGGCGATCAACACCGCGAAGAGTGCAGGCGCCAGCTACTCCGACGTTCGCATCGGTCGCTACCGAAACAGCATCGTGTTTACACGCGAGCAGCAGATCGTTCAGACTGCCGACACTGATTCGATCGGCGCCGGTGTGCGCGCGTTGGTCGATGGGACGTGGGGCTTCGGCGCGACAAAGATTCTGACGAAGGACGGCGTTGCTGCGGCCGCACGCGAAGCAGTCGCGATTGCGAAAGCAAATCGCATCGCACGCGATCAGCCTGTGGTGCTCGCACCAACGCAGGCATACCCGAACGCGACATGGAAGAGCGACTTCAAGGTCGATCCGTTCACGATTCCGATCGAGCAGCGCGCCGACCTTCTTCTCAAGGCGAACGCGGAAGCCCTGAAGGTAAAGGGAGTCCGATTCGTGAACTCCGGACTTCTCTTCGTTAAGGAAGACAGAAACTTCGCGTCGACGGAAGGATCGGTGATCTCGCAGACGATCGTTCGCACGGCTGTCCCGTTCGCCATCACGGCTGTCTCTGCTGACTTCTCCGATTTCCAGACGCGTACGAACGTCGTCGCGCCGGCTGGTCGCGGATGGGAATACGTGCTCGAGCAGGACCTCGTCGGCAACGCGCCAAAGTGGGCAGGCGAAGCGGTCGAGAAGCTTGCGGCGAAATCAGTCGACGTAGGCCGATACGATCTCGTTCTCCATCCGACTCATCTCTGGCTCACGATTCACGAGTCGATCGCTCACCCGACCGAGCTGGACCGTGCGATGGGTTACGAAGCCAACTATGCGGGAACGAGCTTCGTCTCGCCGCCACGCGACGTGCTCGGCAAGCTCAAGTATGGTCCCGAGTTCATGAATATTCAGGGTGACCGCTCACAATCCGGCGCATGCGCGACGATCGGCTACGACGACGAAGGCGTGAAGCCTGACGATTTCATGATCATCAAGAACGGAATCGTTAACGACTACCAGACTACTCGCGAGCAGGCGAATTGGATCAAGTGGTGGTACGACTCGAAGGGACGTCCGACGCACTCGCACGGATGCTCGAATGCCGACAACTGGTCGAGTGTTCAGTTCCAGCGCATGCCGAACGTCTCGCTGCTTCCCGGCACGAAGGACATCGGTTGGGACGACATCATCTCAGCAACCGACAAGGGAATCGCGATTGTCGGCGACGGATCGTTCTCGATCGACCAGCAACGCTATAACGCACAGTTCGGCGGCCAGGTCTTCTACGAGATCAAGGGCGGAAAGATCGTCGGCATGCTGAAGGACGTCGCGTACCAGATGCGCACGCCTGATTTCTGGAATTCAATGGACATGATCGGCGGCAAGAAGAGCTACTTCCTCGGCGGCGCATTCAATGACGGAAAGGGCCAGCCTGGTCAGGTCAACTCTGTGAGCCATGGCTGTGTGCCGAGCCGATTTCGCAACATCAACGTGATCAATACCGGGAGGAAGGCATGAGCTCCGTGAGCAATAGAAGGCGCGAGCCATACCGGCTGCTCGGCGCAAATGACTCGCTCGTTCCGGCCGACGCGATAATGACGCGCGAGCAGGCTGAAGAGCTCGTGCACAGGATCGTGAAGTTCTCGAAGGCAGATGAAATCTCAGTGAACGTCAACAGTAATTATCAGACTGACGTTCGGTTTGCTGCGAATCAGATGTCGACGTCTGGCGCGGTAATCACTGGGGGGGTCGGAATTCAGAGCACGATCGGTAAGAAGCATGCTTTCGCGACGACCAACGATCTTTCCGATGATTCGCTGCGCGCGGTCGTCGAGAAGTCCGAAGGGCTCGCAAAGCTTTCTCCTGACGACCCTGAATCGATGCCAGGACTTGGGCCGCAGACGTATCTGCCGGTGAACGGGTATTTCGACTCGACTGCCAATCTCACTCCGACCGATCGTGCGCGCGCGGCGCTTACTGCGCTCGATCCGGCGAGAAAGGCCGGCGATCTGACGGCTGCGGGATTCATCATCGTGAACGCAGGCTCGAACGGGCTGGGCAACAGCCGGGGTTTGTTCGCGTACAACCGATCGACCAACGCGAATTACACGCTGACCGTTCGCACGAATGACGGCACCGGCTCGGGATGGGTCGGGGCCGAGCATCCTGACTGGAGTCAGCTGAACTTCGCTGAGCTGAGCCAGCGCGCAATCGAGAAGGCGCGTCTCTCGCGGAATCCTGTCGCGATCGAGCCTGGACGTTACGAGGTGATTCTCGAGCCCCAGGCGGTTGGCGATCTCGTGCAATTGATGGGTGGGTCGCTTGCCGCGCGCACGGCGGATGAAGGCCGCAGTGCTTTCACGAAGCCGGGCGGTGGCAACAAGATCGGAGAGAAGATCGTGGACGAGCGTGTCACTCTTTTCTCGGATCCGCAGGATCCTCAGCTGCTTGGCCAGCCGTACGATGGGCAGGGCTTTCCTCTCTCCCGGCAGGTATGGGTTGAGAACGGCGTGCTGAAGCAGCTGTTCTATTCGAGATTCTGGGCGCAGAAGCAGGGAAAGGTCGCGACCGGTGGACCGAGCACGATCAAGATGGCGGGCGGAACGACTTCAATCGACGACATGATCAAGTCCACACAGCGAGGAATTCTCGTCACGCGCCTGTGGTATCTGCGGCCGGTCGATCCGCGCACGATTCTGTTCACCGGTTTGACGCGCGACGGAACGTTCCTCGTCGAAAACGGAAAGATCACGAAGTCGCTGAAGAATTTCAGGTTCAACGATTCGCCGCTGTTTCTGCTGAACAACGTCGAGGCGATCGGGCCTGCGGTTCGCATCGGTGGCACCGAGCAGGGTGGACCGATCGTGATGCCTCCCATCAAGGCGAAGGACTTCAACTTCACCAGTTTGTCAGACGCAGTCTAGGACGAGAACGGCAGGAACTGCCGTTAACGACGATGACAAAGATGATCTGTGTCATCGTCGTTAACGGCTTTTGAGAACTTGCGCGCGGGGAAATTACCCCTCGACTACAAGTATCCCGATTCCGCCCTTCTGGCCGTGCCCAAAGCCGTGATTGACGAATGGAAACTCCCCGGGCACATCACACAAGAGCTCGAAGCACATTCCGCCGCCCGGTGCGACATCCCACGTCTGCACTCCACGTATCGCCGAGCCCGGCGGCGAACCGAGATACACTGTGTCGAACTGTTCACCTACGACGTGAAAGTTGCACGGGTGTGTCGGGCCTGCATTGACGACCCAGAATCGCACCCTGTCCCCGACCTTCACCTTGATTGGGTCTTTCATATACTGATTGGGACGTCCGTTGAACATCGCATAATCGGGAAGCGTGCTCAGCATCTTGTTGTAGTCGAACGCGCGAAGTCCGTTGGCAGCGTCTGCGAGATAGTACTCGCTCTGCACGAGAACGAATTCCTTCGCGGCGGGCAACGGCTCTCTTGGTGACACGACAATCGCGCCGAACATTCCCGACCCGATGTGCATCAACACGGGAGACGTCCCGCAATGGTACATGAATGCGCCAGCCCATTTTGGCTTGAACGTGTACGTAACCGATTCGCCTTTCGGCACGGAGCGAAATGCCTGCTTTGGATCGATCTGCGCTGCATGGAAGTCCATCGAATGCGGTATGTCCACGTCATTCGTGAGCGTGAACTCCACTGTATCGCCAACTCTACAATGAACCAGGGGTCCGGGTATGTCCCCTTCGAATGTCCACGCTGCCACGACTTCGGTGTCGGAGATGCGAATGGGAAGCTGCTTCGTTCTCCAGTGCAGCTTCAGATTTCCTGAACCGAGTGGTGGAAGGGTTGGATCGAACCGGTGATATGTGGTCGTGGCTGGTGTAGTCCCAGCGGCCGATGAGCTGGGATGACCGCCCTTCATCAGCGAGGTATCGAGCCTGCTGTCCGGGTTATGCAGGATCGGTGAAGCAGCTCCCTGTGCCGCAGTCGCTGGTGCCTGTGAAGCAGTTGTGGAGTCGGTACTTTTTTCAGCGCCGGGAGAACAGGCCGCGATAGCCGCTCCCACTCCGGGAATCGCCAGCGAAAGTACCGACGCGTTGGCAAGAAATCTGCGCCGGGTTGTTGGCTCGATGAGATCGGAAAGGCGCTGCGGGGTATCCGGCGATGGTAGCTTTGTCATTCTGGAGACCTCACCCGAGAGTATGTCATGCATTCACTGGTTCGCCGATATCTGAAGACAGGCATTCTTTTTCTCGCAGTCGGCCTGATCCTCGGCGGCTGGATGGTCGTGAAGCGTGAGCTATACAATGCGGGCCCGTCACCGTATCTCGTAAGTGCTCATACCCACGCAATACTCGTCGGCTTCATCATGATGATGATCCTCGGCGTTGCGCTCTGGCTCTTCCCGCGACCGGAGAAAACTGATTTACGTTATCAGCCGCGAATGGCTGAAGTCGCCTACTGGTTTCTTACCGTTGGGACGGCGACGCGACTGTTGATGGAGATACTGCGGGATCACTCGTCATCCGACCTGCTTCGATGGATGGTGGTCTTGTCGTCATTCGCGCAGATCGCGGGCATCGGTCTTTTCTTCTACACGATGTGGTCACGCATCCGGCCGGCAGGCAGCCAGAAGCGCGAAGAACTGGGCGAGCGCTTCTAGAGGCTGCCAGAACATCGATGCGAGACCTAGTTTCGCCAGCTCACCAGTGAACGTTGCCAAGCCGGCGCCAGTGAAATGGCGCCCCGGCGAAATGAGCCAGCGAAGAAACGATCCCCTTAGACTAGTGGTCTTCGACCTTGGGCCCTTTCCGGCGTGCCCGAGATCATAGTCGTAGCCGGGCATCAGGATCTGGAAGGCGATGTCCATCTTGCCGGGCCTGTCGGCGTAAATGAACGACAACGTTCCCCTGAAGTTCTGCTTGTACGAGTCAATCGGCACGTCGGCATTCGGAATCGGAACGCTGAAACGCGTAGCCGAGACTACATACTTGGTGTCCGGCGTTGCGAACGGAGATGCGTGACCGCCCGCTGAGTTGGGAATCTGGATGATCTCATCCGTCTCGAACCTCGTGAGATCGATTCTCGCGATTCGCGGTGTGTTGTTTCCATTGATGAAGAGCCAGCGGCCGTCCGGCATGCCGTCGGTCATCGACATTTCTGTGTGATGCGTGTCGTCCCACGGGATGAAGCCGTAGGTCGTCTGAAGCATCGGCTTGGTCTCTTCGTTGTAGCCCCAGCCATTCTCCGCGTTCTGCGAGAACACAGGGATCACCTTGAGGAGCCGGCCGGAGGGGAGTCCGTAGACAGAAACCTGTCCGCTGAAGCCGCCCGACATGAATGCGTAGAATTCGTCGTACGATCCCGGCGGAACGTAAACGCGGGTCGCTGCGTCGCCTGTGAGCAGCGTCTGGTTTGGCGTGGTGGAGCGTGTGCATGCGTATGCGACCAGCACTACCGCGATCAATGCGGCACTCGACTTCAGAAGCCTACGGGTTCGAGAATCCATTTTCCCCTCGAGACGGTTTGTATGCGTGTGCAAACCCGCCATGCGAGTAGTCCTTCGCCTGACGATGATCTCGAAGTCGCCCTGAGATTGCGGACGACTAATCGGCTTTTTACCGAACTTCTGTGGGGATTTTCCTTACGCTCGCTTTGGGAGCTTCGGATTCACGAGCGAAGTACTTATCACTGGCTCGCTTTCATATCTGCGCGGAGGAAGAGAGCACCGAATGCAAACCACAGGAGTGCTCTCAGCCAGTTGTGCGACCACACAGCATCAGCCGCTGAAAGTCCAAAGAACATGAGGAAAACCGCCATGTTGCCGGTGAATTTTGGTACTCGCATTTGTCCCGTCCTGCTGAGGGTCTAGTCGCTCGAAGCATCGGTCGCACGAAAGATCGAAGCACGACGTGAGAGTGTCAGTAATCAGTCCGATTATTCCGTGTAGGCGTTCCCTTCAGGTGATTTCCTCTGTTTCCCTACCGACATGCCTTCTCTGCTCCGGTAATCTCAGTTTGTTGGCGCACAGGCATGGAGGGAGTATGTCTAAAACACGAAAAGTCGAGATTGTCGCACTTGCTGCGCTGGCGGTGTTTCTGTGGGCTCGAAGCATCTCCAGAGAGGGCAGCGTATGGGCGGTTCTCAGTTTTGCCATAGCAGGAACTCTTTCAGGCATCTCACTCGCGTGGATAGCCTGGTCGTTCGCATCCGCCGAGTTTCACCGAAAGACCGCGATAGCCAGCTTGTTCGTCGGGTTCTTCATCTTCACCCCACTCATTGCAAATCTCCTCACCGGTAACGACACGCCGCTGGATTCATCTGCGGTGGTGCTGGCGACGACAGCCGCCTGTGTGGCGGCGATGGGCGGTGCCATCTGGGGAGTGATGCATCTTGCCCGCGACGCGTTCGCGGACTGGCGAGACGAAAGAACAACGCCACAAGCACTCTCGCTGAGAGAGGCTCACAGATGAGATACATCAAGAGTGTAGCAGTGATTGCACTCGCTGCTTCCGCGGCCGCATGCAGCTGGCGGCGCACGCCGGTGCCGGTCATTGCAGAAAGCGGCTCGATCGAAGCGCTCGTTGGGGATTGGTCAGGTCAGTACAGCAGCACGGACACCGGTCGCAGCGGGAGCATCATGTTCCAGCTCGCCAGCGCAAAGGACACGGCGTACGGAGATGTTGTCATGGTGCCGCGGGCCCGCGTCCCTGCCGCAGGAAAAGAAAACATGCCAATGGCTGTCCCGGTCACTCAGAATTCAGGACAACCGCTCACGATTCGCTTCGTGCGACTGAACGGCGGCCTGGTCAGCGGAACTCTCGCTCCCTACAACGATCCTGAATGCGGCTGCCGCGTGATCACCACTTTTCAGGGAAGATTCACGGACGCGAAAACATATTGAAGGGACTTACGATACCCGGGGTACCGGGTTCGGTCATCAGCCGGCAGAGGGTCAGTGGAAAGTGACTCGCCAGGCTTCACAACGCAGCGATACACCGAGGTAATGATGCTGAAAGTTCGAGATATCATGACGAAAGACGTCGTCGCACTGGCTCCGGAATCCACGATTCGCGAAGCAATGGAGGCGCTCACGAACAATCACTTGAGCGGCGCCCCGGTTGTTTCCGGCGAAACAGTTGTCGGTGTCGTTTCGATGACCGACATCGTTGGTTTCATCGTCGGCGCGCCTGCGCGTAACGCTGATGAAGATCAGGAATCGCGAGTCGAGACCTGGGACAGTACTGATGACGACTACGGCGAGGAAGCTGAAGAAGTTCAGCTGCTGAGCATGTCGGAGGATGTCTGGGACGATTGGAGCAAGGCAGACGATGCCGTCGCAGACACGTTTCCGGAAAGAGCCAGCCTGCTCGATCAGCGGAACGTCGAGGAAATCATGAATCCCGAAGTTTTCAGCATCTCACCCGATGATTCGGTCAAGGCCGCCGCAACAGTAATGCGCAAGCACGGTATCCATCGCGTCGTGGTCATGCGTGGAAAATCCCTCGCCGGAATCATCACCTCGCTCGACATCGCACGCGCAGTCAGCGAAGCACGCTCCAGCAAGAAGGCATGACTGTGGATCGATGAGCAGGTAATCAGCTCTTGAACAGAAAGAGGCGCCGCCCAACCAGGGTGGCGCCTCTCTTCTTTCAGACGTTCGCTCTTATGAGAACGTGAGCAGAGTCTGTCCGCCGCTATGGGTTACCGACAACGCAGTGTCACGACCCTTCACGCTCAACACGGATACAGCTTCGGGATGCTCAATCGTCCGCGTGAGGTGTCGCTCTGCGCCTTGCGTTGGGCCAAGCGTGATCATCAGACGTTTGTCCTTGTGATCGTAGTCGATACCAAGCAGCGGATAGCGACTGGCTTCAACAAGGGCTCCGAGCTCCGGATCGTCCACCTCGAGATTCGCGATGCGCCCGGCGTTCCGCTCTGTAAAGTCCTTGAGTGCCTGCGACCACTTCGTCGAATCCTGCATGACGCTTGTCGACGCACTCGGCTGAACGGTTTCGTTGACTGTGCCAACCATTCTCGGCACGACGAGCACGCTGCAGGTGGCCTGACGAATGACACGGCTGGCAATCCTCCCGCCAAGAGCACGTGCACGTCCACGACGACGTTTCACGCCGACGACGAGCAGCTCGGCCTTGCAGTATTCGGCAAAATCTGTCAGCTCGCGAGCAGGATCGCCGTGGAGCGTGATGAGGTCTGGCCGCAGATGCGCTTCGTTCATTCCTCTCTCGACTGCCTTGAATCTCTCTCGCATCGCAATCTCGTATCCGCTGTCGTAGCTGGCCCAGTCGATTCCAAGGAATTCGGCGCGAGGCTTCACGTGGGCGCAGGAAACCGTCGGAGTATCAGCGAGCATTTCGACCGCCGCTGGAGCGCACTGTAGTCCGTCGGGCTCCAGATCCATGCCGACGACGATCCGTTTCGGAAGTCGCTTCATCGAGGAAGAGGCAACGAGTAGAGGGACGTCACTGAGCCGGGCGATCTCCATCGCCGTCTCTTCGCCGAAGAGACGACCTACGACACCGTGTTTGTTTGCGCCGACAATGATGATATCCGCCTCGTACGCATGCGCGAACGAAACGATAGACTCGGCCGGACGTCCAACGCGGAGAGACGTCGACCATTTCCCTTCAGGGTCGTATTCAGCCGTCTGGCCACGGACAATCCTTCGCTGTGCGTCGTCCCTCGCCTGATAGAAATCAGGTGGAAGCAGCACCATTCCTTCAGCAGCCGTCAGCATGGTCGGCAGTGGCTCGAGTACAGAAAGCACGTGCACGGCTGCGGAGCTTCGCTCAGCGATGAGATGCGCTGCCTGGAACGCCGCAAGCGCAGAATCTGACCCGTCTGTCGCGACAACGATCGATTTAACGGCCGTCCGCGTGGATACGGGAGGCTTTTGATCCATTTCCATTGTGATCATTTCGACTATAGTCATCTGAAACCTCCCTGAATTGTCGCTGTCCATCCCCATTACGGGATGCTGATCCAAGCTACGATTGGAGCACGACGTGTTCTGTCGGGAGTGGGACGAGATTTCTTCGGCTTTTCCCGTACGACATGTCCCTACTAGCCCTGAGAGCGTTGAGGATGACGGCGAGATCCACGACTTCCTGAATCGCCGCGCCGGCAACCGGAACGATGTGGCCAAGCACAGCGAAGACCATTCCGGCAGCACTGATTCCCAGCCCAACCCAGATCGACTGCCGGGCGATGCGCATCGTCTGCCGGCTGATTTCGATCCCGTCCACAATCCGGCTTGGATCGTCCGCAAGCAGGATCACGTCGGCCGCCTCGGTGGCGATGCCACGTCCGTGCGACGCAAGCGCAATTCCCACCGTAGCCGTGCCCAGCGCCGGCGCATCGTTGGTGCCGTCACCCATCATTGCAACGAGATCGCCGTCACGAAGCAGGTGCTTCACGACCTGAAGTTTTTCTTCGGGCAGCATGTCGCCGCGGTATTCAGAGATTCCGACAGAAGCCGCCACCGCTCGCACGTTAGGCGCTCGATCGCCCGATAGAAGCATGATACGGGAGATTCCGGTCGCACGAAGATGCTCCATGAGTTCCTTCATTCCCGGCCGAACCATGTCGGCATACTCGACGAATCCGGCGATCGCTCCATCGATCGCCACGTATGCGCGAAGCGCGGCGTTGTCGTCGTCGCTCCCCCCGCCATGGTCCAGATGACCATCCGATTCGCGAGCCTGCGGATTTCGCTCGTCGACGAATGATCTTGCACCAACTGTCACGCGAGTCTCACCAACCTCACCTTCGATTCCTCGTCCGGGAGATTCGACGACTGCTGTGGCAAGTGGAATGTTTATGCCTGACTTCTCGGCCTCAGCCACGAGTGTTCGGGCGAGCAGATGACTCGAGCCCTGCTCTACGCCACTCGCAAAACGAAGCACGTCCGACTCGGATAACGAGCCGGTTGCAACAACCCGCGAAACTTCCGGACGACCGACAGTGACTGTCCCCGTCTTGTCGAACACGACGGATGTAACGGAGCCGAGTGCTTCGAGAGCTCCGCCGTTGCGGATGAGTATCTGTTTGCGTGCAGATCGGTTGAACCCGCCAAGTATTGCCACAGGTGTGGCAAGAATGAGAGGACATGGCGTTGCAATCGCCAACACAGCAAGAACACGATCCCAGTCCCTGGAGATGGCAAACGCGATGGCACACATCGCAAGCGTCAACGGAGTAAACAGCACGGCATATTTGTCGGCGATGCGCTGAAGCGGCGCCTTGCTCGCCTGTGCTTCGCGAACGAGAGCAACGATGCGGGCGTACTGACTCTCGGAAGCGATTGCTACAACTTTGATGACCACCGGGCCGCGCTGATTGATGCTGCCGCTCATCACCGCTGAGCCGGGCTCGATCTTCCTCGGAACAGGCTCGCCCGTAATGCTTGCCGTATCCAGGTCGGAGGTTCCCTTGATCACGGTTCCGTCGCACGGAACCATCTCTCCCGGCCTGACGAGCACGGAGTCGTCTTCGCGGACCTGGTCTACGTCGACGTCTTCTACGGTTTCGCCGCGCATCCGATGAACGATTTTCGGCGCGGCCTTCTCGAGAGCGCGAAGAGCGTCGCTCGCCTTTCCTTCCGCCAGGCGCTCGAGCGCTTCTCCTCCAGTCTGCATCAGGACGATCACGAGCCCGACGATTGGCTGGCGCAACAGCACCGCTGCTATCACGGCAAGAGCAGCTACCAGGTCCGCAGCGAATCTGCCGCGCAACATTCCGCGTACGGTTCCCCACAACATCGGCGCGGCCGTTATGAACAGACCAGCCATCCAGATGCGCGGACGCCACAACGCAGCGTCGGGCAGCAGCGAAGCCACACCGCCCGCAATGATGAAAAACAGTGCTCCCACCGGCACCGGATACTGCCGCAATTTCACTTTGCCAACTCCACTTCGGCGCCTTGTATAGTTGGTCTCGAGAGAAATTCTTCAACCTTTTCCGCCTGAGATTCTGCGTCCGCTTCACCAAGCTCGACCAGACGACGGACATAGTCCGACTGAAACATGATGAGGCTCAGGAGCTCCGGATTCGACGCCTGCCGTGTTCCAAGACCACGGGTCATGTAGCGAAGGAATGACGGAAGTCGCGGCTCCAGCTCTCTCGCGAGTGTTTGAAGATCCTGTGATGGTCTGATCACCATGATGTCGACGACACGCATGGATTCCCGCTTTTCCGGCGGGAGATCAGCAAGAAGGTGGTTGACCTTCTCCAGACGCAGGATGTCTTCATCGATCAGATCGAGAAACACCGAGTTGTAGAGGATTCCTAAAACCTGTGCCGGTGGCGGGTAACGCCTCGATGCCGGTGTCGTCGATACTGCCCACGATGGCCGGTGACGCGTCGATATTGTTATGATGCGAGTCGCGCCCATATGAAGGGGCGGTGAAAGTGGTGAGGTGAGCCGAATTCCACCATCGCCGAACCATTGATCCCCGACTTTGACTGCCGGGAAAAGCATGGGAAGCGCACTCGATGCCATCACGTGCTCGACTGTCAGCCTCGTCGCTTCACTCCGGCGTTGAGGTCGCTGCCACAGCTCGACGTTCTGTCCTTCTATCCATGTGACGGAGTGTCCAGTCGCGTAGCTCGTCGCAGACAGCGCGACTGCGCGCAATGATCCGCTCGCGATGTTGCGCGCAATTCCCGGAAGCGATCCATCTTCGCCGCTCAGGAGATTGCGATTCAAAAACTTTCGCAGCGGCTCCGTGTTGATCATCCCGCGCATTGGCTCGGGGCCCGTGCCAGCGCCACCGGAGAGAAGTCGCATACCCCATCTCACCATGTTTCGAATGAGAGGAAATGCGTGAGCTTCGTAAACCTGTTCAGGAGTCAGTTTTAGCCACAGATCAACAAGACTCTGGGTTGCCTGGCCAAACGATCCCTCGTGGGACGCAAGATGAATGGTATTGACGGCACCTGCTGAGATGCCCGTCATTATGGGAAAGCGAAGATGTGGCAGTTTCTTCGCTATCCCCCGCAGCACTCCTGCCTGATACGCTCCTCGCGCGCCGCCTCCGCCGAGCATGAGAGCAAGCCCATCGTCCGGCGCAGTGAATGACGCATCAGTGCCACGATTGCTCTCCTCCAAAAGCGAGATGCTCACGTCGACAGCGCACTTTCGTGTTTGACGCTGGGCGCAGCATCGACCACATCCAGCGGGCCTGCGTTCCTTGCAGGGCCCTGGAGCAGCATCGGCAGCGCGGCAGAGCGAATGACCTTGTCTGCGACACTTCCAACGAAGAGACGCGATGCGCCACGACCATGCGTACTCATGGCAATTGCATCGATTCCCGACGCAAGAGCAAAATCGACAATCGCCTGTCCAACGTCGCGGGACACAATTACGTGGACGTCGACATCGCCGATGGATTTACCCGATAAGCCGTGTGCGACTTGTGTGAGCTCCCGGCCGGCGCGTTCCGCCAGACGTTTCGTCGAAATGTCATCGTCGACCGGCAACGGGAATGCAAACGGAATTGCCGTTTCAGCCGTAAGCAGCTGTACAGGCTGAACGATTCTGAGCAGAGAGATTCGTGCTTCGCAGCATGCTGCGAGCGACAGCGCGGTTTCGAGAACTCCGGTTGCCAGCTCGGAACCGTCGAGCGGTACGAGAATACGTTTGAAGGGAATAAAGGGAGTTGATCTATCCGGTTTCGCTTCGGGTCGGTACATGAGCACCGGCGAGCCTGATTTCCTCAAGACGCCGTCTGCCACGCTTCCCACCCAGGCCCGGTTGAGCCCCGTCCGTCCGTGGGTTGTCATCACGACGAGATCGGCGTCGATGCTGCGGGCCCGGTTGCAGATCGCCTGAACAACTTCCCCAGGGAGCACAGAATGGGTCGCGTGAATGGACCCGCTCTGCGCCAGCTCTGTGGCAATTGCCTCGAGGTACTGCTCCTCCCCATCGACCTGTTCGGCGTGCCACTGGACATCCGGTGATCCCGCGAGCGGGCGGGGCTCGTGAACCAGCACCAGATCTATTTCTGCGCGAGCCGCTCGTGCGATGGAAGTTGCCGGTCCAAGAGCCTGCTCGGCAAAGGGTGACCGGTCGAGCGGGACAAGAATTTTCTTGAACATGACGCCTCCGAGAGCGGTTCGGTTGATTCAAAATGGGCCGAGACGGACTCATCCACAGTCAGAGAATCCACTGTCGGTTTCAGGGTTACTCCCACAAGGATTGGCGGTGATTCCCGACACCCATGGAGGACAGGATGACGCAGAATTGGGGGTGCAACCGGCGTGGTGCCGGCAAAATTTGATCGAGGGCACACATGACTCCCCCTGCCGATTCAATCGGCGTCCTGCTGGTCGATGATCATGCCATTTTCAGAGCTGGACTTCGTGCGCTTCTAAGCACAGTCCCGGGCATCAAGGTCGTCGGCGAAGCCAGCGACGGCGTCGAAGCGCTTGGCTTGATCGAAAAGCTCGCGCCCGATGTCGTACTGATGGATCTCGAAATGCCGGGAGGGGATGGCGCGACTGCAACAGCCAGGATCGCGAAGATGAATCCACGTCCGAAGGTTCTCATCCTCACCATGTACTCGGAAGAGGATCGCCTGATCACGCTTCTGACTGCCGGTGCGAGCGGGTTCCTCTCGAAGGACGCAGAAGGAGAAGATCTCATCAAGGCAATACGCGCCGTCGCCGCCGGCGACATGTACGTGCGACCAAAGGCAGCAGGCATACTGGCCGCGAGAATCCGTCCAATCGATCACGGAACGCCCGCTGACGAAGCACGCGCGAAATTGTCGAAGCTAAGTGACCGTGAGCGTGAAGTCCTTCGACATGTTGCCGAAGGGTATAACGGACCCGAGATCGGCAGCCGAATTGGCATTTCGTCGAAGACTGTAGAAACGTACAAGCAGCGGATCGCCGAAAAGATCGGGCTCGGTCACCGAGCGGATTACGTTCGCTTCGCGCTGACCGCTGGCCTCATCACGTCCGGGCCACACGACAACTAGAGAAGTATAAAAAGCTCCAGGCGGCGTGCGCACAAACTGATGCGCACGCCGCCTGTGCTTTATGTCGTATTACGACTCGGTGATCTTGATGGTGTGGTGCTTGTTCTTTCCATTTTCCGCTTTCGGAAGATGGACTGTCAGCAAGCCATCCTTGAAGCTCGCCTTGATCTTGTCCTCGGCGACGCCGCCGGGGAATGGAAGTGCGCGCTGGAAGGAACCGAAGCGACGCTCCCACATGTAGTACTTCATATCTTCTTCTTCCTTCGTCTCTTCCGTCTCTTTCTCGCCACGGATTGTCAGCATTCCGTCGGAGAAGTCGATCGTCACGTTCTCTGCGCTCATTCCGGGGAGCTCGGCGGTGACGGTGAATTCGTTCTTGGCCTCGGCAACGTTGATCGCGGGGAAACGCTCGGTGACCGAAGTCGTCGGGAAGTTCGAGAAGAGCGACTGCATCATCTCGTTCGTCTTCGCATTCATGTCATTAAATGCCTGGCTCAGCGACGGAAACGCGGGAGTTGAGAATAGCGGCGCGGGAAGAAACGGCATGGTGATTCCAGGCGCGCGTCTGGTAAGTCTGGTGGCTGGCATTGCTCTGCCCTCGTAAAGAATTGTGGCGGGTGATTATCATCAGAAGATGCGCGGTGCGGCGAAACAAATCTGTCGGGAGGAGGTCACAGCTTATGTACGTTGCGGGCCTACAAAGACGAAGCCCCCGCGATCTGGTTTCCCTTTTCGCGGAGGCCATCTTGCTGGTGAGCGCCATCCGGTTCGTTAATCGTGTATTACACGGTCGGACCTGCGTTCTTACCCTGATCTCACGGTAGACTTCGGGTGCCCCGGATATCCCGGACTTCAATTGTGACCAGCAACCTCACAATCTGCTAAGCGGGTTCGAACCTCCGCTTCGCGGCCTTCCGCCAGCGTCCCGGGTGAAGGCTCTGTTCAGAGTAATTCCGTTC
>JADGQR010000241.1 GCA_017881685.1 Gemmatimonadaceae bacterium
TGGGGATGAGGAACACCCAGTCTTCCTTTCCAACGTTAATACCGCGATTCGTCGAAGCATTGCCAGGCAGCTCCCATTCGACTCCGTCGTAGGGCGGTGGAAATTTGTTTTTGAGGGCCGTCATGACCTCAGCGGCCTTGTCACTCGACATCGGCGAATAGGTTCTGGCAGTCCGGGTTGACTCTCGGGGTGATCGCTTAGCTTTCTCAGGGGCGACGGCCGCTGATGACGGAGCAGTATAGGTTGCCAGGCCAATGGCGACTGTGAGGCAAGCGACCAGAATCAACGTCCGCTCGACGCGGTTCATTGATACCCCCTGACGGCCTGCATCTCCTCCCACGTTCGCTTCGGTGCGCGGAAGGTGACGTTGTAGTCGAACACGTCACCGCTCTCGCCGAACGTAAAAGGCTTCTCCATGTGTCCACGCCCATCGACATGATTCTCATCGAGCATCTTCAACTCGATCTTGTCTTTTCCCTTCATCGCCGGCCAGCAACAGCCGTACTTGAAAGCGGAGTTGTAGACCTGGGTGTCGCCAAAGTCCGGGCGGCCCTTGTCGTCGACTCCAATCATGACGCTCAAAGCGTTCAGTTTGCCGGAATTCACGGTGTCGAGCACGGAGTCGGGAAAGCCGGCCAGATCCTTATCGCTGAGTGGCATGTCGGTCAGGATGAGCAGGACGGCGTTCAATGTGGGCGGCTCGCTTCGCGCGTAAGCGTGGCTGAACTTGACCACCTTGCCATTGACACTCATGCGACCGTCTGCTTTGCCTTCTTCGCGCGCCTCGCCGGTCCAGCCCGCGACTGCGGCCATCGCAAAGATCAATCCAAGTGCCAGCGATTTCATCCCAAGTCCTCCCTGGTGGCATCCGCGAAGAGCTCAGGGTGCAGGGTAACTCTCGCGGGGCCTGTCTTGATTCTATGCCAATACGAGAGCGTTACGATGACGGTGGCCTAAAGCGATTCGATGGAAGCGCCGTCCATCGAACTGTACCGGCAAGTGGCTGTTCGATCGCGTCATTCGATCGGGCGGGCGATTCCATACCCCAGAAAGTACCCCCGGCACAGTTTCGGCTCGGGAGCTTCTCAGACCTGATAACCCGTAGGTCGCCAGTCGAGAGCACCGCCTCCACAAGGCGGCGATCGATGCCTACGCGCGCACTTGGGAGTGCAGAACCAGCAGGATGACCGGCACGCCCCCAACGAGTCGCCGACCAGCGCGTGGTCGTCGAAGTAGACCAGCGGCTCAGGAGCAGTCTGAGGGAAAGTCGCCACCGACAAGGACGACCATCGATGGCAGCCGCTAGACGCGGCAGGGATTCGCCCGCCCATATTGACAATGCCTGCTAATGGGTGACCCCATTTTCGCTCACAGAATCTGCTGGAGAACTACCACACCGTCGGATTACTTGATCGGATAGAGCTTTTCGAACTCGGGATCTCCGTGGAGCGGCGCCAGGTCGGGATCCTGGCGTGCCCACCCCGCGTCGCGGAACCCGGTGTCGCAAGCCTTCTTCAGAGCGCCGAGTGCTTCAGTCTTCTTTCCCATGAGACAGAAGACGCAGGCAACGTTGTAGAGCGTCGATCCGTCGCCCGGGCGCAGGGCCATCGCTATGTTCGCTTCGCGTGTCGCGTCTTCATCGCGGCCCACTTTGGCGTAATCGGTTGCCAGCAGCACCCGCGCCCGCGCATCTTCCGGCACTTTGCGGATCTGCTCTTCGAAAACCTGCATGCGGCGCTGAGTGTTCGCTCTCGCGGCGTCTTCCTTCCCCATGGCCATATATGCATTCGCAATAGGAACATACGTGTTGTAGTTCTCGCCCGAATGCGCGATCGCCTCCTCGGCAATCTCGATGAGTTCCTGATGCCGCTTCGCTGCAAACAGGACGCGAGCCAGCAGGTAATAGCCGCTCTCGACGTCGGGCTTCGCTTTCACCGCGCGCCGGGCGCGGTCCGCCGCTTCGTCGAACCGCTCTTCCGCGTAGGAGAGCCACGCCTGAGCGACCAGAACTTCCGGAACCGAATCGCCGCTGATCGCCGAAGCGCGCGCCGTCGCGGCTCGCGCCCGTTCGATCCAGCGCGGCGAGCGATCACACAGGTAGTAGAACTGCGCGCACGCTGAAGCGAGCGCGGCGTGCGCCAGGCCGAACTCCGGATCGAGGGAAACGGCGTTCTCGAACATCTGCAGCGCGAACTCGGAATCCTGCTTCGACCAGCGCCGTGCGTAATTGCGTCCCCTGAGAAAAACGTCGTACGCGTGCAGGTTCTCGGTCGGCTTGGCCGCGAGCGCCTCCTTCTCCTGCGGCGAGAGCGTGATGCGCAACGCGTCGGCGATCTTCCGCGCGATCTCGTCCTGCACTTCGAACACGTCCTGCATTTCGCGGTCGTACCGCTCGGACCAGAGCGGGTAGTCGGTCTGCGTGTCGATCAGCTGCGTGTTGATGCGCAGGCGGTTTCCAGCCCGCCTTACGCTGCCGGTCAGCACGAAAGCCGCGTGAAGCTGCTGGCCGATTTCTGCCGGAGTGACCTGCTTGTCGCGAAACGCGAGGACGCTCGCGCGCGAGCGCGGCTTGAGCTCGCGAATCTTCGACAGCTCGGTGATGATGTCTTCAGTGATGCCGTCGCGGAAGTACTCGTCGTCCTTCACTCCGCTGAGATTCTCGAAGTAGAGAACGGCGACCGATTTGTCGTCAGCCGGCGGTGCTGCCGTCCGGCCGGGAGAGGAATCCGCGGCGCGCCGCCCCCCGGAATCGATCTCGCGCCGCAGACGCAGAAGCGCCGTGCGCAGTTCCGCAGCCGTCTGATAGCGGTACGTGAGGTCCTTTTCCAGCGCCTGCGCGATGATGCGGTTCAGTTCCGCGGGCAGCGTCGGCAGCACCTCGGTGGGAGGCTTCGGGTCGCGCGACAGAAGCGCTTCGAATACCACGGCCGAAGTTTCTCCCTGGAATGGCAGCACTCCCGTGGCCATCTGGTAGAGGACAACTCCGAGGGAGAAGAGGTCGCTCCGCGCATCGGTGATCTGACCGCGCGCCTGTTCGGGAGACATGTACGAAACCGTGCCGACCGTGGTTCCTGCCATGGTCAGCTCGTCCTTTCGCACCGCGGTAACTTCTGCGAGCTGCGAACGCTTGATCTCGATCTTTGCGAGACCGAAGTCGAGGATTTTCGCCTGCCCTCTGGCGGTGATGAAGATGTTCGCCGGCTTCAGGTCGCGATGGGTGATTCCTTTCGCGTGCGCCGTCTCGAGCGCGTCGACGAGCTGCAGCGCTATGGCGAGCAGATCGGGAACTCCCATCGGTCCGTTCCGCAGCTTGTCGGCCAGTGTCTCTCCTTCGAGCAGCTCCATGACGATGAAGTGATCGGAGTCGTGTTGGTCGATGCCGTGGATCGTGCAGATGTTCGGGTGGTTCAGCGCCGACGCGGCTCGCGCCTCGCGCTGGAAGCGCTGCAGCGACGGCTCGTCCTGCGCCAGCTCGGGAGGGAGGAACTTGAGCGCGACATGTCGGCCGAGAACCGTGTCTTCCGCTTCGTAGACCACGCCCATTCCACCGGTGCCGAGCTTCGAGGTGACTTTGTAGTGCGAAAGGGTGCGGCCGATCATTACGTCTTCCTTTTCGTTGGTGCGACGGCGAAGTGTTGGACGTCCCGTGCAGGACGGGCCGCCGCACGATCGCAACACCGTGCGAATGTGCTCCCGCCGTTGCGCTTCCCGCCGACGTGAAGCGACAACGATTCGCAACGAGCTGGCCGGCGCGTGATGCGTGAATCAAACATGGGGGATGCGACATTGTACGACGAGCGGCACCTCCGAAACCGAGACCAGGAATGGGGGTCAGACCTTCGGCCCGCGGTCAAAGGCCAGGACCAAATCGACGCAGCGGGTTGAAGAATCGAGCTTTACCTGCGCGACGAGTGGCAATGCAACCGAGAACCGCGGACCCGACCCCGCTCCTCCCCCCAATTTCCCTACGCGGTCGCCTTTGCCGGCACCTGGGACATGATGTATTCCGACAGAGCCGTGATGGTCAGGCTCGGATTCACACCGAGATTGGCAGGAACGACCGAACCATCCGCCACGAACA
>JADGQR010000242.1 GCA_017881685.1 Gemmatimonadaceae bacterium
AGTATCTCCGCGGCAGAGACATCGCCACTCCGATCCTGATGCTTACCGCTCGCAACGCAGTCGACGATCGCGTAGCGGGTCTGGAGTCAGGCGCGGACGACTATCTCGCCAAGCCATTCGCGTTTCGAGAGCTCGTCGCCCGTCTTCGCGCCCTCGCTCGTCGCAAGGCCGCACCGATTCGCAACGTCATAAAGATTGCCGACCTGGAGGTCGACATCGGAGCGCAGCGAGTGAAGCGCGCGGGTCGCGACATCGATCTTACCGCAAAGGAGTTCAGTCTGCTCGAGTTCTTCGTGTTGAACGCCGGACACGTCGTCGATCGCGCTGCGATTACGGCTCACGTCTGGGATGACAATCACGATCCGTTCACGAACGTTCTCGAAGTTCTCGTGCGCCGACTGCGGCGGAAGATTGACGACGAGTTCGAGCCAAAGCTTCTCCAGACGATGAGAGGCTCGGGGTACCGGTTTGGCGTCTAAGCCGGGCTCAGTTGCATCGAGTGATCGCAGCGTCGGTCGCGTTCGCGCGCGGCTGACTCTCTGGTACGCCGCGACGTTCTCGATAATTCTCATTCTTCTTGGACTCGGGCTCTTCGTTGCCATCAGAAGACAGCTCTCACGACAGCTGGACGAATCGCTCTCCGCGGCAACACTGGAGCTGGGGCGAGTCGCAAGCAGCCGGCAAATCCAGGAAGAGCCGGGCGACTCTGCACTGCTGGACGCCGTCGATGAGCTGAGGATTCCCGAGCGCACGCTTTATCTTCTCGACGCCAAAGGCACTCCGCTCGCGCCGAGCGAAGCCGATCCCTGGATTCGTGAGAGCGCCCTGAAGGCCGCACGCACAGGCATTGCCTCGAGACAGTACGAGACTGATGACGACAGAACTCTGAGGCTCGAAGCGCGCCGCTTCAAAACGCCACGCGGACGAGTTCTCGTCGCTGCAGCAATCGCCGATCAGCTCGAGCTCGAGGATCGCTACAGAGATCTCATCTGGGCATTCTCCGGTGCCGGACTCGTGGCGGTCTTTCTCGTCGCAATGGGAGGAGGTGTGCTTGCGCGGAAATCGATCGCGCCGATCGAAGCGACAATGGCGAACATGCGGCGATTCATGGCCGACGCCGCGCACGAGCTGAAGACGCCAATCGCAATCCTTCGCACCAACGCCGACGTCGCACTGCAGCAATCGCGGGACGAGGAGGGTTATCGCTCTGCCCTGCGCTCAGTCGAAGACGAATCGCAGCGACTCGGCGGACTGGTCGACCATCTTCTTGTTCTCGCGCGTGCAGATGCGGGTGAGCGTCATCCAAAAAGGCAGCCCGTGTTCCTCGACGATATCGCAGCCGATTGCCTCAGTGCCGGTCGCGTGATGTCGGAGAGAAAAGGAGTCGAGCTGACAGTCGAACGATTCGAAGAAACGCCCATCGAAGCAGATCCGGCGCTGATCCGCGAGCTCATTCTGATCCTGCTCGATAACGCAATCAAGTTCACCCGCCCGGGCGGCCAGATCGCGATGAGCATCTCGATGAGTGAAGGGCGACCGACGATCAAGGTCCAGGACACAGGCATCGGAATTCTGGAGAAAGATCTGCCGAACGTCTTCCAGCGCTTCTACCGCGGCCAGGAAGATCAGGCCGAGCAAAGCGGAGCCGGTCTCGGCCTGTCCATCGCGAAGTGGATCGCGGAGGAACACGGCGCGGAGATCTCGCTCGAATCAGAGAGGGGTCACGGCACAACAGTGACGGTGACTTTCCCCGCCCGTGACCGAATCGCCGAGGCGGCAAAGGAAGTCCTCGGCGTGTAATCGTGGCGTCAGGTTGTCGAAATAGCTTCCAATGCGACAACCAGCGGAGCTTTTCGCTCCGCTCCAAGAACTCGGGAGAGTTACAATGTTCAAGACATTCGCAACGACCATTTTTGCCTGCGCGACCGCAGTGTCGCTTTCTGCTCAGACGCCGGCTCCTGCCAAGACGGTGAAGGTCGCACCAGCCAAGCCGGCAACCGTTGCCAAGCCGGTGGTGAAGAAGGACACACCTGCGTCGCTTCGCAAGGAAGCGAAGATCTCGCTGAAGACAGCACGCGCTACCGCGCTCAAGGAAGTTCCAAACGGAAAGCTCAGAACATCGGAGCTCGAGCGGGAGAACGGCAAGCTCATTTATTCGTTCAATATCAAGCTTGCCGGCAAGGCCGGCAGCGAGGAAGTGAACATCGACGCGATTACCGGTGCCGTCGTCGCTCACGAGCACGAGACGCCGAAGACTGAAAAGAAGGAAGCCGCAGCAGAAAAGACGGAAAAGAAGTAGCGATCTGCTTCTATCGTCTCGACGCGCTGTCCCTCGGCCCGTCGAGACGATAGACGATTTCCTTGTCGCCGCGCACCATTCCAAACTCTTCGCGCGCGATACGCTCCTGAGTCGCACGGTCGGTCTGCACTGCCTTCACAACCTGCCTCAGCGAGTCGATTTGATGCGTCAGTGAATCGGTCTCTGCCTGCAGCCTGATCTTTCTCTGGCGCTGACGCCATAGATCCATCGTGCTGTATTCTCCGCCTTCCACAGCGAAGAACACTCCGCCAGCGACCAGCAGCCAGAGAATGACGCGTCCAAGCACCCGCTGTCAGAGCCCGTAAATGTGGCCGCCGGGAAATTCGGCAGCGTCACCAAGCTCTTCCTCGATACGAAGGAGCTGGTTGTACTTCGCGATGCGGTCACTCCGGCTCGCTGAGCCAGTCTTGATCTGTCCCGCGCCAGTCGCCACCGCGAAGTCGGCGATGAACGTGTCTTCCGTCTCACCCGAGCGGTGCGAGATGATCGACTGATATCCGTTCGCGCGGGCCATCTCGATCGCCTCGAGTGTCTCGGTGACGGTGCCGATCTGATTGAGCTTGATCAGGATCGCGTTTGCAACGTCTTCGGAAATGCCTTTCGCGAGAATCTCCGTGTTGGTGCAGAAGATGTCGTCGCCGACGAGCTGAACTCTGTCGCCCAGTGCCGAGGTCATCTTTGCCCAGCCGGCCCAATCGTCTTCGGCAAGCCCGTCCTCGATTGAAACGATCGGATATTCGTCGAGCCACTTCGAATACATCTCGATCATCGCGTCGGAGTCTTTCGTACCGGCGCCGCTCTTCTTGAATGTGTAAGTCTTTCCCTTGTAAAGCTCCGAGGCCGCGGGATCAAGTGCGATAGCCACCTCCGTTCCGGGCGCGTAGCCAGCGCCTTCGATCGCTTCGACGACGAGCTTCAATGCGTCCTCGTCGTTTCCGAGGTCAGGCGCAAATCCGCCTTCGTCTCCAACGCCCGCCGAAAGTTTTCGTTTGACAAGAATCTTCTTGAGCGCGTGAAATACCTCGGCTCCCATGCGCAGCGCGTCCGCAAATGTCTCGGAACCGACCGGCACGATCATGAACTCCTGAAAGTCCACCGTGTTCGTTGCGTGCGCACCGCCGTTGAGAATGTTCATCATCGGCACCGGAAGCATGCGCGCCATCGGTCCGCCGAGGTATCGGTACAGCGGAAGAGTGAGATCATCGGCTGCGGCTCTCGCAACTGCCATGGACACGGCGAGGATCGCGTTCGCTCCAAGCTTTCCCTTGTTTGGCGTGCCGTCGAGCTCGATCATCAGGCGATCGATGCTGATCTGATCCGTCGCAAGCAGACCGTCGAGCGCTGGAGCGATTCTCTCTTCGATCGCCTGCACCGCAAGCTGGACTCCCTTGCCGCCGTAGCGGTCTGCATCGCCGTCACGCAACTCGACGGCTTCGCGTTCGCCCGTGGATGCGCCGCTGGGAACTGCTGCGCGGCCCTTGGCGCCGCTCACGAGAGTTACGTCTGCTTCAACTGTCGGGTTACCGCGGCTGTCGAGAATCTCGCGTGCCCGAATATCGATAATGGCTGACATGAATTCTTGTTTGAGGTTGTTGTGCTAAATGTCGGCGGTTGATTTCTGAACTGTTTCGTCCGCTTCGCTTTCGATTCCGTAGATGCGATTGAGTGCGCCAGCGATTCTCCCGTGCACGATTGCGGCAAGCGCATCGCGATCTTCGTAACCATAACCTTCCACGGAAACGGGCTCGAGCAAATGTACATCGACTCTTCTCGGGTGCACCAAGAACGAGCCCTTTCCAATCACTTCGAGCGTGCCATAGGTGAGAACCGGGATGATCGGCGCACCGGCCGCTATGGCGAGGACGAACGGACCTTTCTTGAATGGCCGGACGTGATAATCGTAGCCGCGCGTGCCCTCGGGAAAGACAATTACTGAATTTCCCTCGCGTATCTGTCTGGCTGCGTCGTCATAGGCGGCAAAAGCTGCTTTTCTGTTCTGGCGCTCGATCGAAATCATTCCCACTGCGCGCATGGCAGCGCCAAAGACCGGAATCTTGAACAGCTCTGCCTTGGCCACGAACTTGGTGCGCGGCAGAAAGCTCGCGAGTGCCGGGATGTCGTACCAGCTCACGTGATTCGACACGTAGACGTGTGGCTTGCGATCGGCGATACGATCGAGACCGTGGGTGGTGACGCGCACTCCGGTGACAAAGAGCACCACCTTCGACCACACACGGGGGGCGAGGTCGTAGACCGACCCTGCCCTGTCTTTCACGTGAAAGAGCGACGCAATGACGCACGATCCGCCGATGATCAGTGTTGCCATCGGCGCGGTGATGCCGAGGGAAATCGTAGCGAGGATATAGACGAGAATCATTCTGTGAAATGAAGGTAACCAGGCGGCAAAGCCGCCGGCTCTCCGTTCAGGGTCATCACCACTCCGGCACCCGATGCAACGTCCCCAATCTTCGTCAGCTCGAGGTTGAACTTCTTCGCGAACTCCCTGGTATCGATCGCCGACGGTGACGTGACCACAAGCTCGTACTCTTCCCCGCTTCCGGCGGCGTCCAACGGAGAGCTTCCCTCGACAACCGGAAGATTCTCGAGCCTGACGGTGATCCGAACTCTGCTCGCAGCGGCAAGGTGGCCGAGCTCGGCTGCCAGTCCGTCGGAGATATCGATCGCGCTCGTCGCTCCGTTTTCCCCAAGCCAGACGGCTTCTTCGATTCTCGGCACCGGAGCCACAAATCTCTGCCGGTTCTCCGCTGAAGGGTTTCGTCCCGACTGAAGATCTCGAAGAGCTGCCAGAGGTCCGCCAAGACGGCCAGTCACGTAAACGTTGTCCCCCGGTTTCGCCGAACTTCGCAGCAAAACGGTATGCGCCGTGCCAAGCACCGTGATGGTCAAAGACAGCTCGCTGCCTCGCGTGGTGTCGCCACCAAGGATTGAAGCTCCGACACTCGCAGCGGCGTTGCCGATACCATCTGTGAGTCCATCGAATTCACTTCGCCACGAGCCGGGAACGGTGAGAGAGACTACAATTCCCAGTGGACGCGCTCCCATTGCGGCGAGGTCGCTGAGCGCAGCCGCTGTTGCGCGGTAGCCGATCTCCTCAGAGGACAGCCAGTCGCGATGGAAATGCACGTTCTCGACGGACGTATCGGTACTGACGACAATCGGATGCTCGCTGATCGATCTGATGACCGCAGCGTCATCGCCGACGCGTCGCGCCCGCGGTCCCCAGCGCTCGAGCATCCGACGAATCGCGTCGAATTCCGGTCCTGCGCCGAGCGGCGTATGTGGATCTGACGACGTTTCTCTCGGGATGCGGACGTCGATCGCGCGGTGACGCCGGAACGAATCGTCGGGGCTCATCGATGTGACGCGAGTTCGGCGAGGACTTCGGAACCGTGAGGTGCCGGATGCTCGTTGAAGGCTAGCGGCAAAGCTGAAAGAATGTCGTCGAGTGTGGTGCCTCTGACGAATTGACACAACTCCGCCGCTCGACCGTGAATGAACGCGGCGCACACTGCCGCCTCGGCCGCTGTGCCTTTTTCTGCGAGCATCTGCGCGAGCAGCACCGAGCTGATTCCTGTGAGCACGTCTCCACTGCCGCCCGTCGCTAGCGCCGCAGTTCCGGCTGCGCTCACGAAGCGCTCGCCGGTGGGCGAGAAGACAACAGTCGGCGTGCCCTTGAGAAGGACTGCACCGCCAAGGCGCTGCGCGAGATCGGACCCAACATTGAAACGATTTGCCAGAACTTCGTCGGTCGGCATGCCGATCAGTCTTCCCATCTCCGCGGGATGCGGCGTGATTACCGATGGACGCCCGGCGAGCAGCGTCGCTAGAGAATCGACGTCACCTGCGAAAATGTTGAGACCGTCAGCGTCGATCACCACCGGTCCTGACCACGCAAGCAGTATTCTTTCGACGAGATCGCGCGTCATCGGCGAGCTGCCGAGTCCGGGACCGATCGCGATGATGTCGCTCGACGAGACGAGTTTTTCCAGCTCGGCCGGAGTCCCCGGCCATTGCTGAAAGATTGCCGCCGGGACAGCAGCATGAATGGCGATTGCGTTGTTCGCCGTCGCGACGACGCGAAGCAGTCCAATTCCGGACCGAAGCGCACCTTCTCCGGCGAGGATGGTGGCTCCAGCCATTCCCGCTCCGCCGCCAACAATCGCAAGTCTCTTGCGCGTGCCTTTGTGCGCGTCAGCCGGTATCGGTGGGATGTGCGCGTGAACCCATTCGGAATCGACGAGCAGCGGCAACGATATGTTTGTCTCTCCTTCGTCGAGTCCGATGTCAACGACAACGATCTCACCGCAAACGGCTCGTGAGATGAGATGGCCGCGCTTCATCGTGCCGAACGAAACCGTGAGATCGGCCGTTACGGCGCCTTCATGCTCTCCGGTGGTTGCATCGAGGCCGCTTGGCACATCGAGTGACACGACGAACGCGCCTTTCTTGCGGCGTTCATCAATCGCATTGATGGCGGCGGCGATGTCGCCGCGAGGTTTACCCGACGCTCCCGTTCCCAGAAGCGCGTCGACGATCAATTGCTGGCTGTCGTTTCCCTCTCCGGCGTTCGTTCCGGCAGCAATCGCGGCCTCGCGGGCCTTCGTGGCTTCATGACTTCGTGGTGGGGTTGTCTCGATCACGTTCACAGCGATGCCTGATCGGCGCAGTGATGCGGCGACAACCCATCCGTCCCCACCATTGTTCCCGGAACCGGCGTAAATCGCGACCCCGCCGGCAACGCGGTCGGAACAACGTTCGAGAATTTCACGAGCGGCGGAACCTCCCGCGCGCGTCATCAATTCCGCGGATTGAACACCCTTTGCCATCGTCGCCTGCTCGCAGGCCACGGTCTCACTGGCACTGGCGACGCGGACGCTCATCTATCGGCCTGCCCGGTCAGGCGCAGTGCGTGCTGTTCCAGGGATAGTCGCGATCGAACGCGACCTCGAAGTCATACACTTCCGCAAATTCTTCACGCGTGTCACTCGGCCGCTTCACGAGAAAACCAAGCTCGACGAGCGTGAAGACGATCTCGCCGAGATCCGATGTCGCGTGGATTCCCCATCGCTCGAGAACGATGCGGCTCATCAGGCCGAAACGCTCCAACGCAAGGTCGCGGCAGGAGTGCGCGAGCTCGGCGGCGCTGATATGTCTGCGCGCGTCGAGCTTCGACTGAGTGAACTCGAGCGCAGACAATACGAAAAGATACGCCTGCTCGTCGTATCGGGATTCGTGAAGACGAATCCGATCCATCACTCCGTCACGGAAAGCCAGCTCAGGCACCGATCTCTGACCCTCTCGTCGTGAATGCGTTCGGATAGAGCGGAAAGTTCGACATCAACTCGCGCACTTCCGCTTTCACACGCGCGGCAAGCGACGAATCATCAGGCGCCGACAACACCTTGTTGATGAACCCGGCAATCGTGTTCATCTCGGCTTCCTTCAATCCGCGCGTCGTCACAGCAGGCGTGCCGATGCGAATGCCGCTCGTGACGAACGGCGACTGCGTTTCCTTTGGAACGGTGTTCTTGTTCACGGTAATTCCCGCCACGTCCAATGCCTTCTCGGCAACTTTGCCGGTGAGTCCCTTGTTACGAAGGTCTACGAGCATCAGATGATTGTCGGTTCCGCCGGACACTATGTCAAAGCCGGCTTTCGACAACGCATCCGCGAGTGCCTGAGCGTTGGCGATGATCTGCCGCGAGTACTCCTTGAATGACGGATCGAGCACTTCCTTGAACGAGACGGCCTTCGCAGCAATGACGTGCTCGAGCGGACCACCCTGAGTGCCAGGGAACATCGCCTTGTCAATCGCCTTCGCGTGCTCTTCCTTGCACAGGATCAGCCCACCGCGCGGGCCGCGGAGCGTTTTATGTGTTGTAGTCGTCACTGCATCCGCATGCGGAATCGGCGACGGATGATGACCAGTCGCGACAAGACCGGCGAAATGCGCCATGTCCACCACGAACTTCGCACCGATTTCTTTCGCAACCTCCGCGAACGGCTCGAACTCGATGATGCGGGCATACGCGCTCGCGCCTGCGATTATCATCTTCGGACGCTCGCGGCGCGCAATCTCCTGCATCGCCTTGTAGTCGATTCTGCCGTCGTCGCCGACACCGTAATGAATCGCGTTGTACAACAGTCCCGAGAAATTCACCGGCGAGCCGTGCGTGAGATGCCCGCCCTGGGAGAGATCGAGCCCGAGCACTTTGTCGCCAGGCTTGAGGAACGCGAGATAAACCGCTGCGTTTGCCTGCGCACCTGAGTGCGGCTGGACGTTCGCATGATCTGCGCTGAAGATCTGCTTCGCACGATCGATCGCGAGCTGCTCCACCTGGTCGACGAATTCGCAGCCGCCGTAGTACCGCTTTCCGGGAAGACCCTCTGCGTACTTGTTGGTGAGCGGCGTGCCCATCGCTTCAAGGACAGCCTCGGAGACGAAATTCTCGCTCGCGATCAGCTCAATGCCGTGACGCTGGCGCTCAACTTCGCGGCGAATTATCGCCGCGACTTCGGGATCGAACTCCGACAGCATCGGCATCTGCGAACGCTCGGCAACTTCAGCTGGCTGCATCACCGTCTCCCTGTCCAGTGCTCTCGACATTGTCGTCATCGATCTTGTTCACGCGACGAGCATGCCGTCCACCTTCGAACTCGGTCGTAAGCCATTTCGTCACGATCTCGTTCGCCTCGTAATCGGAGACGAATCTAGCCGGAATCACAAGAACGTTCGAGTCATTGTGACGTCGCGACAGCTCCGCTATCTCCGGCATCCAGCTCAGAGCGGCGCGAACGTGCGGATATCGATTGGCTACAATGTCGACCCCAATCCCGCTTCCGCACAGAAGAATTCCGCGCTTCGCCTTTCCGGACGACACTTCCTCCGC
>JADGQR010000243.1 GCA_017881685.1 Gemmatimonadaceae bacterium
CCTTCTCGAAGTTCATCGCGCCTTTCACAGTGTTGATCAGGTTCGGAATGAGATCGTGGCGGCGCTTGAGCTGCACGTCGATTTGCTTCCATGCATTTGCGACCTGATTCTTCAGCGATACCAGCCGATTGTACGAGCTGATCGCAAAAATGACGAACACGACAACGAGCACGAGAAGCACAAGTCCGAACATTGAACGCTCCCAGTCAAAAAGTCCGCAAACGGGGCCGAACAGAACAAGCATCCGACCGAACTAAGATAGTCGGCCAAAGCCCGGCCGCTATTGATAATGGCGCTTCCAGGCTACAGCTTCGTCGCCATTCCATGAGCCTACGCCGCACGTTCCGAATCGCCGCTCGTGTGTCGCTGTTGTCTGCAGCGGCTTTACTCGTTGCCTGAAACGCAAAGCTCGATGTCGACGCGCCGGCACCGGCCATGACGGCCGATGTCTACATGCTGCCACCGCTACCGAGCTCCACACTCGATATTCCGCTGACTTATGACCTGAGCCCGGTCGTCGCCGCGCTCGAGAAAGCGGTCCCGAAAAAATTCGGCGACATCACGCAAAGAATACAGGCCGGGAATCCGCGCATGGCGGTCGCGTTCGAAGCGACGCGCGATCCATTCTCAGTCTCACTCAACGGACAAACGGCATACATCTCGGCCGTCGTGCACTACGCCGGACAGGGATTTTACAAACCGCCAGTCGTGCGCGAAGTGTCGGGTTCATGCGGAATTGACGGAGTAAAACCTCGCGCGAAAATCACGATCGCGACTGACATCCGCATCAATCCCGATTGGCGCCTGAAGGGAAAAACACGCGTAGCCCAGGTCGAGCCGTACAGCACCGACACGCGCGATCAGTGCCGCGTGACGGTTTTCAATATCAACGTCACCGACCGTGTGATCGAGGCAACGAAAACCGCGCTCGAAGCCAAACGGCCGATGATCGACCAAAAAATCGGATCCCTCGACATTCGATCGCGCTTCGAGGGGTGGTGGCACTTGCTCGAACAGCCTATTCCTCTCACCGACAGCGTCTGGCTGACGATCAACCCGTCCGCTGTTCGAATGGGCGAGAACGTCGGCGTGAAAAAAACTCTCGTCACCGCGCTCGGCTTCTCTGCTTCACCGCAGGTTGTAACAGGCCAGAAACCGCCAACTGTCGAAACGCCGCTACCGCCGCTTTACCCGGCCGCGGTGGGCAATGGGCTTCATGTCCTTCTCGAAGGAGTTGTCGGTTATGACGTCGCATCCGACCTGCTTCGGAAACACCTCGTCGGGAAAGAATTCAATAAGGCGGGACGGACGTTCGTGGTGAAAGACGTCAGAATGTTCGGTATCGGAGGAGGAAAGCTCGCACTCGAACTGCAGTTCAAGGGCGGAGCATCGGGGAAAGTGTATCTCGTTGGAACTCCACGGTACGACGCGAAAACCAACGAGCTCTTCGTTCCCGATCTCGACTACGACGTTGGCTCGGCTAACCTGCTCGTGAGCGGTGTCGAGTGGCTCAAGCACGATGACGTGCGCGACTTCATTCGCAGCCAGGCACGCTGGTCCGTCGGCAATGTGATGGACCTTGGGAAAGAGCAGATCGTGAAGGGGCTCAATCGCGACCTCGCTCCGGGAGTGCATCTCGCCGCCGCAGTTCAGCAGGTGCAGGGAATCTCGGTGCATCCGCGCCGTACCAACATCAGGCTCCGCGCGCAGGCCGATGCGATTGCCAAGCTCACCGTCAAACAGGGACAATGAAAACAGAGGAGGGATTGATCCGGGCGGTCGGAGTTCAAGGACTCACCGCCGCCATCATCAACTTCACAATTGGCGCGGGTATTTTCGTTCTGCCTGCCGTCGTCGCGGGAAAGATCGGCAACGCCGCTCCTGTCGCGTACATCATCTGCGCCGTTGCGATGGCGCTGATCGTTACGTGCTTCGCTTCGGCCGGCAGCCGCGTTTCGCTTTCGGGCGGAACGTACGCATACGCAGAAGTTGCGTTCGGCCCCTACATCGGGTTCATGGTTGCGATGGTGCTGTGGTTTGGCTCGGCCGTCCTGGCATCGGCGGCCGTGGTGAATGTCTTTGTCGATGCACTTGGACAGTTCTCACCATCACTCGCGGGCAAGGGAGTGAAGGACGCCATTATAATCGCGGTCTACGCCGGACTCGCAGTGCTCAATATCCGCGGAGTAAAGACAGGAAGTCGCGTCGTTCAGACCGTTACGGTTGCCAAGGTTCTGCCTCTGCTCATTCTTGTTTTGTTCGGACTGCTGGCGGTGAATCGCGCAAATCTTACCTGGCCCGGAATGCCGTCCTTCGGCGATCTCGCGCGTACATCGACCGTGTTGATCTTTGCGTTCATGGGAGTGGAGTCGGCGCTGACGCCGAGCGGGGAGGTGAAGAACCCGGCGCGTACTGTGCCGCGGTCGATCTTCCTCGCTCTCCTGATAACCACGGTTCTTTACATCGCGATACAAACAGTGTCGCAGGGAATTCTTGGTCCGGAGCTGGCAACGAACACCAAAGCTCCGCTCGCAGAAGCGGCGGGCCGGGCGCTTGGAAGCGCTGGTAAAACTCTGATACTGATCGGCGCGGCGATCTCGACGTTTGGCTATGTCGCCGGCGACATGCTCGCTTCGCCACGCGGTCTTTTTGCCCTCGGTCGGGACGGGCTGCTTCCTTCAATCACGGCACGCGTGAGCGATAAGTTCGCGACGCCATATGTGGCGATCATCGTTCATGCGCTGTTATGCGCTGTGCTCGCTTTATCGGGCACATTCGAGAAACTCGTCGTTCTGTCGGTTCTAGCGACGCTGATTGTTTACGTCATTTGCTGTCTCGCCGCGATTCAGCTGCGAAGAAAGAACGTTCAGGACGCGGACGCTATTCCATTCAATGTCCCTGGCGGCCCGGTGATCCCGATACTGGCTACCGCGATGGTGCTGTCGTTAATGAGCAGCTCGACAAGGCAGGAGTTCGTTGCCGTGGCCGCCATGATCGTTGTCCTGACTCTTCTGTATTTCGCAATGCGCATGAGACGCACGCCGGCCCCCACCACTGCATAGGTGATTCACAACATGAAGCGAATTGGAAAGGTCGTGCTCGTCGCGATGTCGTTGTCCCTCCCGGCGCTCGCCGCCAATGCACAACAACCCATCGACAGCGTCTACTCGGCCCGGATCAAGGAGCTGACTCCAACTGATCCGCACTGGAAGTTCACGACCGAGCTGGTCGAGACGCTTCCTGCGTCGTCGACAGTCCCGACGCCGCTGAAGGTTCTCGGCTACGTGCCTGGCACGATCGGCCGATTGTCCTACGTCGCGGACATCAATCGCTACATGAACGCGGTCGCCAAGTCGTCGCCGCGGGCGAAGTTGTTTTCGTTCGGGAAGAGCGACGAAGGCCGCGAGATGATTGGTCTCGTCATCGCGGACGAAGCGACGATCGCCAATCTCGAGAGCTACCGCACTCAGCTTGCGCGTCTCGCAGATCCGCGCGGTTTGAGTGAGTCCGACAAAGAGAAGCTGATTCACAGTGCCAAACCCATTTACTGGCTGTCAGGATCAATTCACTCGCCTGAGACCGGCAGTCCCGAGATGTTGATGGAACTCGCCTATCGTCTCGTCGTCGACGAGTCGGAGAATACGCGCGTCATCCGGAACAACGAGA
>JADGQR010000244.1 GCA_017881685.1 Gemmatimonadaceae bacterium
AGCGCCTTCTCAGTCCCCTCAGTCATCGCGTAGAACAAACCATACGCGCCGACGAGCGCCCACGCATGCCAGGCAACCGTCGCCCGCGAGAAGCCGAAGTAGACAGCGGCATACAGCAGCCAACCCGCGATAATAAGAGGCTTTCGGCCAACCTTGTCGGACAGGCCACCGAGCCACGTGCCAAAAATGGACTTGATGAGATTCAAAAAGGCCCAGAGGATCGGCGCCATCGCAACGGCGACACCCAGCTGATTGGATCGCAACAACAGAAACGCATCGGTAGAATTGCCAAGCGTGAACAGCAGCACCACACCCATGTACGCCCAGAATTTTCCGCTCAGCTTCTCGGACGTTGAAAGGTGCGGCTTCGTCGAATCGGCGACAGCTGCCGGCGCTTCTATATCGCGCACGGCGACGAGAAGAACGATGAACGCCAGTGCGCCGGGAATCGCTGCAAGCCAGAAAACATGGCGCAGCGATAGGTTCATGTAATGCAGAAGTGCAAACGCGATGAGCGGGCCGACAACAGCGCCGGCGTTGTCCGCGGACGCGTGAAAGCCAAACGCCCGCCCTCGCATCTCGTTGTCGACTGAGTCAGCGAGAAGCGCGTCGCGGGCCGAGCTTCTTATTCCCTTACCGACGCGATCGGCGACACGAATGCCGAGTACGACTCCAGCGCTCTGGGCCATCGCGATGAACGGCCGCACGGCAGCTGCGATACCATAGCCCCAGACCACGAACGGCTTGCGTTTCCTGACTTTGTCGGACCACCATCCGCTCGCAAGCTTGAGAAGCGCGGCCGTCGATTCGGCCGCGCCCTCGATGGCGCCGATGAAACTCGCGTTCGCGCCAAGAACGGTGCTCAGGAAAACCGGAAGAAGTGGATAGACCATCTCCGTCGCGACGTCGGTGAGGAAGCTTACTCCCGACAGCGCGAAGACATTCCGGCTCAGCTTTTTGGCGATACCCTGACCTCCGAGTGGTCGCCGACCGTCACTTCACCGACGATTCCATCTAACACCGTGTCATCACCGACAAGTGACCTCGACAGCTTCGAGCGCGAGATCTTCGACCCTGTTCCGACGATCGTGTGACTCAGCTCCGACTCGTCGATCACGCTGCCCGTTCCAATCGAAACGTTGGGCCCGATCTTCGAGTTCTTCAACGTCACGCCGTCTTCGATGTAAACCGGCTCGACGATCGTCGAGCCATCGAGATTTTTTGGCCGACGCGCACGACCCTTCATCAGCATCGTCTCGTTGGTCTCGAGCATCGTGTCGATCTTGCCGGCGTCGTACCATCCCTCGACATCAATGACTTTGATCTTGGCACCCTTGTCGATCATGTACTGGAACGCATCGGTGAGATAGTACTCACCCATGTTCGGGGCAGATGCCAGCACGTGGTCGATGCCTTCGAACAGCAGCTTCCAGTTCTTTATATAGTAGAGGCCGATGTTAGCGCGCTTCGAGATCGGGGTCGTTGGCTTCTCGACAATCTGAGTCATGTTTCCTTCAGCATCGGTCACGACGACACCGAAGCGCTGATAATCCTCGACTTCCTTCGTCCAGATAATTCCGTCCGCGTCGGTCTTGTTCACCACCGACAAATCGGCGTCGAAGATGGTATCGACGAAGATGATCAGAACCGGCTGGTCAACGTGGTCTCTCGCAAGAGCAATTGCACCAGCGGTCCCGTCCTGAATCTTCTGCTCGATAAACACCGACGGGATATCGAGACTTTTCCGCGCGAAGTCTTCGACCTTCTCCTTGAGATGGCCGGTGATGTAGATGATCTCCTCGATGCCGCCGAGCTCGCGCAGCTGGTCGAGGACATAGGACATCACGGGTTTGCCAGCCACACGCATCATCGGCTTTGGCGTCACGTGCGTGTGCGGCCTCAGGCGAGTGCCTTTGCCTGCCAGCGGAATTATCACCTTCATGGTGCGCTTGTCCCCTCTCGTCCGTATCGGTCGGAAAGCCGCACCACGTCGTCGAGCTCTGCCGTCGAGGCCTCGAGCACGTCGCAGTCAGTGATCGCTTCCATCTGGTGAATGGTGTGAGCCGTGATCCGGAAGGATTCGCCGGCTACGAGGTGCATGTCCTCGAGCGACTCTCCCAACTGCACACGGTAGACCAGTTCACCGCTGAGCAGATGCACCGTTTCGTCCTTCGCGTTGTGGTATTGAACCGAAAGCGCGTGTCCCGCCTTGATGTGCAGGATCTTTCCGACGTACCGGTCGGTATGCGCCCAGATCGTCTCGTGGCCCCATGGCTTCGGAACGGTGCGTACGTCCACCCTTCCACTGGTCGCGCCCGTTGAACCGGGGTTTTGCGGGTTGTTGATGTCGGTCATGCGTAAATATCTCCCTGCACGCCTGTTCCCGGCAGTCCGAACGGGGCACACTTTCTGCCTTTCCGGCACGTATGATCCTCGCTCCCCGCTACATGCCGCGGATTGTCGCAACCATCGGCCTGTTCACCCGCTACGGGCTCCTTGATTTTGCCAAGGGCCAGGGACTGCTTGGTCTTCAAGGGGCGACGCTCGACGCGGACGCGAAGCCGGCCGAGGATGAGCCAGGTGACGCTACTGCGCATGCATTCAGGGAGCGCCTCATCGAGCTCGGTCCCGCCTACATCAAGCTCGGCCAGGTGCTGTCGACGCGACCCGACCTGATTCCTCCGACACACGTCCGCGAGCTCGAGAATCTTCAGGACGCAGTTCCGCCGATGGATTTCGAGGACGTCGAGAAGACCATCGAAGCCGAGCTCGGCGCCAGAATCAGCAAGCTGTTCGCCTCCTTTGAGCGCAAGCCGCTCGGCAGCGCGTCTTTGGGACAGGTTCACGCGGCTCAGCTGCGCGACGGGCGCGATGTTGTAGTGAAGATTCAGCGACCTGGCATTCGCGAGATTCTCGCAGACGATATCGAGTTCTTCCGGGAAATGGCGAGCTTCCTCGCCGCGCACACTTCAGCCGGCGAGAAAGTCGACATCATCGGCGTAGTCCAGCAACTCGAGCGGGCGCTCGTCGACGAGCTGGACTACAGAACGGAAGCGCGCAATGCGGCAAGTTTCAGACGCTCACTCACCGGATTCCCGCACATTCTGATTCCGCGCGTGATCGACGCTTACACAACGCACAAGGTCCTCACGATGCAGCGCGTGCGTGGCGTGAAGATCAGCGACATTCCGCCGATCGCGCGCATCGACTATGACTTCGAGCCGCTGGCGGATGAATTTGCTCGCGCGTACCTGCACCAGATCACCGGCACGGGACATTTTCACGCCGATCCTCACCCCGGAAATATTTTTGTCGTTCTGCCGGGACGCGAAAACCCGCTGACTCCAGCCGAGGCCGCGGCGTTGGATCGTCGAACCGAGGAGAGGAAGGCGGCAACACCGCTGATTCGCTCTGAAGGCGAAGCCATGCGCGAGGCAACCGAGCTCGCCGATCCGAACGAGCCCAAGCTCGCGATGATCGACTTCGGAATGACCGCGCATCTGACCGAGTCGATGCGCAACTCTGTCGTTCGTCTTCTGCTTGCGATGGCCGAGAACCAGGGCGACGCGGCGGCTGAGGTTCTCATCGCGATCGGCGAGCATCCGCCAACATTCGATCGGTCGGCATATGTGAGAGACGTTGCGGCGTTGATCGCAAAGAATGCGGATGTGAGTGTCGGCGACACTCCAGCGGGGCTCGTTCTCTACGAGATGATCAGCATCGGCTATCGCGAAGGGCTGAAGCTCCCGGCCGAGCTCACGCTTCTTGCGAAGGCGCTGTTCAATCTCGACGCGGTTACTCGTGCGCTCGATCCGAATTTCAATCCATCGGAGACGATTCGCGACTACGCGGCGAGCATCGCAAACGAGCGTGCGAAGCGCGACCTCTCTCCGCGCAGACTGTTCCAGCTGGCAACGGCAACGAGCGATCTCGTCAATGCTCTGCCCCGTCGCCTCGACACCATAACGGAGCGCATGGCGCGCAACGATTTTGCATTCCGGATCGACACGCCCCAGCTGCCGATGTTGCTCAAAGGAATGGAGAAGATCGCAAACCGGATCTTCACCGGTCTTGTCCTGGCCGGACTTCTCGTCGCAAGCGGCTCGCTTCTTCAGTATTGGCGGCGTTTGGGGGTGGTCGCGATAATAATCGCCGCGGCACTCGGGCTCTACATGATCATCACGATCATCGTCGCCGATCGAAGAAAAGACGGTTCGTGATTCCCCGCGCGTTCGTTGTCCAACCAGTCGAGCCAGCATCATATTGCAACGATGCGCACCGGCGAGCGGGGGTCTTTCATTAGCAAGACAAGAAAAGTTCGAGCAAACAGCACTTTCGCCGCGGTGCTGCTTGTTGTTCCAGTTGTCTTCGACGGCGCCACCGCACGAGCCCAGGATATTGCGACGCCGCAGCCCGCAAATCAGGCAGCCGTTCTCGCGATCAACGTAGCTCTTGGAGCACTCACCGCTGGAATTGGCCGCGTCATTTCTCACAAGCCCGTAAAGAAAGCAGCGGTTTACGGAGGACTCGGAGGTGCCGCGTCGTACGTTGGGAAGCGGGTCATTGCCCGAAGCGACCCGGTGACCAATCTTCTCGGCCGGGAGTTCTCGGCTGCAGGGGCTTCGGTCGTAGCGAACGCCGGTTCTGGCGTCGGCCCCCTGGATCGATTCGTCTTCCCCTACGGCCCCTTACGCGTTCACTGGGATCGGCTCGCACCTCGGCACTTCTCCGCAAAGCTCGACGTTGCCACGACTTTGGAAACCGCCTGGACAGTGCGCAAGGGCGGCGTTCGTCTCGACGTAGAACGTACCCTGAGTTCCGGGGCACCGACTTTCAGTGTCGATTCGGGGAGAGCGGGAAACGTGCAGCTGCCAGACGTGGGCGGATCTCAGATCGCCGGTGTAATCCTGCACCGAGACCAAACGCGATTCATCGGGGAGGCAACTTCCACGATAGACAGGACGCTCGGTCATGAGCTGGTTCATCTTGCCCAGTACGACTTTTCCTTCATCACGGTCGCCGCGCCTGCTGAGCGGTCAGTGCTCCAGCGAACGAAGGGCACGGCGTGGATCAATAAATACATGGATCTCGGGCTGAATGTGCCCACCTGGTCCGGCTTGAACAGGTTGATTCCGTACCATCATCGGCCATGGGAAATCGAAGCTTCCACGTTCTCTCATCTCAGGGAGGTCAAACCTTGATCTTGGGCGCTGCCTGTTCCGCAGAGCGCAGTGGCCAGATCGCGTGCCCCTCGCCATATGAAGGGCGGACGCACTCTCGTATAGCCGAGTATCAACGCAGGATTCGGCGCCTCCATACGCAAAGAGCCCGGGAATGATCCCGGGCTCTCTTGTCTTCCAGATTTCTGCCAGCTACCTCGCGAGCATCTTCCCGCGAAGAGTCGCCAATCGCTTCCGCACCGATCCATCCATAACAGTATCGCCGAACTTCACGACGATGCCGCCGATGATCGCCGGATTCACGTTCATGTGCGGCACGACCTTCTTGCCGATCACACGCGACAACTGCTCTGCAATCCGCGCTTCGTCAACCGCGGACGTTTCGCGTGCAACTGTTACGTTCGCGTGCAGACGGCCCTCGTGCACGTCGAGCAGTGACTCATACTCCTGTGCAATCTCCGGAATCAGCATCTGACGACGCTTGCGAACCAGCATCTGAAGAAAGCGCAGAAAATGACGCGGCACGTTGTCGCCGAGGGCCTTGAACAGCAGATCGATCTTCTGCGACTCGCTGATCTTGGGTGACTCGAGGAAGAGCTTCAGCTTCGGATTCTGCTCCACTCCATTCGCGACATCGCGAATCAGCTTGCCCCAGCCGGCCGGATCCTCTGCTCTGCCCGCAAGCGCCAGCAGAACTTCAGCGTAATTCCGCGCAATCGTCGCGTCGCGCATCAGCGTGCCTGCGGAGTGACCGGAATCGTGGAAAGGAAATTCTCGACAATCTTCCGGTTGGATGCGTCGTCGAGATTCTTCTCGATGACTTTTCCGGCACCGGCAATCGCCAGATCAACCGCTTCACGACGAAGCTCTGCAATGGCCCGAACCTTTTCGGCTTCGATCTCGCGGCGAGCGCGCTCGAGCATGTCCTGCTGCTGACCGCGCGTCTCCTCGATCATGTCAGCACGAACCTTGTCGCCGATTGCGCGACCCTCGACAATCAGCTTCTGCGCTTCATTGCGACCTGCCTCGAGTTGAGCGCGATGCTCAACGAGCAAAGCGGCGGCGGCTTCACGATCGGCCTTCGCACCGGCGATTGCTGCCTCGAGTGCCTTTTCGCGCGCTTCGACAGCCGCGGTGATCGGCTTGAACGCGTATCTCGAGAGAACGAAGAAAAGAACGAGGAATATGAGGAGCGTCCAGAACATCAGGCCGCCCTGCGGCGAGAGAAGACCGCCCTTGGGGGCCTGCTCAGCGGCCTGGGCTGCCTGCTCCTGGATCAACATCAGAATTGGAAGCGACGAAATCATTGTTGGCACCAGAGGAGTTCCGGCGACTCACGCATCAAGCGTGAGCCGCCGGCAAATTATTTAGAACTTGCCCTGAATCAGGAACGATACGACGATCGCGAACAGCGCGGCTCCTTCGATGAGCGCGGCGAAGATGATCGCGCCCGTCTGAATGCGGCCGGCCATCTCTGGCTGACGCGCCATGCCATCCATCGCCTGTCCGGCGAGGCGGCCGATACCGAGGCCTGCTCCGACTACTGCGATGCCAGCGCCGATTCCTGCGCCGAGCTGTGCCCACGCTGCGGAGTACTCCTTGTTGAACTCGGCTGCTGCCTGAAGAAGAGGAAAAATTGTCATTGTTGTTGCTCCAGTCGAACGATTATACGGTGGAGATTGCGCCACCTGTCGCTGCTCGTCGGCGAGGCGAATTCAAAAGCCTCAACGAGCTTCCCGAACCACTCGGTTCGGTACGGCGGGCCGAGGCCCGCGATGAAACTCTAGTGTGCTCCCTCGCGAATCAGACCGATGAAGACGCTGGCCAGAAGCGCAAAGACGTACGCCTGCAAAAATGCGATGAAGACCTCGAGAACCATGATCGCCAGCGCCATCACGAACGGCAACGGGGCAAGCGCGTAACTGCCGAACGTGAAGATGAGTCCGAGGAGCGCGAGCACGACGATGTGTCCGGCCGTCATGTTGGCGAACAATCGGATCGCCAGCGCGAATGGCTTGGTGATCTTCGAGGCGAGCTCGATCGGCGTCATGAGCGGCGTCAACAGCGCGTTCATGATGAACGGCTGATCGCTCGGCCAGTAGACGATTGTTTTGATGTAACCTTTGCCGAGCGTGCGCATGCCGGCGAGCTCAACGACGAAGAATGTCGCGATCGCGAGTGTTGCTGTGACCGAGATGTTGCCTGTGGCTGTCGCGCCGTATGGAATGAGGCCGAGCAGGTTCGCGAACAGGATGAAGAAGAAGAGCGTGAGGACGAACGGCGCGTAGCCTTCACCGTGATGGCCGACGTTGGGAAGAATTACTTCCTGTCGGATGTAGAGGACGAGCGCCTCGATTCCGTTTGCGAATCCTTTCGACTGTCCGCTCTCGGCGTGCTGGCGGATGTGTGCGCGTGCCGCCAGGAGCAGGGTCAGGAGGCAGAGCGTTGCTGCGACGAGCAGCATGACGACGTGCTTCGTTGGCGAGATGTCGATCACCAGGTTGCCGAGGTGGATCGGCGCCCATCGTGGCAGCTCGAGCTCGCAGATGAATCCCGGTTTGAGGCAGGGATAGTCGAGCGCGTGCGAGTCGGTGATATGAGGAGTTATGAAGTCCTGGCTAAGCATCATAGGCCATCATCAGAGATTCGAGCAGCATGGAAACGAAAAGGAACACGGCGAAGCTTACGAGCGCCGCTGTTCGCGGCAAGGCCAGCATTTTGACGAGGAAGAACCCGTATAGGGCGAGGACCGTTCCCCTGAAGATCGTACCGAGCCCCCAGGCTGCGAGGGCGTCCCTGCGTCCGGCCGTGTGGACGAGTCCAAACGCGGCCAGTTGAACAATCGCGGCCAGAAATCCGCTCACGAGGAGGGCGTGTCTGTCCGCGTCACTTCTGAACCAGAATGAGAGCAGCCAACCGGTGATTCCGATCAGCGCGACGAGCAGTAAGGCGGATCGCGCCGCTGATTTCACTTTTGCTGTTCTCTGTTCTGTTTTCGGCGCTCGTCGTCGGCTTTTTGGGCTGCTGAGAGCTTCCGGTACATGCTGTAGAATGCTGCTCCGCCGCCGAGGAAGACTCCGGCGATGAGGAACGTGGGCGAGGTTCCGAGTTTTCGGTCGATCCATTGTCCAAGGAAGAGAAAAAGGACAAGGGAAATTGCGAACTGGAGGCCTGCACCGGCGAAGGAGCCGACGTTGATGGAATCCGGTGTTTTGGAGTCCGTTGAGTGCGGCGTATCGCTTTTCATTCCGGGTTGGAATTTAGGCGCTTGTGACTTTTTTCACAAGGCGCCGGGAATGTGGAAAACCGAAAGTAGACCGAACATATGATTTTCGTGCAAGTCATGGAACTGTCGGGAGTTACGTGTTACTTGACTATTGCTGGATCGTCTGATTGTTGATAAGTTGCCCGTGCCTGCTCATATGTAGTTTGTGATGTATAGAATTTTGGTAAAGTGGATTGGCCGAAAGTGATGACAAATCGATTGATAATTCCGTTGCTTTGTGCTGCATCAGTTGCGTTTGCGCGCGGCACGTCGAGTCATAAGGAGACGCTTGCCGCGTCTTCGGCCAATCGCAACTCAAAATCAACATTGACGTCGACCTTCAGCGTGAATTCAAATCACGGTGTCGAGTTCAAGCTCGATGTTCGCAACAACACTGTGCACATGGTCGAGCTGCGTTTTGCAGACGGAAGGACGCACGATTTCGTCGTGCAGGATGAAAGCGGAAAGGAAGTGTGGCGCTGGAGTTCGGAGCGCATGTTCACGCAGGCGATTCAGAATCAGCTCGTGAAGGGAAAAGAGACTGCGACCTTCAGTGAAGACTGGGATGCGAAGAACATGCACGGAAAGTTCACTGCGATCGCGATGTTGAAGAGCGACAATCATCCGATCGAAGAGCGGGTTGATTTCGAATTGAAGTAGACTGCGAGTGTTGAAGAAATGAGGAGCCCCGCGAGAGCGGGGTTTTTTGTTCCTTGCAGAGGCGTTTAGATCGTGCATCTTCGGCGCTGACGCTGCGCTGACGGAACCGTTTTACCTTCGGGGGCAAATGTCGAACACTACTGAAGGGTCAATCCGTGTATTTGTGCTCGGCGATGCGCGGATAGAGACGCCGGTCGCCGTGATTGAGCCGACCGCGGAGTTCGCATTCGCAACCGCGTTGTATATCCTGCTCGAACGGGGCGAAGCAATATCACGCCGCGCGCTTGAGCGGCTAATTTGGCCTAACGTCTCGCCCACGATGGCTTCGCACCGCATGCGGCAGACTCTGCTCAAGCTCCGCCGCTTCGGCCTGCCGGTCGAGGCCGCGGGAAAGACAAAACTTTCGGTGCCTCATCCCTCAGTCTTTGTTGATTTCGAAGACATTCTCGCAACACCGCGTCATCTCGAAGGCCTTCCAAAATCACGGTGTATCGTGTTGCCGGACTATGATCCCAAGGTCTCTGACCAATACGCTGACTGGCTTGACACCAAAAAACATGAGATAGGATCGAGACTAGCAACTTCGCTTCTTGCGGTCGTCTCGAAACACCGGTTGCGAGCGAATTGGGAAGAGGTCGAAGGGTGGGCCACCGCGTTGCTACGTTTAGCACCGTTTAACGAGGAAGCAACACTGGCGCTCGCTGAGGCGCATGCGATGCGAGGAGCAAAGCTGGAAGGCGTCCGAATCCTCGACCGTTACTTGTCGGAAATAGGCGATACCACTTCCGACTTACGACTTCCAGCAACCGTGATGCGGAAACGAATCGCGGACAGGATGCCGCCCAGGCCTAATCAAAGTGCCCCCGATGCTCCGATCATCGGTCGAGGAGACATTATTTGCAGACTCTCCGAGTTGTTGCCGCCTGTTAGAGCAGGCAACGGCCGGTCCTGCCTTTTGCATGGAGACGCCGGGATTGGTAAGAGCAGAGTCTTCGCAGAGTTCGCGAACTTCGCCGCTCTGCAAGGGCTCACTTGCGTACGAGTACAGTGTCGCCCCAATGACTCGTTCCGTCCCTTAGCAGTATTTATTGACCTTGTTCCGTTATTAAGAGGAATGCGCGGAGCAATTGGATGCTCTCCAGAAACAATGAAGCAGTTGGACCGACTTACGACCCACAGCCAAATCCCGTCTTCTTCGATTTCGCTACAGGGGGACGCTGAATTTGCTTACGCAAGGATTCAGCGCGCCGTAGTCGACTTGATCGACGCTGTCGCGGATGAGTCACCGCTACTGATTCTCGTCGAGGATATTCAGCGACTGGACGAAGCTTCCGCAACGCTGTTGGCCGATCTCATTCCATGGTCGACCGACAAACAGATTTTCTTTGCATTTACAGGACGGGATTGCAAAGCTCGTTGGATCGACTCCGTTGGGCCGCAGCTTCAACTTATCAAACTGCAACCTCTCGATGTTGAATCCTCACGACAGATTATCATCGGTAATGTTGCACAATTTGGCCGC
>JADGQR010000245.1 GCA_017881685.1 Gemmatimonadaceae bacterium
AAGCTCTGGACACACGATCCATTCTCCGGCGACATCGCCGACGGCTTCATTTGGGGCCGCGGCACACTCGACGACAAATCGACGGTGATGGGCCTGCTCGAGGCGGCCGAAACCCTGATCGGCGAGGGATTCGTTCCCAAACGCACGATCTATTTCTCTTTCGGCGCCGATGAAGAAGTTGGGGGAGCGAATGGCGCAGCAAAGATCGCTGAGCTTCTCAAGTCACGTGGAGTCAAACCATACTTCGTTCTAGATGAAGGCGGGACAGTCGTCGACCGCGCGATGACTGGAGTGAAGCCGCCTGTGGCAGTCGTTGGAATAGCGGAGAAAGGCTACGTGACGATCGAGCTCACCGTTCACGCGGAAGGCGGTCACTCGTCGATGCCTCCCCGCCACACAGCCGCCGGGATTCTCGCTGAAGCAGTTACGAAACTCGAAGACAATCCGCTTCCCGGACATATCAGTACAGAAATGGATCAGCTATTCGATGCCGTTGGTCGCGAGATGCCGTTTGGACGACGCGTTCTCTTCGCGAATCGCTGGCTGCTCGATCCTGTTCTCGTGAAGGTCCTTTCCGGAGCAACGGCGACAGATGCAATGCTGCGCACCACGACGGCTGTCACTATGCTCGAAGGAAGCCCGAAGGACAACGTTCTCCCGAGCCTGGCAAAGGCAGTAGTGAACTTTCGCATCATTCCTGGAGAATCGAGCGAAACCGTCATCGCGCACGTGAAAAGAGTCGTGGACGATCCGCGAGTCGAAGTCAAATCGGTCGGCGTCACGTTTGAGCCGTCACTCGCATCGCCGACAAACGATGCAGCATGGGCAGGCCTCGAGAAAACAATCCGGCAGATCTATCCCGAAGCCGTAGTCGGCCCCTATCTCGTACTCGGCGCAACCGACTCACGGTATTTTCGCGGAATCACCGCGAACGTGTATCGCTTCACCGGTGAGAGAATTGATATCGACGACCGGAATCGAGTGCATGGCACGAATGAGCGAATCGCCGAGAGAAGTTATCTCGATGGGATTCGGTTCGTGTATCAGCTCATGAAGAACACGGCGGGATAAGGTTACTTCTTCTCAAGCGGCGCCCTGCCGGCGATGATGGTGATGTTATCTGAGCCGCCGCGCGAGAGCGCGAGCTCGAGAAGATCTTTCACGAGCTGCTCGGATGATGTCATCCTGCTCATCGCATCAGCAATTTCCTCGTCGGTTACGTGCTTCGTCAGACCGTCACTGCAAAGAAAAAGCAGCGGTCCACTTTCTCTCAGATCGACGCGTGTTACGTCCGGAAGCGCCTCATCTGCACCTATGGCGCTCGAGAGAACGTGTTTGAGCGGCGACGCTTCCAACCGCTCTGCCGGAAGAATGCCCTGGTCTACGAGCGCCTGACCGACGGTCTGGTCGCGTGTGATCTGCTGCAACTTTCCGAAGCCGTAGATATATGCCCGGCTATCGCCAGTCTGCACCACATAAGCCCACGGCCAGATCACGATGCAAACGGTGAGAGTGGTAGCCATTTGCCGGTGGTCGGTACGAAGCGCGGCCTCCGCTTTCACCGCTTCATGTGCTTCGAGTGCCGCGGCCTTCAATGCCGCAAGCAGCTCGTCGTCGGATGACATGCCCGCAGCGTGATACGAACGAAGCGTCGACGACACGTACCGCATCACAGCTTCAGTCGCGAGTCGGGCGGCTTCGCTTCCATCGGCTGCTCCACCAACTCCGTCGGCCACCACCAACACAGTTGCGAGCCGGGTGCCCCGGAGAGGAAGCTGGTCGATGCTCGGAAGGCTCGTGTCGTGCACGACGACCTGCGGATGAACCGTCGAGATCAGGTAATGATCCTGATTTTCGGAACGCACCTTCCCCTGGTGTGTAATGCCGAACATATCGAGCTCTTCGTCGGTTGGACGAACCCAGGCTGCGGAGTCTGGCACTTTGTTGACCGGTTAGGGGAAGCTGCCACCGCTGCTTGGCGATACCATGCAGGAGACTTTGTCTGGAGGCAAGGTCCGGGGCGTCGCCGACAAGCGTTTAGGCTGGAGTTAGTACGCCAGGCGTGCTATGTAGGGTCGTGAATTCGGTCAGCCGATGTTAGCCCTCTTCGCGGCCACTACGCTTTGCAGCGCGTTCCTTCTTTTCTGGATCGAGCCGCTGTTCGCGAAGATGGTTCTCCCCATGCTCGGCGGATCGCCGGCAGTATGGAATACGTGCCTGATGTATTTCCAGGCGACGCTACTTGCGGGATACCTCTATGCGCATGTGACGTCCCGGTACATGACGTCACGCAGGCAGGCAATTCTGCATGTCGCGCTGCTCGCGTTGGCGGTCGTCGCGCTTCCAGTTGGAATCCCGCGAGGGTGGACTCCACCCGCGACAAGCAATGTCATCCCCTGGCTGACCGCGTTGTTGACTGTCGCAGTTGGAGCGCCATTCATGCTGCTCGCTGCGACAGCGCCACTCGTACAGCGGTGGCTCACTGATTCAGATCACGTCACAGCGAACAATCCGTACGTCCTCTACGCCGCGAGCAATACCGGCAGTCTCATCGGTCTACTCGGGTTCCCGATCCTGATGGAGCCCAACCTGCGATTGAGTCAGCAGGCGACGCTGTGGAGTATCGCTTACGGAATCGCGATCCTGCTTGCAGCGGCATGCGCAACGACTGTCTGGCGACAAAGACAACTTCCCCCGGTCGCGCATTCTGATATTGCGGCGATCGATGGCGATGAGTCGCCAACTCTGATCGATCGCCTCCGATGGATAGCGCTCGCATTCGTTCCGTCGAGTCTGCTGCTCGGCGTAACGACATACCTGTCGACTGATGTTGCGTCAATGCCATTGCTGTGGGTCGTGCCGCTCGCACTCTATCTGATCACGTTCATCATCGTGTTCGCGCGTGGTGCAAGAGCGGGGAACAAACCCGCCGTGATGGTTCACGGTGTGGTCATGACAGCGCTCGCTCTCTTCCTTTTCTGGGGAGGGTTTCGGTTCGGTCTGCAGGTAACATACGGGCTGCATCTCGCGGCGTTCTTCATGACAGCCCTGGTGCTGCACGGCGAGCTGGCAGCATCGCGGCCTTCTCCGTCTCATCTCACGGAGTTCTATCTCTGGCTCGCGCTTGGCGGAGCGCTTGGCGGCGCATTCAACGCGATCGTCGCGCCGTTGATATTCAAGTCCATCACAGAGTATCAGCTTGTTCTCGCCACGGCGTGTTTCCTGAGGCCGAGCTGGCGGTCGCGCATTGGTGACGTCGCGTTGTGGGCGCCGAAATTCACGTTCTCACTGATTCCTGCGATTCTTGTCGGATGGATTTCGTGGTACGGTTATGCGGATCGCCATATTCTCGGAATTACGGCGATGACACTCTCTTCTCTTGTCGCGGCGATACTACTGCTGTCCATAAGCAGCAGTGCGATGAGGTTTGGTGTTGGAATCGGAATGCTGATCATCGGAGAGATGGTGCCGGGGTTTCGAGCGCCGAAGGATCTGTATGCCGATCGCTCGTTCTTCGGTGCATATCGGGTGCAGAGCATTTACGGACCGGCACATCGCCTCGTGCACGGGACGACAACTCACGGCGCAGAGTATCAGGATGCCGCTCGGCTATTGAATCCCGAGACCTACTACCATCCGACTGGCCCGGTAGGACAGCTCTTCACGGCGCTCGACAATCAAATGGCAGGCAAGGGGATCGCCGCTGTCGGTCTCGGTGCTGGGACGGTTCTCTGTTACTCGAAGCCCGGGCAGAACTGGACATTCTTCGAGATCGATCCTCTCGTTCTAAGAATCTCGAGCAATCGAAAGTATTTCAGTTACCTGAGTGACTGTGCCGTGAAGCCGAGGGTGGTGATTGGTGACGCGCGATTGAGCATGGCGAAGGAGCCGAGTGGGAGATTCAGTCTCGTAATCGTGGATGCATTCAGCTCGGACGCGATTCCCGTTCATCTCCTGACCAGAGAGGCATTCGCTTTATATGAGCGGGTGCTGGATCCGCATGGTGTGTTGTTCGTTCACATCAGCAATCAGCATCTCGATCTGAAGCCGGTCGTCGCGTCGCTTGCGAAGGATGCGGGGCTCGTTGCGATCGTGGAAAATCATGCTCCTGATGAGAAGCTCGATGATCTCGCGTATCCGTCTGAGTGGGTAGCGCTCGCGAGGCGCGCTGGGGATCTCGGGTCGCTGGCGACCGATCAGAGGTGGACGTTGCTTCCTTTGCGTGCCGGATATCGGGTCTGGACTGATGACTATTCGAATGTGTTCAGTGTCATCAAGTGGTGAGTTTGGCTGCCGTTCTGGTGTCCGCCAGAATAAGTAACATTTCGCTACTAAACCTTCGCCCTGTCCGTCGTCGGCGAACCGGCGCAACTTGGTACCTCAAACTTTCTTCTCAGCGCCTACAAGAAAGCAGGGGAATCCGGATGTGAAATCCAGTCGACAAACATCCAAATTTTGGCTGTCGCCCATCAGTGTGAAGTGAGATGACTCACCGTACCCGCCTTGCCGTTGCGCTGAGAATCGCCAGCGCCATCGTGTTGCTGAGCTGCAGCGCAACCGACTCGACAAATCCGGGAGGAGGAGGAGGCTCGACGCCTGTTGCGGTCGCGACGATAAACGTGGGGCTGCCTCGAACCGTTATTCACGTTGGTGACAGCGTTCAAGCCTCTGCGACACTCCTGAGTGCAACAAGCTCCGTACTCACCGGACGGGCGATCACCTGGTCAACAGACAAGCCGAGCGTGGCGACTGTCTCACAAAGTGGACTTGTGAAGTCGGTTGGACTCGGCACTGCAGTGATATCTGCCAGCTCGGAAGGAGTAACGGGACAGGCAACACTTTCCGTCACTGTCGTTCCGATCGGATCGATCACTTTCCTGCCCGATACAGGGAGCGTTCTCGTCGGGCGAGCGATGGTTCTTCCGGTAATCGTGAAGGACTCGCTTGGCGTGACTGTGAGTGGTCGCACGCTCATATGGTCGAGCAGTGATACGATAAAAGCTCGCGTCTCGAGCGATGGGGTGATAACCGGACTTTCAGCCGGAACGGTGGACATCATCGCGGCAGCAGAGGGCAAAACTGGAGTCACTCACATCACGATCCTGCCGATTGTCACGAATACGGCGGTCGCAAGCGTATCTATCTCCATTCCGCGCACCGCATTCCGTGCCGGTGAGAGCCTGCAGGCCGCAGCGTTCCCACTCGACTCTTCCGGTGGCGTGCTGACTGGGCGAACGATCGCGTGGTCTTCGAGCAATCCCGACATTGCGAGCGTGACATCAGGTGGTCTCGTTACCGGCCTGGCCGCTGGTACCGCAACAATTCAGGCGGACGTCGAAGGAAAATCGGGCAAGGTAACTGTGCAGATCTCTCTGGTTCCCGTTGCAACGGTCACGGTAACGCCCGCAACAGAGACGGTTTCGTCAGGTGCAACCGTCGCACTCAATGCAGTTCTAAAGTATTCAGCAGGGCGCACACTGACAGGAAGATTGGTGACATGGACATCCGCTCAGCCAGCTATTGCGAGCGTGTCCGACGTGGGAGTCGTGACCGGAATTCTGATTGGCTCATCCGACATAGTCGCAACGTCAGAAGGCAAGCAGGGTCACGCAACGATTTCAGTGAACACCCTGAACACTGCGGTATCGACGATCACAGTCACGCCCGCAAACGCGAACATGTCAGGCGGTGGAACCAAACAGCTCACTGCAATCCTTCGCGACGCGAACGGCAACATACTTGGTGGCCGAACCGTGACGTGGTCGTCGAGCAATCCGGACAGAGCGACTGTGTCATCGGCAGGACTTGTCACTGCCAGTCCTGTTGATGCCCCAGTCGTAATAACTGCGTCCGCGGAAGGAAAATCCGCAACAGCATCGATTGGAATTTCGACGTTCATCCGGTTATCAGCAGGCGCCGGCTTTGCGTGCGGACTAACCTCTGATGGTACCGCTTATTGCTGGGGCACGAACGATCGGGGACAGGTAGGCGATGGAACAACGTCGATAAAATTGACGCCGACAAAAGTCGCGACCGATGTGAAGTTCGTCGCGATCAGCTCTGGCAGTACCCACTCGTGCGCACTGACTGCTGCCGGCGCAGCGTATTGCTGGGGTGCGAATGATTTGCGTCAGACGGGAGCGATTCCTGCGGCCACAGTTCAATCGACGCCGTTTGCTGTCGGGGGAGGATATCGATTCGTATCCGTGGCGCCCGGAGTCGGCAGCACATGTGCGACGACGGCTGAAGGCGATGTGGATTGCTGGGGCAGCATTCGCGCAACTGATCCCTTTGGAGATGCGTTGACGTTTCAGGTCACCGAAACGCCCGTGAAGATCGGAGGAGGAATGGTCGCTGTCGTGTCCGGCCTCGATGGACAGTATTGCACCGTCGATCAAGCGGGACTCGGATACTGCTGGGCGCTCATCTACTTCTATCCGCAGTCAGGACCAGTCGTTCCACCGATCGGAGCGCCGGTATCAACGACTCTTCACTTCGCGACCTTACGCAGAGGACTCGAGCACACCTGCGGAATCACCGCGTCAGGACAGACCTACTGCTGGGGCCGAAACGATTACGGCCAGCTCGGCGACGGCACTACCACGAATAGAACATCGCCGACACTGGTCGCAGGTGGTCTCGTGTTTGAATCACTCGCAGCCGGCGGAGCCGGTCTGACTGATGACATCGCGCAGACATCATCGACGGCAGGATTCACCTGCGGATTGGTATCGGGCGGGAAAGCCTATTGCTGGGGCGCCAACAATCAGGGACAGCTCGGACTCGGCTCACAATCAGCGTCGGTCACGACACCTCAGGCTGTATCAGGAGGAATTTCATTCACCGGAATTCGCGGCGGCTCGAACTTCATTTGCGGACTGGCAGTCGGCGGAGCAGGCAATT
>JADGQR010000246.1 GCA_017881685.1 Gemmatimonadaceae bacterium
ACCGATCGAATATTCTCAATCGCCTAAGGTTCAAGTATGAGGACGAGCCTCTCGCGAGGATGCTGCAGGATGTCATCGGTCGTGACACGCTGCTCGGAAGCGACAAGCTGCGGACGCTTCTCCTTCTCATTATGAGAAACGCCACAACCGATTCGCCCTGGCCGATCTCGAGTAACCCGCGAGCAAAGTACGCCGATCCAAAGCGACCGGACAGCAACCTTAAGTTTCCGCTGTGGCAGCTTGTTCGGGCGAGCACGGCCGCGCCGACCTACTTTCCACCAGAAGTCATCGATGTGGGTGAGAATCGGTTCATCTTCGTCGATGGTGGCGTGACGATGTATAACAATCCGGCATTCCAGCTGTTTCTCATGGCAACGACCGAGCCATACAACCTTAATTGGCCCGCGGGCGAGACCGACATGCTGCTCGTGTCGATCGGCACAGGAACGTCACCGAATGCGAACGCGGGGCTGCGGCCGGAAGAGATGAACCTTCTCTACAACGCGAGTTCCATTCCCTCAGCTCTGATGTATGCGGCGCTGAGCGAACAAGATTTCCTCTGCAGGACGTTCGGGAAGTGTCTGGAAGGTGATCAACTCGACCGCGAAGTCGGTACGATGATCGACAAGAAGGGACCGATTTCACCAAAACTGTTTACATACGTGCGCTATAACGCGGAGCTCACGACCGAGGGCCTCGCCTCGCTGGGAATTGCGGACGTCAACCCCCGCGACGTTCAGCAGATGGATTCCACTCGGCACATTCTCGAGCTGCGGCGAGTCGGAGCGGCAGTGGCAAAGCGAAGGGTTAGGCCCGATCACTTCGCACAGTTTTCGTGAACGAGAATGACTCCGCTGTACTCGCGCTAGCCGGTCGGCTAATCGACCCTGCCGACGCAGTCGAGGAGCGCTTCCCGCTCGCGAGCGAAGACCGCGTCCGCAACGACATGGCAGAGGTTTTCCGCGAGTATCGTATCCAACTTATCGTTTCCTCAGCCGCCTGCGGCGCTGATCTTCTGGCCCTGGACGTAGCGCGCGAAATGAGCGTGCCATCTTTGGTTGTGTTGCCTCAACCGAAGGCACGCTTTCGCCTCGAGTCTGTCAGCGGCCGACCTGGCTCTTGGACGCCGATTTTCGATTTGATCATAGAAGACGCCACGCAGCGAGGATGCCTCCTAACGATTCGCCCACCCGCGAGTGAATCGCCGTACCGAGCGGCAACACGTGAAATCATCCGGCAGGCGAGAAGGGCGGCGGCATCTAGACGAGCGCCGCTCGTGGCGATTGCCGTCTGGGAGGGAAAGGAGCGAGGGAAAGACGACCACACCGCTGCGTTCCTACGCTCGGCGTCTGACGCCGGAGCGATGATTCTGCCGTACATCGATACTTTGCACACGAGAATTCGGTGACCTGAGGAGTGCCATGGTTCGGCCAATCTGTTTTGTAGTGATGCCGTTTGGAAAAAAGGCGACCGGATCAAGCTCGGAAGGCGTTCCAGCAACCGTCGAGTTCGACACTCTATGGCTCAATGCGTTTGAGCCCGCACTCCGCGGACTCGGATATGACGCAGTTCGAGCAGATCAGGATACGAGTGCTCTCATTATCCAGGAGATGCTCGAGCGCCTCGCCGCGTCCGATCTGATCGTTGCTGACCTGTCAATTCCGAATGCGAACGTTTACTACGAGGTTGGCTTCAGGCATGGAATTCGTGAGACCGGATGTGTCTTGATCGCCGCCGAATGGGCAAAGCCGCTCTTTGACATGCAGCAGATGCGGCGCCTGACGTATCCGCTGAAGGATGAAGTCGTTGCAGGTGATCAAGCGAAAGCAATCAGGGATGTTCTCACGGAACGCCTACCGAGACTTGCTGCGGCGCAAACGCCCGCGTTTCAAGCCATCCCGGGATTTCCAACTGTTGACGCTATGAAACTCGACTCCTTTCGCGACTACGTCCGCCAACTCTCGGACTTTCAGGCTAGCGTTAACGCGGTTCGGCGTCTACCGCGCACACAGCAGAGCGAGGCGGCCAAGGCGCTCGTCGAGCAGTTCAAGACATCCCGATCTCCAGCGGTCGCGCTCGAGTTGCTGTACCTGGTACGTGATGCGATAGGCTTCGCGACCGCCGTGCAATTCGTCGATCAGTTGCCGACTGAGATGCAGAACTACCCTATTGTTCGTGAACAGCGTCATCTTGCCGCTGCGAAGAGCGGTAACCCGGAGCAGGCGATCGCGGCACTAGAGGAGCTCATCAGCGTAAGCGGCTCAACGCCTGAACGCGAAGGCCTCATCGGTGGCCGCTTCAAACAGCTCTACCGCTCGAACGGTGACGCCGCAGACCTGGACCGCGCCATCGAACACTACGATCGCGGCATGAAGCTGGACCTCAATCAGTACTACTGCGCTTCGAATCTGCCGCGCCTTCTTCGAACTCGGAACGAGCCGGGCGATGATGAACGAGCAACATCGGTCGCTCACGTCGTACGCCTCGCATGTGAGCGAGCCAAAGTCCTGGGCGGCCGGGACGAATGGCTAAACGCGACCCTTCTCGGCAGCGCGTTCGATGCCGGTGATCTTGCAATGATCGAATCCCTTATCCGAAACGTTCGCGCGGAAGGACACGCCGGATGGAAGCTCGGAACGACAATCGAGGACATCGAGTCTTCGATCATCCTGCACAATGACCTGAACTTGAAGGAAGAGCTGCTGATTGCGCTGGCAAAATTGAAATCGCTCCTGCCACCTGCTTCTTGACGACCCATCGGTGGCGCATGCAATTAGCGACGGATAGAGACATGGTGCGACACGATTCCACACCAGCGTCGCGCCGATCAAAATACTCGCTGCGGGGCACCATATCGATTGCCCTTGTGACCCATACTTCGTTGGCCCTCGGTGCGCTGGTGTCCGACAAGGGCCCCAGCCCTTGTCGGAGAAACCGCAAAGACCGTGCGCGACTCGGATCAACGATGTCGATGGAGCCGACGCCAAACCGTACGCTCGATCGATACGGCCAGTCGGCGGTAAGCTAGCGGAGGCCGACACGGTATCGGCCTTCTCGACGATCGGTGGAAGGAGAGACGTCATGAGCGACCGTTCAATGTGGAAGATGCTGCACCTGCTCTACACAGCTCCACCCGGCCCCGGTGTGCCCATGCAGCAGCTCATCGCCGCAGGTATTGACTGCGGGCCCGACACGTACGGCCCACTCGAGATGAGTGGAGCCGTCCAGAACCGGGCGGGAATCTATTCACTCAGCGCCGCCGTGCAGCAGGTTTTCAGCACCTGCCTCGTCGCGAACCGCCGCTGGTCCGCTGGTGACATGTGGGTCGATGACCCCTCCGCATTCGTCGTGATGCCGTTTGGCGAGCCGTGGTCCGAAGATGTTTACCGAAACATCATCGAATCCGCCGTTAAGACCGCAGGCCTCGAATGCGTGCGCGGCGATCTCATCGTCCGCGTCGGTGACCTGAGCCAGAACATCTGGAGCGCCCTGCTCCACGCGGGTATCATCATCGCCGAATGCTCGGTAGCGAACCCGAATGTTTTCTATGAGGTCGGGCTCGCGCACGCGCTGGGGAAGGCCACAATCATCCTCCGACAGAGGGACTCCGCGATTCCGGCCGACATGGGGGGCGCGCATTACCACGAATACGACCTCGTCGCGCCCAATCACGCCTCGGCCTGGCTGCGGGCCGAACTCGAACATTGGTGCCTCGATAACCAAAGCATAGCGAGCCGCGCGATCCGGACCCCTTGAGGACCGCCGACCGCCGAAATGCGAGCAAGTCGTCTCATCGGAGCGACGCGATTGACGGTGCGAAATATCCACCTCGCCGCGATGATCAATAGCCGTTGCGCCTTCTGAGTTCGCGTGAATTCCGAATGAGCGACGTACGCCGCGAACGCGCTTGCTCGATGAGCCCAGGAAGTAAAGAAGGGTTCGACATTGGGATCGCCCAGGTCGTCCACATTGCGTAGCCAGAGTTGATGTTGTCTTGAAGTTGGTCCGGTTTGTGAGTCCAGTCACCGGGCTGAATAGGATTCGTCGGAAGATTCACACCGATGAGGGCGTGCTCTTTGTCCAGGGTCGCCTTGATCTCCCAGTCCACAAACTTTCTCCATGCCGTCTCACGGCCGCAAAGGACAATTGTGCAGGACGTGCCAGTGAGGTAGTTCTCGCGAATATGGCGAATGACATATTCTGCGTCATCGCTGTCGATGATGCGATCGACCGAACTGTCTTCGACGACATCGTACGTGTTGGAAAAGAAGCGCGAGAACTCCTCGTGTCAGCGGCCATCAGCGCGCGAACCGTCTGCCACGCGGCCCGGGACAGATCGCCGAGCAGTTCTCGATTCC
>JADGQR010000247.1 GCA_017881685.1 Gemmatimonadaceae bacterium
GATCGCATGCAGCGCGAGTTCAAGGTCGACGCGAATATCGGACGTCCGCAGGTTGCATATCGCGAGACGATCAAGAAGCGCGTCGAGAAGGTCGAAGGAAAGTTCGTCCGCCAGTCCGGCGGAAAGGGACAGTACGGACACGTGGTCATCAACATCGAGCCGGCGAAGCCGGGCGAAGGTTTCGTGTTCGAGGACAAGGTTGTCGGCGGATCAATCCCGCGCGAGTTCATCGGCCCGGCCGAGAACGGAATGCGGGAGGCGCTCGAGAATGGTGTCATCGCGGGTTATCCGATGGTCGACGTAAAGGCCGAGCTGATCTACGGTTCGTACCACGACGTTGACTCGAGCGAAATGGCGTTCAAGATCGCGGGCTCGATGGCGATCAAGGAAGCCGTGAAGAGAGCGAACCCGGTGATTCTCGAGCCGATCATGAACGTCGAAGTCGTCTGCCCGAACGATTACATGGGCGACATCTTGGGCGACTTGTCAGCGCGCCGCGGAAAGATTGGCGGAATGACGCAGCGTGGAGAGGCGCAGGTCATTGCCGCGAGCGTGCCGCTGTCAGAGATGTTTGGTTATTCGACGAAGCTGAGATCGCAGTCGCAGGGTCGTGCAGTTTATTCGATGGAGTTCAGCCACTACGAGGAAGTTCCGAAGTCGAAGGCTGAAGAGATCATGAACAAAGTAAAGGCGTAACGAACGCACTTAGAGGAATTAGATAAATGGGCAAAGCGAAATTTGAGCGGACGAAGCCGCACGTAAACGTTGGCACGATTGGCCACGTTGATCACGGCAAGACGACGTTGACGGCGGCGATCACGGCGATCCAGGCGAAGAAGGGCCTGGCTCAGAGCGTAGCATTCGACCAGATCGACAAGGCTCCGGAAGAGAAGGCTCGCGGCATCACGATCGCGACCGCTCACGTGGAGTACGAGACCGAGAAGCGCCACTACGCGCACGTCGACTGCCCGGGCCATGCCGATTATGTGAAGAACATGATCACGGGTGCCGCGCAGATGGATGGAGCGATTCTCGTGGTGAGTGCGGCTGACGGCCCGATGCCCCAGACGAGAGAGCACATCCTCTTGGCGAAGCAGGTGAACGTGCCCTACATCATCGTGTTCATGAACAAGGTGGACATGGTCGACGATCCTGAGCTTCTGGAGCTGGTCGAGCTCGAAGTGAGAGAGCTTCTGTCGAGCTACGGCTTCCCTGGCGACGACACGCCGATCATCAAAGGCTCAGCCTTGAAGGCTCTTGAGTCGGGTGATCCTAACAGCGAGTGGGGCCTGAAGATCACGGAGCTGATGGATGCTCTTGATAACTACATCCCGCTGCCGGTTCGCGAGACGGACAAGCCGTTCATCATGCCGGTTGAGGACGTGTTCTCGATCACCGGCCGTGGCACAGTAGCGACGGGTCGTATCGAGCGCGGCATCGTGAAGGTTGGCGAGGAAGTGTCGCTTATCGGTTTCAACGCCGACAAGAAGACTGTTATCACGGGCGTCGAGATGTTCAGAAAGCTTCTCGATGAAGGAAGAGCCGGTGACAACGTTGGACTGCTTCTCAGAGGCATTGGAAAGGAAGATGTGGAGCGTGGAATGGTGCTGGCCAAGACTGGAAGCATCACGCCGCACACGAACTTCCTTGCCGAGGTCTATGTGTTGACGAAGGAAGAGGGCGGCAGACACACGCCGTTCTTCAAGGGCTACCGTCCGCAGTTCTACTTCCGCACGACAGATGTGACGGGAAGTGTCGAGCTTCCTGAAGGGATGGAGATGGTGATGCCTGGCGACAACGTGCAGATGACGATCGAGCTGATCACGCCGATCGCGATGGACGAGGGTCTCCGGTTTGCCATTCGTGAAGGTGGCCGCACGGTTGGTGCAGGCGTCGTCACGAAGATCATCAAGTAGTTCTCGCGAGAGCGAAGGAAGAGAGGCGCCCAAACGGGCGCCTCTTTTTTGCTTCCGATCAGCGATCGCCCGCTTTGGCTCTCTAAATGCAACTACCAGGGCCAAACACACGAGGGTCGTTATCGACGGGTCAGGATGCAGGTAATCGCAGTTCGAGTCAGAGGCGAGACATTCGGCCTTCCAGCGCAGAACGTAGTCGAGATCATTCGAGCCGTTGCCGTGAGCCCCCTTCCCGGGAGCCCTACCGTCATTTCGGGTGTGATCAACGTCCGCGGGAGCACGGTTGTAGTCATTGATCCCGCCGTTCGGTTCGGCAAACCCGAAACGCCGATAAAACCGGACGACAACTTCGTCCTCATAACGACCGCAACGCGAACGCTTGCAGTCAGAGTTGACATCGCCGAAGACCTGATAGACGTCAACGACGACATTCTAACCGCAGCTAAGTCCGCGTCTCCAGCAGCGGACAAGATTCACGGCGTCGCAGCCATGCCCGATGGCGCGCTTGTGATCTACGACGTCGCAGCGTTTCTGAGTCAGGCAGAGGGCGAAGCAGTCGAGAAGGCACTCGCCAACGCAGCGCTCGCATCATGACTTCCGCCGTGAAGGAAATAGCCTCGATCGAGCGCGATTGGACTCAACCCGAGTTCATGCGGATAGCCAATACGATCGAAGAGCTCACGGGGATTTCATTTCCACCAAACCGGCGTGCGTCGGCTGAGGCCGTCATGCGCAAAGTCATGTCAAAGCTCGGCATGACGAACCCCGTCAGTCTCGAGATCGGAGTTTCGCGGCGCGGTGCAGTGTTGGAAGCCCTTCTCGACGATCTCACGATCGGGGAATCCTATTTCTTCCGCGAGCCTGCACAACTCCGCTTCATGGCCGAGGAGTTGTTGCCGAAATGGAGCATGGAATGGGAAGCTGGGCGAAAGCTGAAAGTGTGGAGCGCCGGATGTGCTGCAGGACAGGAGCCTTACAGCGTTGCGATCATGCTGCGCGATGCGGCATGGCGACACGAATGCACGATACTCGGCACCGACATTTCCGAAGCGCGGATCGAGGTCGCCCGCAAGGCAACGTTCTCGAAGTGGTCGTTGCGCACCCTCCCTCCTGAAACGACGGATCGGTGGTTCGATCGAAAGGGAAGTGTGTTCCAGCTCGTGCCTGAGATCAGGTCGGAAGTCGAGTTTACAACGCTGAATCTTCTGGATCCATCACCGCGGCCGGAAACGCAGAATCAGGATGTCATTCTCTGTCGCAACGTACTGATCTACTTCGAGCTTCCCGCAATCATCACGATCGCTGAGCGATTGCTTCAATCCCTCGGGCCCGACGGATGGCTGTTTCTCGGAGCGTCGGATCCGCATCTCGCCGAGCTGACGGCGTGCGAGGTTGTTGTTCTTCCGGGATGCACAGGCTACCGAAGAACTTCTGCGAAACAGAGCACCTACGCGCTTCGCAACGCTCCTCTCACGCTGATCATTCCGGATGAGTCGTTAGTGCCGCCGACCGAGCTCGATGATTTGCCGGATTCGCGGAAAACGTTGCCGCCGCTCGCCATCGCTCCATCCGCCCCAACACCGGACCTGTCGCAAGTAACGATTGAGCTCGGCGCACCCGTACAGGCAATCGCGCGCGCACGCGAGCTGGCGAACGAAGGACGACTCGTTGAAGCAGGCGAAGTATGCGCAGCCGCGTTGGAGAAATTTCCGGATCAGGCCCAGCTCCACCTGATTGCTGCCGTCCTTCACGGCGAAGCGGGTCGATGGAGGGAATCCGAGCGCGCAGCAAAGAGAGCGCTTTACCTCGACCGCTCCCTTGTACTCGCCCACGTCGCACTCGGCGATGCAATCGCTCGCAACGGTAACGTTGTCGCCGCGCGAAGGAGTTTCGAGAATGCGGCTGCTCTGCTCGTTTCCGCAGGCAGTGACGATATGCCGCAGGCCGGTGACATCTCGGCGGCACGGCTGACTGACATCGTCAGGGCGCATTTGTCGATGCTCAACAAACAACCTGAGTCAATGGCGCTGCCTTCTTCGCGTCGCGCCGTCGGGCAATGATTCAGAAATCAGACTCCGAGATCCTGCTGCGACGCGCCAAAGCGCTCGCGTCGGCACGAGTTGATTCAACATCGTTCGCGGACGCAACGCATGACCGCTACCTCGTGGCTGTCTGCGGGACTGATAGAATCGTTGTCGCTCTGGAGTCGGTGATCGAAGTGTTCCGGCCTTCCACAGTGACGCCGCTTCCGCGCGCGATTGCCCCGTTATGGGGGCTGACGTCATGGCGCGGCCGCATCCTGCCAATAGTCGCGATCGACCAGTCGCTGCCAGCTCAGGGAAGCGGCGTGGTCGTCATCCTGGCCAGCGGGACGCGAGTAGTCGCCGGATTGTGGGCCAACGAAGTCGAAGGTGAAATCGCGATCAACAACGACGAGATCCACGCCGCTCCTGCTGCGACAGGAATTCGCGAGCTGCTCGTGTCTGGCGTCACGTCAGACGCAAAGTCTGTGTTCGATGCCGAAAGTCTGGCGCGACTGCTGGACGAACGAACCAAGTCAAATGATCGCGCCGCAGTCAATAATTCATCTGGGATAAAAGTATGAACGACAACGCAACTGCATGGACAATCGGACGCCGTGTTTCTTCGGGGTTTGCGATTGGAGTGGCCCTTCTCATCCTGGCTTCATCCCTGGGAGTATGGGCACTCAGTCAGACTGTGAATTCATACGAGCGCGCGATAGCGACACGGCGCACGATGCTCGTGCCGACGTTACGGGCAGAGACGGAGATTCGGGGAGCGAACGTCGAGGCCCTTCGGTATCTCTTGACATCTGACGACAGATACGCCCGGCGGGCCGACAGCACGGTTGCCGTGGCCCGCGACCTGGTCGCGGAGGTCCGCGCGGTAGCCGGTGATACCGGCGACGTTGTGCGTGAATGGACTCCAGTTTCGGGACTGCTCGATGACTGGTCAAAAGCTCAGAGCGAAATGATTGCCGCGCACAAGCGAGGCGACGTTGCTGCGTCGTTGTCGATTCGCGAATCCAGGCTAGAGCCATTGCGAAACCGCCTGGACAGCGCCGTCCGCACGGCTTCGAACTCACTTGACAAAAACCTCGGCCAGGCGGCGCTCGACAGCAGCAGCGGGGCTCGCATGGCGCGACTGGCTTTGCTGATAGGAACCTTGCTTGCGATACTCGCATCGATTGCGGCAGCCATGCTCCTGCGGCGATCGATCAACAAGCCCCTGCGCGAAAGCGCGAATGTCATCGCAGCGAGCGCCGCTGAAATTCTCGCTGCGACAACCGAGCAGGCTGCCGGAATCAACGAGTCAATGGCGGCGGTTACAGAGACGGTCGCGACCGTCGATGAAGTCGCGCAGACTGCCGCGCAAGCGGCTCAACGCGCAAAGACTCTTGCCGATTCGGCGCAACGCGCAGCCGATACCGGCGCGTCAGGCCGCGTTGCCGTTCAGCGATCCGTTGCTGCAATTCGTGCCGTCGAGTCTGAAGTTGACACGATTGCAAAGGGAATCGTGTTGCTTGCCGAACAGGCGTCGGCGATCGGGGAAATAACTTCTGCCGTAAGCGACATCGCGGAGCAGACGCGATTGCTTGCGCTCAACGCTGCTGTTGAAGCTGCGCGCGCCGGAGAAAACGGAAGAGGCTTCGCTGTGGTTGCGGCAGAGATCAAGGCCCTTGCTGGACAGGCAAAGGACTCGACGACGCAGGTCGCCCGAATTCTCACCGAAATCCAGCGCGCAACAAGCTCGGCCGTGATGGCAACTGAGCAGGGAACCAAACAGACTGCCGCAGCGTCTCGCCAGGCGGTCGAAGCGGGTGAGGTCATCGCGCAGCTCGCCGATGTTGCAGCCGAAGCTTCACAGACCGCTGCTCAGATCGCCGCGTCCGCGGGACAGCAGGCGCTTGGCATGGAACAGATCAGACAGGCCATCGCAAACATTCACGACGCGACGCAGCAACACCTCACCGCGACGAGACAATCCGAGACTGCGGCTGAGAATCTCACGTCACTCGGCTCACGTCTTGTGAATCTGGTTGGGACTTGAGCTGTTCGATGCACAGACTGTCTGACTCGGCCGTCGGAGCTTCTCGGCTTTGACGGGGCCGGGTCGCAGCTCACGCGAGCCGCTCGCTGCACGCCTTCTTGCAGCGTTCATCGATGAGATCGGTGAGCACCAGCGCGCGTTGGTCGCTGAAGCCCTCGCGCTCGAGCGCGAGCCAGGGAATGCAGACCGTCAGGCATCGGTATTCCGGATCATGCACACGATCAAGGGAGCTGCGCGAGCGGCATCGGTGCCGTCGATCGAAGCATTGTGTCACGCTGTTGAAGGCGAGCTGGCTCTCGCTCGAAAAGCAGGCGCAGCACTGACGTCGCAGCAGATCTCGCTCCTCCTCGCAACCGCCGACGCTTTCGCGGATGCTGCTGCCGAGCTGAGGGCGGGTCGCGCAGCCCCGGAAGAATCGGTAGCGGCTCTGCTGCATCGCATGTCTGGCGCGAAAACCGCGGCGGCACGACACGCCGCAAAACCACAAGAGCCAGCCGTTGTCGCAAAGCCCGAGTTTGTAGAGAAACGAGAAGTGGCTGCGCCCGTCGTCGAGGCGGAGGAAGCTTCCGTTGCAGTCCTCCACGATGACCACGTTCGAATCGGCAGCGAACAGCTGGAATCGCTTTTCTCTGCAGTCGGTGAGCTGCTCGGCCTCGCGACAAGAATGGAAGACTATCCGCAGATGTTGACGCGCGACCATGCTGCGTCCGCTGACGGATTGTCCCGCGCTGCGCTTGGAATGATCGGACGAAGAATGGGCGGCGATGTTTACGCGCTGCGGACTTTGTCATCGCGCCTCCTCGAGTCCGTGAGGCTGTTGCAGCAGAGCCCATTCTCCGAAGCAGTGGAAATGTTGCCTCGCACACTGCGTGACGCCGCCGTGAGCGTGGGCAAGTCCGCCAGGCTCGTGATCGACGGTGCTGAGGTGGAAGCGGAGCGCGGCGTACTCGAAATGCTCCGCGTACCGCTAATGCATCTCGTGCGCAATGCTGTCGATCACGGTCTCGAATCCGCAGAAGAGCGAGTTGCAGCGGGCAAGGACGCAGAGGGCATCGTGCGCGTGGCAGCGGCGATTCGCGGAGACAGGTTGAGAGTCACTGTCAGCGACGATGGCAAAGGTGTCGACGTGGCTGCAATTCGGCGGAGGCTTGTCGAGCAGAATCGCCCCGCACCCGAGAGCGACAGCGAGATCGCGCGTCTCATGTTCGAGGAAGGATTCTCCAGTCGTAACGACGTCAATGCGATTTCAGGAAGAGGGGTCGGTCTCGCAATCGTTCACGATGCGGCCGAGCAAGTCGGTGGCTCAGTTGATGTCACATGGAAGAAAGGAAAGGGAACCGCCATCACGATGGAAGTTCCTGTCAGTGTTGCAATCACTCGTGCGCTTCTTGTGGATGTCGGCGGTTACCAGGCCGCGTTGCCAAGCGCGTTCGTGGATCGAATCGAGCGCATTCCGAAAGATCGCGTCAGAACGATGAATGGCGCGAGTGTTATCGACGATGGCAGCGCCCCCGTTCCACTTGTGTCGCTCGCAGCCAGACTGGGTGAGCCGTTTGCCGCCGACATCATCGACTCCGCGACTCTGGTCGTCGTCTGGCTCTCGGCGCTGTCGCGACGACTGGCTGTTGTCGTGAGAGACGCCGTCGATGAACGAGAGCTCGTCCTCAGGCCGGTGGCGTTTGGCGGCGGCGGGGATCTCGTTGCCGGTGCCGCACTCCTTCCGGACGGCAATGTTGCGATCGTCCTTGATGTGCCTGGACTTATCGCGGACAAACGCTCCGGCGAATCAGGAGTGAGCTTCAAGTCGGCAGAGCTTGAACGCCCGCGACGGATCCTGGTAATCGACGATTCGATTACAACACGGACTCTCGAGGCGAGCGTGTTGACGGCGGCCGGCTACGATGTGGCGACTGCGGTAGACGGAATGGACGGATGGAGACTTATGCAGGAGGGCGATTTCGACCTGGTAGTGTCCGATGTCCAGATGCCGAGGATGGATGGGTTGGAGTTGTGCAGAAAAATCCGGTCAACGCCGTCTGTAGCGTCTACACCTGTCATACTCGTGACATCTCTCGACAAACCTGAAGAAAAGCTGGAAGGACTCGAGGCCGGTGCGGATGCTTACATCACCAAGTCGAGCTTCGATCAGGAAACTCTTCTTGGAACGATCAGACAGCTGATCGGCCGTGCAGTGAACGTGAAACCATGATTCGCGTTCTTGTCGCAGAGGATTCGCCGACTGCACGCGCGCTCCTCGTCGCGATGCTCGATGCTGATCCGGAAATTGAGGTCATCGCGCAGGCATCGACGGGGCTCGAAGCCGTAGAAATGGCGGAGAGACTCGAGCCGGATCTGATCACCATGGACGTTCACATGCCTGAGCTCGACGGATTGCAGGCAACCGAACGGATCATGCTGCGCTCACCTCGGCCCATCATCATCGTGTCGTCTCAGGCGCGCGATGCAGATGTGAGCCTGTCTCTGGACGCGACGCGCGCGGGAGCGTTACTCGTTCTTCCAAAGCCTGAAGGTCCGGGCTCGGGACATTTCGACAGCGATCAACGGCAGCTCGTCGCAATGGTGAAGGCGTTGTCGCATGTAAAGGTTGTGAGGCGGTGGAGAGGCTCAGGGGCAATTGCGAACACTCCGGCGGGAAAGACTGGGATCACTCATCGGAGGCAGTCAGGAACGGGAGTTATCCGGAAATCCAGCGGGAGACCACTTGCCACACTCGTTGCGATCGCCGCTTCGACGGGCGGTCCCGCTGCACTCAAGGACGTGCTGGCGGTTCTTCCGACGGATTTTGCGGCGCCAATTCTTATCGTTCAGCACATCGCGAAAGGATTTGTCGATGGTTTGGCAAAATGGCTTGGCACCGATTCAAGCCTCCGGGTCACAGTAGCGACCGACGGCGAAACTCCGATGCCCGGATTCGTGTACGTCGCGCCCGATGGCTTCCATATGGAAGTTCGTCGCGCCCGGTCGGATTCCCTCAGAATCGCCCTGACTTCAACACCGCCGGTAGGGACCTTTCGTCCCTCAGCGTCACGGTTGTTCTCGTCAGCCGCAACAGCGGCAGGCGATCGAACGCTTGCAGTGATTCTTACAGGCATGGGTGACGATGGCGTGGCGGGCCTGCTCGAGGTTCACCGTAATCACGGTCAGGTGCTGGCACAGGATGAAGCCTCCTCGGTGATCTACGGAATGCCTCGTGAAGCAATGCGCGCCGGGATCGTCGACGAAGTCGTGTCGCTCCAATCGCTTCCCGACCGGTTGGTGGAGCTCACATGACCGACCACGTTGGCGCAAGCGACCGTCGCCAGGTGTTGAGAGAGCCAATTCTCGTCGTCGAAGACAGTCCGACGCAGGCAGTCGCGCTGGCAACGCTGCTCGAGGACGCCGGTCACACAGTGTTGATTGCCGGTACCGGTGAAGCGGCTCTCGAGACGCTGCGTCAATCTCATGTGCAACTTGTTCTCACCGATATCGTGATGCCGGGAATCGACGGCTATCAGTTATGCCGTCAGGTGAAGGCCGAGTGGGACGATATCCCGGTGATTCTGTTGACGAGTCTGGCGGATCCGCTCGCGATCGTCCGCGGCCTCGAGAGTGGTGCAGATCACTACGTGACGAAGCCTTACGATCCTGTTCAGCTTCTCGCGCGTGTCGGACACGTGCTCGGAAGAGCAAACGACGAAAAAGTTATGGTGCCGAGACCCGTGCGTGTCGAGCTGATGGGCACGCCGTTCACCATCTCGGCAACGAAGGAGCAGATCCTCGAGCTGCTCGTCTCGAGCTACGGCGATCTTGTCAGGGCTAGCGAGATCGTCCGCGCTGCCGAACAGCGAGCGCGATTCCTTGCTGACGCGGGAGCGCTTCTCTCAACATCACTCGATCCCGCCGAGATTCTCGGCAGCCTTGCTCGGCTTTGCGTTCCGTATATGGCTGATCTTTGCGTTGTCGACGTGCTCGATGCGAACGGAGCGGTATCGCGCGTCGCTGTGGCATCGACCGATGACGTTTTTGGTCCTGACGCGCTTCCGGTTATCTCAACGTGTCCGACAAACGATCCCGATCATCCTTACAGGATCGCACTGGCGACCGGCGAGCCCCAGATAGTTGGCCTTGAAGCCTCGGGTATCGTCGGGCGTTCGGGCGACGCTCCTACTATAGGAATGCACGCAATTCCGGTTTGCGCAGTGGTTGCGCCTCTGATGACGCGAGAGCGTGTGCTCGGCGCTCTGTCGTTCATCAGCTATGGATCGCGCAAAAGCTACATAACCGAAGATGTCGCGCTCGCATCGGATGTCGCGCGACGTTCTGCGCTCGCTCTCGAAAATGCGAAGTTGTATCAGGAGGCCCAGCGCGCAACGCAGGCGAGGGATGACGTACTCGCGCTCGTGTCGCATGACTTGAGGAGTCCCCTCGGCACCGTTCAGATGAGCGCATCGTTTCTATTGGAGATGCTCGAGACACCTGGCGCCACTCCGCCGTTCCAGCAGCAGCTCAAGATCATCCAGCGCGCGGTTACGCGCGCAGACAGGCTCATCGGCGATCTGCTCGATGTCAGCCGGATCGAATCCGGATCGCTCGAAGTTGCGCATTCACCTCTCGACGCTTCGCAGCTTCTTGTCGAGACTGTCGAGGAGCATCGGCCGATCGCGCAGGAAAGGAACATCACGCTGACAACCGAATGGGTTGGTCCGCCAACTACAATATCAGGTGATCGCGACAGAATTTCGCAGCTGTTCTCGAACCTGATTGGAAATGCGTTGAAATTCACGCCGGCTGACGGTGTCGTTTCAGTGACCGGCGTTGCGGGCGAGAAGTTCGTGACCTTTGCGGTGACCGATTCAGGGCCGGGCATCCCAGTCGATCACCTGCCGCATCTGTTCAGCCGGTTCTGGCAGGCAAATCGGGCGACCCGGTCAGGGGCAGGACTCGGTCTGTCGATCGCGAAAGGCATTGTGGAGGCTCACCACGGGACCCTCGTGGCCGAGAGTATCGCCGGAGAAGGCGCCCGCTTCACGTTCACGATCCCAATCTGGGAATCTTAGGCCGGTCTCCGCAATATTGCCCCCCAACCTGAGTTGACATCAGCCTCCAGGAGGGCGATAATTAGAGGCTGTTCACAACTCAACGCCGGACGTTAAAAACCCGGCGCGCCCTTGGGTCCCCACCGCGAAACAGAAAGCGGATGCACCCGGCGGCAGCGGATGGATACCGGCCCCTCTACTGGGGCGCCTCGGTCCACCCGCGTTTTTGTTGCTGTGACCGGCGATAATCAACACGCAGTGAAGCACTCCTGAGGTCAACCAACATGGCTGGAAGAATTCGCATCCGTCTCAAAGCGTTCGATCACGCAGTGATCGACCAGGCATCAGCGGACATCGTCCGCACTGCCGAAAAGACCGGTGCGCAGGTGTCAGGTCCTATTCCGCTCCCGACCAAGACCAAGCGCTGGACGGTCCTCCGTTCCCCGCACGTGGACAAAAAGTCGCGCGAACAGTTCGAGCTCAAGACGCACAAGCGCCTCATCGATATCCTCGACAGCCGCGCAGCGACTGTCGACGCGCTCACCAAGCTGGATCTCCCGGCCGGCGTAGACGTCGAAATCAAGGTCGAATAGAAAAATGATCGGAATCATTGGGAAGAAGCTGGGCATGACCCAGATCTTCAACGAA
>JADGQR010000248.1 GCA_017881685.1 Gemmatimonadaceae bacterium
ACCTGACCGGCGCGCAGAAAAGTTGCCAACCCGCCAGATTCTCCGTCGCTGCGAGACCATTCTTCAGCGGAAAGCCGGGAGGCCAGTCAAAGAACGACAAACCGGAAGTCGAGATGCTTCGAAACCCTCACTCCAGGATTCCGGCGTTCAGGACTGCATCGTGGTTGTAGACCGCCGTTCCCAGAAGCGAGCGGCTGAAAGCGGAGCCGGCTGGCGCGACGAAATAAACAACAATTGCGACCGTATAGATCGCGAAGGCAATGAGAAGCCATCGCCACTCATCCTGTTTTTCGTGTGATGCCGGTGCTGCTATCTGTGCTCCCTGAAAAATGCGAGGCGGAACGTAGCGATTTTGCCTGTGCGCTGTAAGATTGTGTCGCGCCGAATGGTCTCACCAGACAAGGCCAAACCCCTCTCTCCTCAATCGCCGAATCGCTACTTCGCAGCAGCCCGAACCGAGTCTCAATGCGGATCCCGCGCCTCTCCTGAGCGTGGTGATCGCGTGTGCCGAGCATCCCGATTCCCTCGGTCGGTGTCTCGAATCGCTCAAGTGGAGCTGCGAAGGAATCGAGACCGAGTTCATAGTGGTGTTGACGATCAGCCAATGCGCGGCGACGAAAGGCTGGGCGAGCGCACTCTTGTCTGTGGTGAAGAGAGGTGCCGATGTGGCCGGGGGCGCGCTCGCTCTCGATCCAGCCGCATCGATCACTGACACCGCGATCTTTTTTCTTCGCTATTCCGCTTTCATTGCCGGCAGGCCGCGATACAGGGCTGGCGCAATTGCAGGCGATAACGCCGTCTACACGCGAGACACCATCGAGTCGGGCGGGTGGACACGAGAATCCGGGTTCTGGGAAGTGGAAGTGAATGAGCTTCTCAGGCGGAAAGGAAAACGGATCGAATTTGCCCCAGACGCAGTGATGTTGTTCGGCGATGCCGGCGGGGTGCTCGAAACCGCGAAACGCCGCTACGTACATGGCCGGCGATTTGGAGCGACGCGATATCGCGAGTTTGGCGATTCTGTGCTGCGAATTGTGCTCGCGTCGCCTCTCGTACCGATGATTCTCTTTGCTCGTGCGACTCGTCGCGCCTGGCCGTTGAAGCAGTATCGCCTCAGGCTTCTGGCTGCATTGCCCGCATTTTCGCTGCTTGCGGCATCATGGGCGTTGGGCGAAGCGGTCGGCGCATTGGAGGCAGGCGTTGCGAATAGGAATTGACGCGACGTGCTGGGCGAACGAGCGCGGGTATGGGCGATTCGCCAGACAGATAGTCACCGCGATGGTTGCGTCGTCTCCGCACGATGAGTTCATCTGCTTCCTCGACGATCTTTCCGGGAAACGCTTCGAGCTCGGTGCGGCCAATTTTCGGAAGGTTGTCGTCCAGACGAGCGTTAGTGCCGCGGCGGCTGCATCGGCGGACGGGAACCGATCGATGGGCGATATGTTTGCGATGACGCGCGCCGTGGGATGAGATTCGATCGCTCTCCAGGCAGGGCTTCGAGTTTGGCGGCCATGGGTACACTCACATTCCATTGAGTGAACTGACCGGGGAAGCGGTTGCGAACGAAGTCGTCGAATGCAGCAGCCGCATCGCAGCGGAGTTGGGGAAGATACCGCATACGTTTGCATATCCTTACGGGAAATTCGATGAGCAGGCTGTCAAAGCGGTCGCCGCGTTGTTCGACGTGGCTTGCACGACTGAGCTCAGGCCGTTGGCGTCAACCGATTCCAGACACACGCTTCCTCGGCTCGACATGTACTATTTCAAGGATATGCCGATCCGACGCATGTGGGGTTCGCCTGCGTTCTCCGCGTACGTGAGACTGCGAGCCGCGGGAAGGTCGATGCGGTCGTCGCTCGGACTGGGAGCCTGACGGAATCCATGTCGACGATAGATCTGTCCGTTATCGTCCCCGCGCACAACGCGGCTGCGACTCTGGGTGAGTGTCTCGTTGCCCTCCTGTCGAGCGACCTTGCGCGAGATCGATGGGAGCTCATCGTCGTCAATGACGGAAGCAGCGACAAGACGGCCGACGTTGCGGCGTGCTTTGCAGAGAGAGTCTTGTCCACGGGAGAGGCGCCGCGTGGTCCAGCATACGCACGCAATCGGGGAGCCGACATTGCGCGTGGAGAGACCGTAGCTTTTGTCGATGCGGACGTGTCCGTTCACCAGGACGCTTTGCGGCTCATGTTGGAGGCGGTCGGTCCCGGATCGAAATTCTCGGCTGTCTTTGGATCTTACGACGACAACCCGACGGAAATTTCTGCTGTCTCGCAGTATCGGAATCTTCTGCATCACTACGTTCACAACCGCAACGCCGGCGAGACCGCCACGTTCTGGGCTGGCTGCGGCGCTGTCAGAAAGGACGTATTCAACCGCGCCGGCAAATTCGACGAGAACCGATACCATCGGCCTCAGATCGAGGACATCGAGCTAGGCTACAGGCTCGGCGCAGCAGGCGCGAAAATCCTGATCGATCCGCGAATACAGTGCACTCATCATAAGGGATGGAGCGCGCTCTCGATGATGCGGACTGACCTCCGGGATAGAGCCGTTCAGTGGGTGAAGCTTCTTCTGTCTTCTCCACCGAAAGGAAACACGCGGAGCCCAAGCATCGGCCGCCGCGAAATCATCGGAACAGTGTCTCTGGGCGCGGCCGTGGTTCTTGCCGCAATCGGGATATTTGCCTCGAGCACGATTGCGTGGGTGGGAGCGGCCCTGTGCGTTCTGGCCTCGCTCTGGACAAACCGCGAGTTGTATCGGTGGTTCGCAGAAAAACGGAATATCGGGTTTGCGATTAAAGCGGTACCGCTTCACTTGTCGTATCAACTCCTGAGCGGTGCGGCGGTACCGATTGGCGTTGCGATGTATGCAGCGGAGTCGTGGCTGCCGGCGTCGCGTAAGGAAAATGTCGACATCTCCCTCCGCAGGTTCGCGCCGCTCGCCGGCGGAGAAATTGGCGCGCGACTGATATCGTTCGTCGCTACGGCGTATCTCGCGCGCACGCTTGGCACGAGCGGTTTCGGTCAGATCGCGTTTGCTGCCGCAGTCGTCGCGCAATTCGGCACCGCTCTCGCGGCGGGGATTGGCGAAGTCGGCTCGAGGGAAGTTGCGCGACAGCCATCCCGCATTCGAGAGATTGCCGCCGGAGCGTCTCTGGCGAGGTTGCTTGGCGCAATCGCTGCGGTTTCGATGGTCCTCGCGCTTTCGTTCCTGTTGCCGCTCGACTTGACGATGAAGCGAGTGACCGCGCTCTCGTCTCTCTTCCTGATTCCTCTTGCACTCGACACTGGATGGGTCTACAAAGGCTCCGGCAAGACAAGAAGAGTGGGGTGGGCACTTCTGCTGGCCCAGGCCACGAGCCTCGTCCTGATTGTGGTGTTCGTGCGCGATTCGACCAAAGTCACGAGCGTACCTGTGCTGCAATCCATTGGTGATCTGGCAGCGGCGATCTTTCTCGCCGTCCCGCTGCTGCGCGGCAAATGGAAACTGCCGGAGCGAGCTGTGGTGGCCGAGCTGCCTCGCCAGTCCGGCTTGATCACAGTGTCGAGATCATTGCGAACCATAATTGTCTCGTTCGACGTGATTCTGCTTGGACTGATGGTCAGATCCTCCGAGGTTGGGCTTTACTCCGCCGCGTATCGCATCGTGTTCTTCGTTATGGCAATCATGTATGCATCTCACGTAGCTTTCCTTCCCGAGATGGCGGCACATGGCAAGGATACAGACCGGATGTCGTCTGTATTGTCTCGCGGAATCGGCTTGTCGGTGACGGTGGTATTGCCATTCGTAGTCGGCGGCTGGCTCGTTGCGCCGGCTCTCATGTCGTTGATTTTTGGCGGCGCCTATGTCGGCGGAGGGGCCGCCTTGCAGCTCTTGCTGGTAAGCGTTCTTCTGATTGCGATTCACGGCACAACACGAAACGTCTTCCTTGCGACCGGGCGTCTCGGCACCGAGACGGCGATCGTCGCAATTGGCGTAGCGGTGAACATCATCCTCAATCTCATTCTCATTCCACGAACAGGCATAAGGGGCGCTGCAATTGCCACCGTTATCGGCGAAGCCGTCATCCTCGTCCTTGCAGCCGGCAGCATTGTGAGGCTCGGCGTTCGTCCTTCTATCG
>JADGQR010000249.1 GCA_017881685.1 Gemmatimonadaceae bacterium
GCAACTGCGGCATTTGCGTGACATCCAGATTGAGTGCACGACTGCCACGACCTTGCCGTCGATGTGTAGTCGCAGGTCTTGTCGGCGGTCGGCTTTCCGGCTGCGTCGAGACACGGAATCGGGCGCATCAGGTGGCCCGTCGCCTGGAATGTGAACGCTCCAGTCAGCTTGTCAGTCACCGTGAATCGCGTAACGTGACAGCCGGCGCAAAGTCTTGGATTCAAGTCTGTTGCATGAGATCCGAAAATCCGAGCGGTGTCGTACGCAAATCCTGGCGGGCGCCATCCGGCTTCACCAAGAAGCACCGCTCCCTGCGGAGCATGCGGCGTGCTCGCACCGGTTTCCGGCACGTTCCTGCGCATGTGGCACTGCATGCAGAGATTCTGTGCAGGATCCTGCGATGAAATCGAATATCTGAGCTGGGCCGTGTTTGGCGATCCGTGCGGGTCGTGGCAAACGCTACAGGTCGTGGCCTGATATGACGTGGCCGAATCCCTCTCCGCATAGTTCGATTTGACGCCCCATCGCTCCAGGACCTTGCGGCCTTCATGACAGCCCGAGCATGACGCATTCGACGCGCGAGAGACATTGACTATCGCGTGGCTCGATGCTGCCCATTCTTCGACGAACGGTTCATGCGCACCGGAATGGCAGTCGCCACAGTTTCCTTTGCCGGTCATACTCAGCTTCGCCAGCGGTCTTATGAGATTTCCCTGACTGACTCCCTCGACGTGCTGTTGTCCGGCGCCATGACAGCTCTCGCATTGCACATCGTTGTAAGTCGCGAGCTGTACTGCGTCATGCCCGGCAACTGTTCCTACGGCCTTGTTTCCATTCCCGCCCACTGAATGACAGCTGTAGCACGCCGACGTTGCGTGACCGCTCTCTGTCAGAGTCTTGTACGCGCCGGCGTGCTTCGTCTGGGCCCATGAGGCCTGGAAGTCGGCGTGGCAGTTACCACACGTTGTCTGCTTTGTGGTCGAGTCGTAATAACCCAGAAATCCGAGCGCCGCCGGCGCAGGGGTATTGAAGGGTTGCCTGTCGCGGTAAACGATCTTGTCGCTCGAGCAGGCTGCGAGGGACATCGCGGCAGCGAGCGCTGCAATCAGCAGATTTGACTTGAAGAGCGGAGACGACGCCTTGGACATGGCCGATTCTCGTCGAAAGAGTACGGAAGAACTCCGCTGCAATGATGAACCCGGCCGCTTTCCGTTTCAGTCGGGAATCACCCCTCGCTTACTGTAAGGGTTAACACGTAAGGTTGTCAGCCCGAAGGTAGCCCCCTCAGCCTTTGCGGGCTAGGTCGAGGGCCGCGCGGAGGTCCGCATCGTGGTCCTGGTACTCCGGAAGAGCCTTCGCCCGCTCCGATTTCTCAGCCGCGACAAGCTTCCGGCGAATCGCCTTCGCCGCCTTTGAGTCACCACGAGCATCAGCCACACGCGCAGCGAGTGAAAGACCCAGAAGGTGAGTTGGGCTTTCTTTCAGAATCGTATCGCTCTGCGCCGAAGCTTTCGGGATGTCGCCCGCCGCCAGAGCCACGAGACCCATGTCGTAATGCGAATGAAGAGTCAGCGGAGTCAGCGCCTCGATCGATGCAAGGGCCATCGGTGCGAAGAACGCAGCGCTGTCCGGCTTGTTCTCGCTCCACAGCCGCATGACCTGATTGAACAGACGGTTCGCGCGCTCTTCCGGAGACATCGAGGAAATATCTGGAGGCGTGATCCCGCCCGACGCCAAAGGCGTCTTCTCTTCCGGCGCCTGAGCCGCGCTGCCTGAGCCGAGTCGGTAAAAAGAAAGTGCAATGAGAACCACGATAGCGGCGGCCGGGAGCGCCCACTTCAACATTGGAGACGCCGGTGATGTCGGTGCAGTCGCCGAAACACTTCCCGCTGCGGCTGCTCCGCAGCTGTGACAGAAGAGCGCGTTGGGCAGAAATTGCGTTCCGCATTCGCTGCAGAATCGTGGCCGGGACGGTGTGGAATCCTGCTGCATCGTCATCCCTCTTCCGCTTCAGCCGGCTTCGTCCACCGGCGCACAAGAAAAGCAATCAGCACGAGACCTCCCGCAATCAAAACCACCGGCAACGCATATAACGCGATGTTGAGACCGGTCATCTTGGGCTCCAGCAGGATCCACTCGCCGTACTTTGAGACGAAGTACGCCCTGATCTGGTCTGGACTTTCTCCAGCCTTGAGTTTGTCGCGAACCAGGTCTCGCATCTGTTGCGAGAGCTCAGAGGGTGAGTCCTGTATCGACTCGCCTTGACACACGGGACAACGAAGCGTCGATGCGACAGCCGTCGTTTGCGCTTCGATGGCTGAATCGGCCGCAGTTGCAGGCGGGTGGTACACGCCGTCTGTAATGGGAGGCTGCGCGAACGCTCTCGCCCCGAAGAAAAGGACCAGCCCTGCGGCAGCCGCTCTCGTCAAATACCTGTATTTCACTTGCCTTTCGCCGGAAACGCCGAATCCGCTGGTGCCATCGTCACGAGCACTGAATCGACAACTCGGCGGAGAATCTCCTCAGTAACCGGGCCAAGTTCCTTGTGCGCAACCGTTCCGTGCGGGTCGATGATGAACGTCTCGGGAACTCCATAGAGGCCATAATCGATCGCAGTGCGCGATTCGACATCCGTCACCGCGGGATAACTCATCCCTCCCATCTCGGCGATCCAGCGAAGTCCCGCGGCTGGCTCATCATTATATAGAACGCCGATGAACTGGATTGGCTTGTCTGCGTAGTAGCGAGCCATCGAGGACAGAGCCGCATGTTCGGTGCGACACGGCATGCACCACGATGCGAAGAAGTTCAGGACGATGATCTTCCCCGCCAGATCGGGAAGACGAATCGTGTCGCCAACTGACTTCGCGAGTAGTCCCTCTCCTGGAGACACAACCGCAAGGTTGAACGGCGGCGCTTTCTTTCCGGGGAGAGGAGACGGTATCTGCGCCGGATCTCGCGTAAACCCAAACGCAAACAACGCGATGACCGGTACTACCGCGAGCAGAGCAATCGCAACGCGCTTCCAGTTCACGTGGGAACCATGACCGTTTCGGCGGCCGGCTCGGGCACGAGTGGTGGGCTGTCCAGATCATCTTCGCGTGCAGGAACCGGAACTCTGCGACGGCCACCCTGGAACAAGCCGATGACGGCACCGAACACCACGACCAGTCCGCCGAACCATATCCATGGAATGAGCGGCTCGACGATGACTTTCACCGTCGCGTTCTTCCCGCTCTCGTCGAACGCCATGAGGTTGGCGTAGACGTCTCCCCTGATGCTGCTGTGCACAGCGGGGGTCGGCACCGGCTGATCCGACACCTTGTAGAAGTTCATGTGCGGCTCGATGGTCCCGACAACTGCGCCGCTGCCCGACAGAACATCGAGCGTCGCGCCGATCACCGATCGCTGAGGCTCATCCCGTCCCCACACATTCTTGAGTCGGACTGTCCGTCCCGCGACGGTCATTGACTGTCCAGGCACCAGCGTCGCCTCACGCTCCGTGCGGAATGTGCCCGAGGCAGTGATTCCCGTCGCGACGAGAAGCGCACCGATGTGCGCGACATAACCACCGTAACGGCGGGGGTTGCCTCGCACGAGGCGCCCAAGTGCGACCGGCCAGCTCTCTCCGTGCGCCCGGTGACGCGCGCTCATTCCGATCCAGAACTCGCGAAGATTTCCGACCGCCGCATAGCCGACGAAAGCGAACGCGAGAATCGGATAGATGCTGCGCGCACCCGCGAACAATGCGATCGCAGTCATGATGACAGCGCCATACACGGGCGGCATGAGTCGCTTGCGCGCATCAGCCCAAGTCGTGCTTCCCCAGGGGAGCGCGGGTCCAACACCCATCAGGAATAACAGTGAGACCATCGCGGGCACCGCCATTCGATTGAAGAACGGCTCACCCACACTCACCTTCACTCCCCGAATCGCCTCGGCCACCAGCGGATAAAGCGTACCGACGAGCACGGTGAGCATCACCGCCGTCAGGAAGAGATTGTTGAGAAGAAAAACGGTCTCGCGCGATGCTGCGCCGCCAAGTCTTCCTTTCGTACGAATGCGATCGGAGTTTCCGGCGACCAGCACGAGCGTCACGACGAGGACAAGCGAGATGAAGCCGAGGAAGTAGTAACCGATCGGGCCGGTGGTGAACGCGTGAACCGACGAAAGAATTCCGGACCGCGTGAGGAACGTCCCGAGAATCGTCAGCACGAATGTCGCGACGCAGAGATTCAGCGTCCAAAGCCGCAGCATGTTGCGACGTTCCTGCACCATCACCGAATGCAGATACGCGGTCGCAGTCAGCCACGGAAGGAACGAAGCATTTTCGACAGGATCCCACGCCCAGTATCCCCCCCATCCGAGTACTTCATACGACCACCACATTCCGGCGATGATCGCTGCCGAGAGGAACCCCCACGAAACAAGCATCCATCGACGCGAAAGAATGGCCCATTCATTGGATGTCGCTTCGTTCGAGATGATCGCCGCCATCGCAAACGCGAACGGCACCGACATTCCGACATATCCGAGGTACAACAGAGGCGGATGAACCGCCATCAGGATGTGATTCTGTAACAGCGGATTTGGTCCGGGGCCGTCCAGCGGCACCGGGAACACCGGAAGGAAAGGATCTGCCGGACCGACAAGAAGAATCGCAAAGAATGCCGACACGGCGAGCAGCGTCATCGCGGCATATGGGATCAGATTTCCCGGCCGCCGATGATGCAGGTACA
>JADGQR010000250.1 GCA_017881685.1 Gemmatimonadaceae bacterium
GGAGCCGAAATTCGAGCGGTGCGGGTCGGTGGAGCGAGTGTTCTCATAACATCGGGAACCCTGCACGTCCCTTGATCGGCACGGTCCCAATTCGAAAGACTTTCAGACAGTTAGACCCAGAGAGTTTTGAGTCCGGAGTTCTCAGTTCACGTGGTTGAGTATTGAGTTGCGAGTTAGAACGTTCCTCGCGCTGAGGTGGATCGACCCCGATTTAGTGGACACGGGATTTATGCTGCAGTTTTTCTCAGTAGAGCTATTTCATACTGGGCTGGGTTTTGATATCCCAAGCTGGCATGACGTCGTTTACAGTTATACCAGTTGTCGATGTAGTCGATCAGATCGCGCTTTGCTTCGCTTCGACTTTCCCAGTGGGCGTCGATCACAAGCTCGGTCTTAAGCGTCGCGAAAAAACTCTCGGCGACTGCGTTGTCCCAGCAGTCGCCTTTGCGGCTCATGCTGCATTTGATCTGCATTGATTCCAGAGTCGCCTGATAAAGATCAGACGCGTACTGCACCCCTCGATCAGAGTGATGCAGCAGCCCATGAAGCGGTGATCGCTTCCTGATAGCCATCTCGAGAGCTCCCAGAGCGAGCTCTTGACCGAGCCTGGATCCGGCGCGCCAGCCTACTATACGCCGCGACGCGAGATCCATGACGATCGACAGATAGAGCCACCCTTCACGTGTGGGCAGGTAGGTGATGTCAGCCACCCACACGCGATTCAGCGCTTTCTGGACCCCGACAGCAAATCGTCGCTCGAGATGGTTCTCCGCGACCGGTTTTGAGTGATCGGACTTAGTCGTGATTCGAAAGGCCTTTGGGCGTTTAGACCGAATGCCATCCTCGCGCATCAACTTCGCCACGCGATTGTGGCCGCACTCAGTCCCTTTCCCCTTCAGCTCTCTATGAATCTTGATAGCGCCGTAAGTCCTTCGACTCTCCTGGTGCACAGCTCTGATCTCGAGCTTGAGCCGCTGGTTCGCGCGATATCTCTTGCTTGGCCGGCGATCAAGCGAGGCGTAAAATCCCGAGGCCGAGACATCGAGCCACCGACACATGAGTCGCACTGGCATCTCGCCTCTTTGGCGAGCGATGAAGGCGTACTTCACTGCGACTCCTTCGCGAAGAACGCCGCCGCTTTTTTTAAGAAATCCCGCTCCTGCCTAAGCCTCTCGTTCTCTTTCCTCAGACGCTTTAATTCCTGCTCGGGACTCTCTGGCCCAATCTCCTCTTCCGCTTTGATCTCACGCCGTACGTACGACCGCTTCCGCCCGAAGCCAGGGAATATTTCCTCCGGCGATGCCTCCGGTGGTGCCGCGTCGACTTCTCGTCCCCAATTCCAAAGCAGATTAGGATCTAGACCGAGCTCTTCACCAACTCGCAGTAGAGTGTCACCCGCCGCAACCCGCTCTTTCATCAATCGAACAGCCTGAACTCTGAACTCCGCGGAGAACTTCCGATTTCGAGCCATGGACACCTCCCAAATGGGTTATGGAGGTGTCCACCAAATCAGGTCAAGTCCAAAACTCAGAACTCGACAACGGTGAACTGAAAACTCCGCACTCTGAACTCCCTGGGTCTAATCGGTCCCGTCCCTGCCCAAACTCGTTGTGTGGCTATAACTTGCAAGCTTCACACAACTATAAAATGAAGCGTCAAGACGCCCTCGATTATCACTCGTCCGGGCGGCCGGGAAAGATCGCTGTCGTTCCCACGAAGCCGCTCAATAACCAACGCGACCTCGCACTCGCCTACTCACCTGGCGTTGCTGTTCCCTGTCTCGAGATCCAGAAGAACCCGGCCGACGCGTACAAGTACACGGCCCGCGGCAATCTCGTAGCCGTCGTCAGCAACGGAACAGCCGTCCTCGGACTCGGCAACATCGGAGCACTGGCCGGCAAGCCGGTGATGGAAGGCAAGGCCAACCTCTTCAAGCAGTTCGCCGACCTCGACGTATTCGATCTGGAAGTCGGATCCGAGAATCCTGACGACGTCATCAAGTTCTGCCAGCTCCTCGAGCCGACCGTCGGCGGAATCAATCTCGAGGACATTCGCGCCCCTGACTGCTTCTATATAGAAGAGGAGCTCAGAAAGACCCTCCGGATTCCCGTCTTCCACGACGACCAGCACGGCACCGCCATCATCTCCGGCGCCGCCCTGCTGAACGCGCTCGAGATCACGGGCAAGGACATCACCGAAGTCAAATGCGTTTTCTCGGGCGCCGGTGCCGCCGCAATCTCGACGGCCGAGCATTACGTGCGGCTCGGCGTGAAGCGCGAGAACATTCTCCTCTGTGACCGCCAGGGTGTCATCTACAAGGGACGCCCCGGAGAGATGGATCCGTACAAGGCGCGGTTCGCGAACGAGTCTTCGTGCCGAACACTCAAGGACGCGCTCGATGGCGCCGACGTCTTCGTCGGCCTGTCTGTCGCCGGTGCGGTAACAGGCGACATGATCGTAAAGATGGCCGCCAAGCCGATCATCTTTGCGCTCGCCAACCCTGAGCCCGAAATCCTGCCGGAAGAAGTGCGGGCCGTGCGTCCCGATGCGATCATCGCGACCGGACGCAGCGACTACCCGAATCAGGTCAACAACGTCCTCGGATTTCCGTTCATCTTCCGCGGCGCTCTCGACGCACGCGCGACGGAAGTCAACGAAGCGATGAAGATGGCTGCGACGCGCGCGCTTGCACTGCTCGCAAAAGAGGACGTTCCCGACAGCGTGTCGCGGCTCTACGGGCTGCGCTCGGTGAAATACGGAGCGGATTACCTGATTCCGTTCGCGTTCGACCCGCGCGTTCTGCTGTGGGTCGCACCGGCCGTTGCATGGGCCGCAGTCGCTACAGGCGTAGCGAGCGAGTTCATCGACCTCGACGATTACCGCGAAAAGCTCGAGGCACGTCAGGGACGCGCCCGCGGAGTGATGCGCGGAATCATCAATCGCGCTGTCAGCGATCCGCGGCGCGTTGTATTCCCGGAAGGTGAAGAGCCAAAGGTAATTCGCGCCGCCCAGATGATTCGCGATGAGGGCATTGCCGAGCCGATTCTGCTCGGCAATCCTGAGAACATCGAGCGTATCGCACGCGAAAACGGGATTCCGATCGCCGATATCTGCATTGAAGATCCGTCGGATTCTCCGCGGCGCGAGCAGTACGCCGACTATCTCTGGCGTCGTCGTCAGAGGAAGGGACTGAGCCTCGGCGAAGCCACTCAGCTTCTTTACAACGGCAACTATTTCGGTTCCGTGATGGTCGCGTGCGGCGATGCCGACGCGCTCGTCTCAGGCGTGAACATGCATTATCCGGAGACGATTCGTCCCGCGCTGCAGGTTATCGGCGCGCATCCAAAAGCCGAAGTCGTGAGCGGGCTCTACATGCTCGTTTTCGACAAACATGTTATCTTTTGTGGAGACACCACAGTAAACATCGATCCGTCAGCCGAGCAGCTTGCACAAATTGCTTATTCGGCCGGCCGGATCGTTCGCACTTTGGGGATCGAACCCCGGATTGCGATGCTGTCGTTCTCCAACTTCGGGTCAGTGAAGCATCCGGAGGCAGAGAAAGTCGCTCGCGCGGTGCAGCTGCTTCGCGCGAAAGATGCGTCGCTTGTGGTTGACGGCGAGATGCAGGCCGACACGGCGCTCGACGAAGAGTTGCTGCGCTCGGGTTATCCGTTCAGCTCGCTGACTGAGCGGGCGAACGTTCTGATTTTTCCGAACCTGAGTGCCGGTAACATCGCGTACAAGCTGCTGAATCATCTGGGCGGGGCGACGGCGATTGGTCCGATTTTGCTGGGAATGAATCGTCCGGTGCATGTGCTGGAGCGCGGCGCCGACGTTGAAGACATCGTGAACATGGCTGCCGTTGCGGTTATGGACGCGCAGTCCCGCGGCAAGGCAGTAAAAAGGCCGCGAGCCAAGTGACAGAACATTCATTATTGAGGGATAGACGGGATGGCCACTGAGACAAAGCCGGAGCGCGTCACCGTGCAGAGGGAAAGCACGATCGGCCTGAGCAAGCAGGGATTGAATCCAAAGGGTCGCGTGCACTGGAACATGATCGCCCCCGAGCTGATGCAGGCTGCTGCACGCCGTAATGAGGGCGAGTTCGCTGCAATGGGACCGTTCGTCGCTGTTACTTCGCCACATACCGGCCGTTCACCGAACGACAAGTTCGTAGTGAAGGAGCCGTCGTCGGAGAATGACGTCGACTGGGGCAAGGTGAATCAGCCGTACGCTCCGGAGAATTACGACACGCTGCTCGCTGACGTTCGCTCCTATCTCGACAAGCAGGAAGAGCTTTTCGTCGAGGATCTCTATTGTGGCGCCGATCCGGCTTATCGTCTGTCAGTTCGTTACGTCTCGCCGAATGCGTGGCACATGGCGTTCGTGCGGAACATGTTCATCCGGCCGGAGCTTACCGAGCTTCCGACGTTCGATCCGAACTTCACGGTTCTCCACGCGCCTGAGTTCCAGGCGGATCCTGCGAAGCACGGAACGCGTACGAGCACTTTCATCGTTCTGAACATTGCCGAGCGCACGATTCTGATCGGTGGGACGCGCTATGCCGGCGAGCTCAAGAAGTCGATGTTCACGGTGATGAACTACCTGCTGCCGAAGCAGGGTGTTCTTTCGATGCACTGCTCTGCCAACATCGGCGAGGCGGGCGACACCGCGCTGTTCTTTGGTCTCTCTGGAACCGGAA